>CAZRFP010000179.1:0-8424 GCA_964599535.1 uncultured Planctomycetaceae bacterium
GCCGGCTGACGAGGTGCGATAGCCGAGGTCGGTTCCGCGAACAGTGAAGCCGTGGTCGATGGCCTCGTTCGGCCATTGCCGTGGTCCGGGGGGCAGCCGTGACCCTCCGTTCTCGGTGGCGCCGTCTTTGCTGATCGATTTCTTCAGGAAGAAGGTCCGCGTCATGCCGTCACGCGGCTTCTTGAGTTTCACGTCCGAGCCCACGTTCTTCGTCAACCACTCAGGCAGTGCCGCCTCTCCGGCATCACAACTGAAGTTCGCATAGATGCGGGGTGGCTTCTTCGTCGGCTTGCGCTTGCGGTGCGAAGCCTCGAGTTCGTCGCGTTCCCATGTCAGTTTCATGCCGCTGAGCGTTCCCTGGCGGGTGTGTCCGCCCAGGAGGTCGTCACGAAACACGAGCGCCTGCTTGGCGGAAACGTCTCCCGCGTTATCCGGGAGAGCGAAGCTTCTCTCAAAGTCGTCGTAGCCGCGAAGTGCGATCTTCACGCGATCCACGGCCGAGTACGAACCGTCTACCTGGCGTGCGAGCAGTTGCTTGAGAACCAGCACCAGGCGTGGATCTCTGCTGGGCGCTTCTTCCCGCGTCAGCCAGTACTCAACGGCCGAGTTCTCACCGAAAAAGGGCCAGACCGGATGCTTGACAGGATCAACCTGCGTCCAGGTGATCGACGTTGGCTGGTCCGCAAGATGTTCGTTGTGGGCGATGAACGCGGCGAGGCAATCGCGGTCCTCGCGGCCGCAGTCATTGTCCTCGCCCCTGTCCGTGCCAGCCCAGAGCCAGCGGCGATCGGGGTGGGCCAGCCACTCGAAGAGGCGTCGATCACCAAAGTCCCGTGTTCTCCGAGTCCGCATCTGGTCGAACGCTTCGAGCAGGTCGTCGGCCGATGGAGCCGGTTTGTCGGCCTTGCTCGCCTTGGTGATGAGATCAATCCACTTATCACGAACCTTCGCCCACCCCTTGGCGGTTCGCCTCCGAATGCGGGGCTGTTCGGTTGCGCCGAACGCGACTCCTTCGAGATGCTTGGGCATCTCGTCGGTCTCGTACATGCGCAGGGTCTCGGCCCACTTCCTGCTGGCATAGGCCTGCCGCTGATCGAAGTCGCCAGCCTCGCCGTCCGGCGGGTTATCGAACTGGATGTCGTCCGGCGTAAGGCCGTCCTTCCGGATCGACTTGCCATCGCGCTTGGTGCGAATCCAGCCGCCACGCTCAAACAGCGTCGTTCGCAACTCCCACAGCATCCGCTCCGTCGCTCGACGGCGGACCCAACCCAAGTGGCTCCTCACTCGTTGGCCGGCCATGTTCCACATGGCGCGCTTCCATTCGCTGCCGATATTCATGAGTGTCACCGGGCCGAGCGTCACGCTGCTCTCGTCGTGATAACAGCCGAAGCCGGGTATCGGAAGGCAACCGGCATCAGCAAGTACCCCGTAATCGCGCACATCGCGCGTGGCGTGATCGATGATCTCGCGTTGCCTCTCGCCCCATGCGACGCTTGCCTTCTTCTCGGCATCCTGCTTCAGGCGAGCGATCTGTTTGCTGCCGTCATCACCACTGAACTCCAGCGTCGAGCATAGCGTGGCCAGGAGTGCCTCATGGCTAGCTGCGGACTCGGCTTTTTCAGCGAGAATCTCGTTGCGAAGCCAGACAGGTGTTTGTGCGTCCTCCTTGAGCTTCGCGCGAACGCCATCCCAATCGACGGGCTTCGGTGGCTTCGTCGTATTGGATCGACGCCTGCTTTGAGTGCGCTGTCCGGCGTTGGCCCAATCCGTCAGGTGCTTGCCGTCAACGCCAGCCTTCTTCAAGATATTGACGCACGATTTCCGAAGGTCGGTAGACGTGGCATCGTTTCCGCCCGAGCGCTCTCGAATCAGCCCCGTCAGTGCGTCCTTGAACGCATCGAATGTACTGATGTCTGGCGCGAGTCGAACCATCTCCCAGCGCAAGCGGGTGGTGCCGAAACGAAGGCCGCGAGCATCGGAGCCTGGGTTGATCAAGAGGTCAAGGGAGTCCCGCGGCATCTGGGCGCCGGAACTGTCCTCGCTGGGCGGGCACAGTTCCTTGGCGATTCGGCGGCAGCATTCGGCCAGCTCGACGGCCTCGGCTTCGGACTTGCCCTTGCTTGTGAAAGCACCGAGAAGCTCTCGGTTCTCCAGCAGCGCGAATGAACCCGCATCGGCCTTGTGCCGTGACCTGGCTTCATTGAGCGCGTCGAGCGTCGTGACCTCCTGCCACTCGCGCCAGATGCCATCCCGCTTCTCTCTGCACACACCGGCGCCGCGGTGCATGCGAAGCAGCCATCCCGTCAGGTAATCGACGCCGGTGTTGAACACTTCGCGTGTGTCATCAAGCCACTGTTGGACGGATTCGCTTTCTTTCGTGCGTTCATCGAAGCGATCACGATCCACGACGGGTTGCCCCGCCCGAAGGTCAAGCCGCAGTTTGTAGCTCTTTGTCGCCACGATCTCCTCAGCGTCCTTCCACCAGCAAGCGTCGGTTCATCCCGAGCAACGGGCACAGTACGACTGCCCGGCCATGCCGGAAAGGATACCCGCTTCGGCGTCAGATCACGACCATCCCGCTCTCCTGATCCGGCAGGCTCTGGCCGAGCACGGTCGCGGCCTCGCGGGCGGCGTCCTCGTTACTGCCCAGGTCCACGATGAGGAGCTGGTCTTCCTTCAGGTTGAGGATCTCGCGGGCGGCGTTCTCCAGGCGGACGCGGTCGATGGCCTTGAGCGTGCAGTAGAAGACGGAGTACTGCCACGGCTCGCCATATGCCTTCATGAGTTTATGGATGCGGCGGAGGCGTTTGTCGTTCCGCACGTCGTAGCAGACGAGGTAGCAGCGGCGCATGGTGTTACCTCGTGGTCAGGAAGGCGAGCGTCGGCACCTCGCCGAGCAGCCAGGCGGCGACGAGTCGGGCGTGGAGCATGAGCATGCGCCGGTAGGAAAGCCGGTACTCGAAGACGGGGTGCGTCACCTCGGTGTCCATGCGCCGGCCGTAGGCGGAGAAGAATCCCTTGCGGCCGGCGTCGGTCAGGGCGCAGCCGGCGGCGGTATCGAGGAAGTGCCCCTCGGTGAGTTCGCCGCGGTTGAAGGCGGAGACGGCGATGGAGTCGGCAATCAGGGGGCGGAACGGCTCCATCAGGTCGAGCGCCAGCGCCGGCCGGCCGGGGCGCGTGGCATGGAGCGCTCCGAGCGTCGGCTCAAGACTGGCCAGGCGGGCAGCGGCGGTGCATTCGTGCGTCAGCATCGAGTACGCGAACGACAGAACGGCGTTGACGGGATCGGGCGGCGGGCGGCGCTTGCGGCCGTTGCTGTCGAAACGCGCGGCGATCTCCTTGACGCCCTCCTTGAACATGCCCGCGAAGTGGCGGAAGTAGATGGCGGCGGCGTTGCCCTCGTGGCCACGGAGTTCGTCCAACGTGGTCGCGTTCTCGGCGGCGCTGAGCGCTGATTGCATGTCGCGCGCCACACTCGAAGGCAAAGCGGCATGGTTCCGCATGAGCAGCGTGCGCTGGTTGGCGATCTTGGCGAGGGTGACGGCGCGGGCGAGTTCGAGCGCTTTGTCGGGCCGGTCGAGCGTCCTGATCTGCGCAGCCCGCACGGCGGCGCTCGTCGGCCCCATCGGGTCCATCATGGCGACCAGCCGCCCGGCCGCAGTGAGGAAGCCGACGGGAACCTCGTGGTCGGCGAAGACGGCGAGTGCCTGCGTCGAGACCTGTACGCCGCCGAGGACGGCGAGCGATTCGACGTTCGCCAGCGGCAGGTCGCGGACGACACCGCCATCCTTGTCGGTGATGCGGACGGATTGGCCGCGCACGCCGACGCGGACGCCTTCCTTCTGGAGAACGACATGGATGCCGTCGTCGCGCGGCGGCCAGAGTTTCCGCGGCGTCAGTTGCTCGTCGGCTGTCTCGCCGTTGACAGTGAGCGTCGTGAGGCGCTGGTGATTAATCTCGTCGGGCAGGCAGATCGGCTGGAGCGAGCAGCGCGGGCACTTCGGGTCGTTCACCAGCGGCGGCGGACGCTCCCCTACCGCGGCTCGCTTGGCAGCTTCGAGTTCGGCGAGGGCTTCGCGTTTCAGCGCATCGTCAACTGGTATCCGGAGCTTCAGCCGCTCCGCCGCGTAGTAGAAGTACGCTTCGGGGACGGTGTACCCGGCCTCTTCCAGCAGGATCGCCTGGAGTCCGATCTGCACGCGGTCGGTCGGCCACGGCTCCGGACCGGGCAGCAGCCGTCCTTGCTCCATCATCTCGTCAACGGGCTCGGCAACTTCGCCGGAGCGCCTGGGCCTGCCTTTGCGGTACTCGACGGGAATGGCAGTCGTGCCGTTGATCTCGGCCAAGTCGAGCTTGGCCGTGAGGCCGAGCCGATCGCTGGTGAGCGCGAGGCTGCGCACGGAACGCGGGCGGTCCGGGTCCGTGTCAGGTTCTTCCAGTTTCTCGGTCTTCTTCCTGCCGCGGCCGCTCTTGCCGTTGTCTTCGAGTGTTGGCGGGGCCTCGCTTGGCCGATCTACTCGGGTATGAACGCCGGCGCCCTGCTCGGTGTCGGCGCTGGGCAGAAAGACCCCTTCTACCGTCATGTAGTAGAACAGGCGCGGGCAATAAGCGTGCTCGGCCACGCCACGGCATGGCCAGTGGGTGCCGTCCATACGGGGTTCATCGGTTCCATCGAGGACGGTCTTTCCGGCATCCGCGGATGCGCGGGGAAGAAAACAGAGAAACCTGCCCGGCTCGGTACGATTCTCGGACGCCGCGCCGCGGCGCTACTTCTCGTAGGGTCCGAGAAACCGCTCGCCGTTGAAGTGGATCAGGTGGGTCGGCGCATCGGCGACCCAGACTTCCGTTTCCCATGCGATGTCAGGCAGGTACTCGCGCATCGCCTGACGGTCCAGGAAGGCGGTGACGAACACGAGTCCGGCCTTGGAGCCGGCGAACAAATCCTTGAGTTGCGTGTGCCGGAGCATGTTCACCGGGCCGTGTGATGTGACGGCCTCGACGAGCACAAGCCAGTTGCGGTCCTTGTAGTGGATCACCACGTCGGGCATCTTGCCGTGTCGGTCGATGACGACGCCGAGCTTTTTGAGGTACGCCTCGTCATAGACCAGATGCTTGTCACCGGCGTCGCCGACGTACACCAGGTGGCCGCCCGGCGTGAAGCGCGGCGCGAACTGCTCGATGAGTTCCTTGATGAGGACGTTCTGTCCGCCGGCCGACAAGTGGAGCGTCTGGCCCGTCGGCAGCGTGACCGGAATCTGCGACATCTGACGGGCTGCCTCGCGCAGCCGGTTCTTCCCCTCCATCGAATCCAGATACTCGGAGAGGTTCTTGTGCCAGTCGTCGGTGCCGAAGGTGCGCAGGAGTTCCAGCGCCGACGGTTCGACCTGGTAAACGTTCTTCGGGCTGTTGGTGGGGCGCTGCGGATCATCCGGATTGAGCAGCACAAACCCCATCTCCACGAACTGGTGGAGCGTGAAGCGGCGAATCGTCTCGCGGGTGTTGGGCGCGTACTTCTTGCCGTACTTGGCGGCCATCCAGTCCATCAGTTCCGTGACGCCGCGAAGCGGGTTGCCGGCCTTCGACCAAGGAGCGGTGGGTTCGAGATCGACCAAGGCAAGCAGCGTCAGCGCCGAGCGCTCGTTGACCTGCCCCTTGGGCGCTTTGAGGGCTTTCAGCACGTCGAGGGCGGACTCGACCTTGGTCTTGTTCGCAATGGGGTCGTCGCCTTCGCTCATGCTCGGAATCTCCTCTCGTATCAATCGGTTGATCTCGTCGGTGGACGGCATCCGGCCGTTCACATAGCGGCCCAGACGCTCCAGCGCCTCCCGGTCGGGGAAACGCAGTGAGCGGAGGTCGCGCGCATTGACTTGCGTGTGGCCGCTGAACTGCCGGAAGTAGGCGTCCACCGCCGTTCCGTTGAGAAACAGCGCCAGTCCCTTGGCCAATGCCGGCGGCAAGCCGCGGTTTTTTTGATGGATGACGTTGAGTTTGTTGTCGAAGGCGACGGGACCGCGCGGCAGCCGGTTCGGATCGCACAGCGCGGCTACGACACGGCGCTTTTCCTCCTTGGCGCTGAACCGCTTGACCAGTACGTACCAGCCGCGCGGCAGCAAGTCGGGATCTTCGTCTCCACGAACGTGAATCGCGTTGGGCTTGTCACGAACGTCGCGCGGCCACTCGACGAAGCCTTCCGGTGACAAATGCCTGGGGAAGATGAGCGGCGCGTCTCCGTTGCTTGCCTTGGCGCGCAACCGATCTCGCGCGCGGAAGTCCACGACGCGACCGGTGGAGACGGCAATGTCCAGTTCGGCAAGCGTGTAGGGCAGACGCCGCATTGCGTCGCCGATTTGAGCGTCCGTCTCGTCGGGCACGACGTGCATGACCATGTCGGAGTCGGTCGGCGACACGAACTGTTCGGGCGTCAGCGTCTGCGACGCCATGCCATCGTCGCCGGGGCCGTGCGACGTGGTGACGAAGATCGGCGTCGGCTCACCGCCGCGCACGGCATGAATGATCGCGTTCTCCTGAAGCACGTCGTCCTCGTTGAACGCCGCCTGGCGTGAGTCGTAGACATGCACGCGACGGAATGCCATGCGATTGACGAGCGCCCGCCGGAACGGTCGGAAGTACGAGCCGTTCATGTAGCTGCGCGGCGTGATGGCGACAAGCTCGCCTTGGTCGGCCAGCAATTCAACCGTCAACCATACGAACGCCGCATAGAGGTTACTCGTCTCGATGCCGGCGGCGCGCAGCCGCAAGCGCTCCTCGCTGTCGCTGCGGAGCTTGCGGTACGGCGGATTGAGAATCGCCGCGTCGAATCGCGGCGAGTCGCCGGCGAACAGGCGATTGGCGCCGAGCATGTCGGCGGCTTCCAGGATGAAGTCGCCGTGGCGAAGGTCGGCGGTGAACGCGACCCCTTCCCTGCGGCACGCTCCCTCGCACAGCCGAAGCGTGTCCTCCAAGGACGGGATGAGCGCGTCGTCCAGTTCCCATACCGTGGCGATGATGCGCTCGGGACGCGCGGTCTGTCGCGAGCACAACTCGGCGACCGTCGCCGCAGTGAGCATTCCGTTGCCGCCGCCGGCGTCGAGCAGGCGCAGCGTCTTGGGCATCCGGGGAAACGCGAACAGCGACGCCATGAATTTGGCGACCGATTCCGGCGTGAAGAACTGCCCGAGTTTGGCTCGTCTCGCTTGGTCGTCAGCGAGTCTGGCTGACACGTCAAGGCGCAGCAGGTCAATGCGATCGAGTAGCGCGGCCGCGGTTACGGCGTGTTCCACGGTCGGCGTGTAAATCTGCGTCGATGCGGTCCGAGCCACTGACGACCTCCTGTCGCTACCTGACCTGCCGTAGCACGGGTACCTGGCTGCGTCAAGCCTCCTGCCGCCGGCACGAGAGCGGGACGGCGTTTGGACGGATTATTGCAGACGCGGCGCTCGCTGTCGCCCGATGTGCGTGAGATCGTCAGTTGCCAACCGCACCCCGGCGGCGGCCGGGGTACGGACTGTCGGCTCAGGCGGCTTCCGCCGGCTCGGCGGCGTGGACGGCCGCGATGATCTCGGCGGCGGTCTTCTGTATACGGTCGAGGGAGGCGGCCAGCGTCTCGGCCTTGCCGTCGAAGAGCTGGATGTAGTCGCTGGCGGCGGTGCCGGTCTCCAGGCCGATCGCCTGGCAGACGACGAAGGCGACGGCCTCGGCCTCGGTCTCGCGGACGGTCTTGCTGGCCGGGCGGTCCTCGCCGCGGTGGAGCAGCTCGTGGGCCAGTTCGTGCGCGAGGACGGAGAACTCGACGGCCGGCTCCAGGTCGGGACGAATGCTGATGCGGCCGCCGCGGGAAACCCCCAGGGCGTCGTGCGGCACGTCGGCGTGGTCGAGCGTGATGCCCCGCTCGGCGACGAGCGCCTTGAGGCGGTCGGTGTGATGACGCGGGTCGCCGTTCACGCGCGCCGGCTCTGCAAGAGGTTCCCCGTCGGTGGACGCCACGTCGAACACGTAGACCGCTCGGAACCGCAGCACCGGCTTGGACTCTTCAGCGCCGTCAGTGTCCCGCTCGTCGCGCTTGCGGATGAGCATGGGCGCGATGATGACGATGCCCTTCTCGCCCTTGCGGACGAAGCGGCCCATCTGCCGCCAGGTGTGGAAGCCGGCGACGTGCGTGGCGTCGGGCTTCTGCGCGAGGATCATCAGCACGTTCCCGAAGCTGTACTTGTGGAACTTCGCCAGCATGGCGAGGTAGCGGGTGAGCGCTTCGCTCTTGCCGTGCGCGAGCGCGTCGGCGAGTTGTTCGAGGGCCTGGTCGGCGATCTTCTTTGCTTGTTCGGCTTTCATGGTTCTGCTCCTTGTCGGGCCCCGCGACGTGCGGTCCCTTCGCCAGGCACGAGGGACCACGTCGGGGGTGACAAGGAGCGAGCGGCGCGCAGGCCG
>CAZRFP010000180.1:0-8405 GCA_964599535.1 uncultured Planctomycetaceae bacterium
ACGTGCTCGTCGCGCCGGTCAACATGGGTCCGCGTTTCATCGAGATGATCGATCGCGAGATCGCCAATCACAACTCCGGCATGCCGTCGGGCATCATCGCAAAAATGAACCAGCTTGAGGATCGGCGCGTCATCCGGGCGCTGTACCGCGCCTCGCAGGCCGGCGTGCCGATCCGGCTGATTGTACGGGGGTTTTGCACGCTGCGGCCTGGAGTGGAGGGACTGAGCGAAAACATCCAAGTACAGTCGATCATCGGGCGCTTTCTGGAGCACTCGCGCATCTTCTACTTTCGAGCCGGCGCGGAACAGGAGATCGACGGACGGTTATTCATCGGCTCGGGCGACTGGATGTATCGCAACATCACGCGCCGCGTGGAAATTATCGTGCCGGTGGAGGATTTGGCGTGCCGGCAGCGGCTCTGGCAGATTCTCCAGGTGAACCTCGACGACCGTGTGCAGGCGTGGGACATGGCGCCGGACGGCGATTACATCCGCCGCACGCCGACCGACCCGGCGACGCAACTCGGCTCGCACGCGGTGCTCATGAACATGGCCCGCGACGCAGCACTGGTGGATGCGCAGAAGGATTCGGAATAAATGGAAATAGGTTGAATCCAGTCGCCCTGAGTTTCACTCGATATGAGCCGGGGGCCTCATCCCTTCGGGTGCTTGTCATTATTCAAGGCTGGAAGCCATTGATCTATGATATTCCCCAAAATTCGAGCGCGATGTTAAGGTACTCTTTCAACCTGCATCAACGAACTGTTCAGGAGAAGGAGCATGAGTTGGCCGTCGGTGGCCGACGGTGCCGTGTCGATGGCATAGTGCGGTCGGCCCTGCCGGCCGAAGCGGTTGCCGAAGTCGCTGAAGGCCCGGGCGACCGTCGGGTAGGCGGACTTCGGCCAGTTGGCGGCATTGGCGGCCCGGGCGGTCGCGTCGTTGCCATCCACGTCGCCGTCATCGTCGATGTCGGCCCGCGGGTCCCATAGCGTTCCGTTGTGAACGGCGTTGTTGTCGCCCAGCGCGAAGACGCTATCGACGCGATGGTCGCCGCAGCCGATGCTCTCGCGAATGCGCAGGCGGCCGTTCTCGTCGTACTTGTAAATCTCCCGCAGCGCCCCGGCCCGCAAAGTTGTCCGCCCCGGCCTACAAGTTACAGGTGAGGCAGGACAAGGTATGGAGACTACGGTAGTTGGCCTGAGGACGGAAGCCAGTTGGTTTGAAAACTGCGGCCGAGAGGAGTCGAACCTCCACGATCTTGCGATCACTAGGACCTGAACCTAGCGCGTCTGCCAATTCCGCCACGGCCGCTCTGTTGTTCCGGGAAACGTATTTGCGACAAAAATAATCGCCAATTGCCGGCGGCACTCAGCAACACCTACCCCACGCCGCTGCGTCTGAGTCGTTTTGCCGCTTCGCCTGCCTTTACAGCTTCGCCGCTCCCGGAAAAGCCTCGTGAGTCTAATCACGCGCCTTCGTCTCGGCAAGGGCGCGGCGTTCCCTCAAAAGTCGCCGAGAAACCACTCGTGTCGTGGCAAGACCTCCTGTCGTTGCAAAAACCACCGTTGCCCTGCGAAATTGTCGCAGACCGTAAGATGATGTCCGCCGAGCCGGGAAATGCCCGAAACCGGGCGAGAGCACAAATCGCCCCGGAACCCGGCACGTCGCCAACATGCCTGTGCGGGGCCTATCCAGGCGATTTTGCGACTGGAATTGCCTCAACGAGTCTAGTATTCTGGTGCAGATTGGATTTGGCGGCCCAGGCGTCGGTATTGGTGCTTCGGGCGGCTGCGGAAAGGAGCAGCCTTTCGGTCTTTCGGCCGGTCGACCGTCGCTGTCGGCCGCGCGACCGATATAACACCACGCTGAACGTGTCCGCTCTTTCATCAATTCACGCGAACGCACTAGCCGAAACATGTACGAGGATGACGGCAGATTTGAGGCCGTAATCGGCGGTGGATTCGTTTTGCGCGGAGGGCGGCCGATGAATCAAAACGACGAGGGGACTACGATCCACACATATGCCCGATTCGATCAATACGACACCTTCGCACGATCAGGCGAAACGAAAAGCTAGCGAAACAGGCGAACAGAGCGCGGCATCAAGTATTTTCATGAAGCCGCACACGCATAACGAAAGAACGAGGCGATAACGACAGCCATGAGCACCAGTACAACGATGTCCAGCACAACTAAGAGCAAGCCGGTCCTTGATCAAAGCAACGTCGCGATTCGGTTCGCGGGCGACTCCGGCGACGGCATGCAGCTCACCGGAATGGAATTCACCCGAACGACCGCCATCTTCGGAAACGACGTCAGCACCTTTCCAGACTATCCGGCCGAAATCCGCGCTCCAGCGGGTTCGCTGGCCGGCGTCAGCGGCTTTCAGGTTCACTTCGCCGATCACAACGTCCATACGCCCGGCGACGCGGTGGATACGCTCATCGCGTTCAATCCGGCCGCGCTGAAGATCAACGCCGAAGACGTTCGTGAAGGCGGCATGATCATCGTGAACGAAGATTCCTTCGGAAAGACGGACCTCAAGAAGGCCGGCTACGATTCCAATCCGCTGGAAGATGGTTCTTTCCAGGGTCGAAAGCTGTATCGCGTGCCGATTTCCAAGCTCACCAAGGAAGCGCTGAAGGACACCGGTCTGGGCGAAAAGCAGATCGACCGCAGCAAAAACTTCTTCGCGCTGGGACTGGTTTGCTGGCTGTATGGTCGCCCGCTCGAACCGACGTTTGCCTGGATCAATCAGAAATTCGGCAAGAACCCCGACGTGGCCGATGCCAACCGAAAGGTGCTGATCGCGGGCCATGCCTTCGGCGAGACGTGCGAGTTCTTCCATAGCAGCTTTCAGGTGTCGAAGGCCGCACTGCCGCCGGGCACCTATCGGCGCATCAGCGGCAACGAGGCGGTCGCGCTCGGACTCGTCGCTGCGTCGCAACTCAGCGGGAAGGAGCTGTTCTACGGCAGCTATCCGATCACGCCGGCGAGCGACGTGCTGCACAATCTGGCGCGCTTCAAGAATTTCAAGGTGAAAACCTTCCAGGCGGAAGACGAAATCGCCGCCATCACGTCGGCATTGGGCGCGGCTTTCGCGGGCGATCTGGCCGTCACCGGCACCAGCGGTCCCGGCCTCGCACTCAAGGGCGAGGCGATCGGCCTCGGCGTCATGACCGAACTGCCGCTCATCATTCTCGACGTGCAGCGCGGCGGACCCAGCACAGGCCTTCCGACGAAGACCGAGCAGGCCGATCTGTTTCAGGCCGTCCTCGGCCGCAACGGTGAGTGCCCGGTCTGCGTCATCGCGGCGAACTCACCGGTCGATTGTTTCGACTGCGCCATCGAGGCCGCGCGCATCGCCATGAAATACATGACGCCGGTCATCCTGCTGACCGACGGCTATATCGCCAACGGTGAAGAACCGTGGTCGATTCCCGAGGTGTCTTCGCTGCCGAAGATCGAGGTGCATCATCCGACGGAACCGAACGGCAACGGCGAAGGCCCGGTCTATCTGCCTTACAAGCGCGACAAGAACCTCTCGCGGCCCTGGGCCATACCCGGCACCAAGGGGCTTGAGCATCGCATCGGCGGTCTGGAGAAGGCCGATATCACCGGCAACGTCAGTTACGATCCCGACAATCATGAGCACATGATCCTGACGCGGGCCAAGAAGATCATGAACATCGCCGACGAGATTCCCGACCAGGTCGTTCACGGACCACAGTCGGGCGACTTGCTCGTCGTCGGCTGGGGCGGAACGGCCGGCGCGATCCGCAGCGCGGTCGAGCGGGTGCAGAAGCAGGGCAAGTCCGTCGCCTATACGCATCTTCGCTATATCCATCCCTTCCCGAAGAACCTCGAGCAGGTGTTGAAGAGCTTCAAGAAGGTGCTGGTTTGCGAGTTGAACACCGGCCAGCTTCGCTATGTGCTGCGTGCGACGTATCTGATCGACTCGTCCGCGTTGAACAAGATCAAGGGCAAGCCGTTCCTGATTTCCGAGATTGAGACCAAGATTCACGAGTTGCTCTCGAAGTAATCAAAATAACGAAGGTAACGAATTCATGGCTACCGAAGCACTACCGCAATTGCAGGCAAAGGATTTCGCAAGCGATCAGGACGTCCGATGGTGTCCCGGCTGCGGCGACTATGCCATTCTCGCTCAGGTGAAGAAAGTTCTGCCGGAACTGGGCATCCCGCGCGAGAAAATGGTCTTCGTCTCGGGCATCGGCTGCTCGAGCCGCTTCCCCTATTACGTGAACACGTATGGCTTCCATTCGATTCACGGGCGCGCACCGGCCATCGCGACGGGCGTGAAAGTGGCGAACCCCGATCTGATGGTCTGGGTCGTCACGGGCGACGGCGACGGCCTGTCGATCGGCGGCAATCATCTGATCCACACGATCCGGCGCAATCTGGACATCAAGATTCTGCTGTTTAACAACCGCATCTATGGACTAACCAAGGGGCAGTATTCGCCCACGTCGGAACTCGGCAAGAAGACGAAGTCGACACCGTTCGGCTCGGTGGATAATCCGCTGCATCCAATATCGATCGCAATCGGCGCGGAGGCGACTTTTGTCGCCCGGACGATCGATCGCAACGTGCAGCACATGGGCGAGGTGCTCAAGCGCGCCGCGGCCCACAAGGGCACGGCTTTTGTCGAGATTTATCAGAACTGCAACATCTTCAATGACGGTGCATTTGAGTACTCGACCGGCAAGGACACCAAGCTGGATACGACCGTCGTGCTGGAACACGGCAAGCCGCTGATCTTCGGCGCGAACAAGGACAAGGGCATCCGCCTGAACGGCATGGAACCCGAGATCGTCGATCTGAAGGACGGCAGCGTGAAGGAAGATGATCTTCTCTTCCACGACGAGAAGACGTCCGAACCGAGCTTGGCGTATCTGCTCAGCCGAATGCACTATCCTGATTTCCCGGAGCCGATCGGCGTCTTCCGCGCCGTGGAACGCCCGCGGTTCGACGACGGCATGAAGCGTCAGATTGACGAGGCGATCAAGGCGAAAGGCCCGGGCAAGCTCGAAGACCTGCTCAAGGCGGGGGATACATGGGTGGTTGCCTGACGCGCCTCGCGAAACAGGCGAATGAAATCGCATGCCGCCCTGTCATTTCGACGGGGCGGCGTTTTATCAGAACAAGGTGGTCGACCGTCCAGACCACGATCGTTGTTCGTCTGATGGGTTTCCCAGATTGACAATCCAGGGTGAAAGTATGGGCAATGCTGCCTCCGCAACGAAGAGTGAACCTATTCCGCTTCTCGATCTCAAAGGCCAATACGCGCCGCTGCGGGAGAACATCCGCGCCGCCATCGACCAAGTCTGTGATGCGCAGTACTTCATCAACGGTCCCGAGGTCGAGGCCTGTGAGCGCGAAGTCGCCGAATATTCGGGCTGCAAATACGGCATCGGCATGAGTTCGGGCACCGACGCCCTGCTCTGCGCCATGATGGCGATGGACATCGGCCACGGCGACGAGGTCATCGTGCCGAGCTTCACCTTCTTCGCCACGGGCGGCTGCGTCGCGCGGCTGCACGCCAAGCCGGTGTTCGTTGACAGCGATCCCGATACCTTCAACACGACGGCCGAACTCATCGAGCCGCACCTCACGTCCAAAACGAAGCTCATCATCCCGGTTCATCTGTTCGGCCAGTGCGCCGACATGACGGGCATCATGAATCTGGCGAAGTCGCGCGGCATCATGGTCATGGAAGATTCCGCTCAGAGCATCGGTTCATCGCATCATGGGCGCAAATCGTGCAGCATGGGCGATCTGGGAACGCTGTCGTTCTTTCCCAGCAAGAACCTCGGCTGCTTCGGCGACGGCGGCATGATCGCCACGAACGACGAGGCGCTCGCGAAGCAGTGCCGCCTCATGCGAAACCACGGCGCCGAGCCGAAATACTATCACAAGTTTGTCGGCGGCAACTTCCGGCTCGATGCGCTGCAGGCCGCCATTGTTCGCGTCAAGCTGCGCCATCTCGACAATTGGTCGCGCGGCCGGCGCGAAAACGCCAAGCGATACGATGAGCTGTTCCGCGGATCGAGCGTGCGCACGCCGAAGATCATGGACGGCAACGATTCGATCTACAATCAATACGTCATCCGCGTGCCAAAGCGCGACGCCCTGCGCAAACACTTGACCGACGAGGGCATCGGCACCGAGGTCTATTACCCCGTGCCGCTGCACTTGCAGGAGTGCTTCGCCAAGCTCGGCGGCAAGCCGGGCGATCTGCCGAATTGTGAAAAGTCCGCGAACGAGGTGCTGGCGATTCCGATTTATCCGGAGCTGACGTCGTCTCAGCAGGAACGCATCGCGGAGTCGATTCTCAAGTTCTACGGCGAGTCGCGCTGAGCCGCGCCGGCCGGACGGGATTTCCGCCGCACGTGAGCGAACTTCTGACTGCCGCGATATGGCCGTTCCTCGGCGCTTTCACCGTGGCGCTGGCGCTGGGTCCCTGGGTTCGGCGGACGGCCGTGCGTTTCGACTTTTTTGATCGCCCGGATGGCGGACTGAAGCCGCACGATCGGCCGATCCCCTATCTTGGCGGCCTCGCGATCTACGGCGGCTGGCTGGCAGCCTTGGCCACCGCCGTGATTCCATCCAACCTGAATACTGGCGCAGGCTCGGCAATACACCCATTGATATGGATCGCCGTGGGAGGCACGCTTCTCATGGTCACCGGCCTGATGGATGATCGCCGTCATCTGCCGCCACTGCTGCGATTGGCGATACAGGCTGCGGCCGCGGGCGTGCTTGTTGGCGGCGGTGTCGGGCTGCGCGTGGGCACGACGCTGCTGGAGGGCGCGATCGATCCGGCCGCGTCGATGGCAACGGTCGTCGCACTGCCGCTGCTGTCGGTCGTGGCGTGCGCATTCCTGATCGCGGGCGCGACGAACGCGACCAATCTGATCGACGGCATGGACGGTCTGTGCGCCGGCTGTGTCGGCATCTCGGCACTGGGCTTCATGGGGCTGATCGCCGTGCTCGCCGGACAGCACGCCGTCAGCATGACAGGCGCAACGATCGTGATGACGCTATCGGCGGCCGTGTTGGGGGCGTGTGCGGCGTTTTTGTTTTATAACTTCAATCCGGCGTCGATGTTCATGGGCGACAGCGGATCGCTGCTGCTCGGCTTCAGCGCCGCGGCGATGATGATCCTCTTCGCCGAACACGCTGGTTGGCGCGGCCTGATCGGGTCGATCATCATCTTCGGCTTTCCGATCTTCGATACGGCGCTGGCGGTGTGCCGTCGGCGATTGAACGGACGCCCGCTATTCAAGGGCGATCGCAGCCATTTTTATGACCAGATTCGTGATCGCGGTGCATCGGTGCGCAAGACGGTTCTCATCTGCTACGCGCTGCAGGCCGGTCTCGTCTTGATCGGATTGTGCGTGGCATGGTTGCCGATGCCGGCACTGATTGCATCGCCGATCGGTCTGGTGATCGCCGCATTTCTGATCTGCCGTCGAATGGGATTTCTTCGCGTCGAGCGGCGTGATCCGATCTCGAATTAAGGCCGCTGCTCGTGTACAATCCGTCGTGCGGACCGTCGGGTTTCGGGCGGCGCAAACGAACTCACGATACGACCGGGAGATTTCTCATGAGCGAAACACGAGATCATGCCGCCGCGCCGAACAACGAGCTATCCGCGAACGACATCCGTCAAGCGCTACTGCACATGGAGACGGCCATGCGGATGCTCGGCAAGGCGATTCATCGCTTCAGCGAGATCCGCTCCGTCCACGCCGAACTTCGCCACGATATCGACTGGACGAACTTTGAGGTTCAAATGCGCCAATCTCTTGCGAATGTGAAGGAAATCGTGTCAAAGGTCTGACGCGAACGGCGCGGTTGGCTGTATGCGGTTCCATCGCGCAGCAATCAACTGCTACAAGCGATCATGGCGACTCGATTTCGGGCGTCGCGGCTCGCAACGTCGTCAGGATGATGCTTCGCACGATCAGCCGGCCATCATCGGGCAGATGAATCATTGGAACGATGTATCGCTCCTGTTCGCCGGTAAAGAATGCGACTTCGCTGACGCCGGGATCGATTGAGACGATCTTCTCAAATACCGGCCCATCCGATACTTCGCTGCTCAAATAGACGCGCAATCCGAGCAATGCCGCAACGCCCGTGTCAGCTTCCAGATCGATTTGCAACTTGAAAAAGCCCCGCGCCGGCAGGCGCAACGCATCGGCAATGCCGGCTGAACAATCCGGCACAAGATGAACGATCCGCGGCGCGGCTGCAACTTCGTCATCCTCATCCATGCCGGACGGATCGGCAGCCGGCGCGACGGTTTGCGCGCCGTCGGATTTGACATGAAGTGTCGCGTTCTCGGCATTGGAGAGCGTCCAGGACACGCCCGCGGCCGAT
>CAZRFP010000181.1:0-8190 GCA_964599535.1 uncultured Planctomycetaceae bacterium
CGACGAGGGCGAGATCAAGCGAATGAAGGCGATCGTTCAGTCCATGACGCCCAAGGAAAAGGCGAATCCGAAGCTGATCGATGCCTCGCGCCGGCGGCGCATTGCCCGCGGCAGCGGCACCGACCCGGACGACGTGAGCGGTTTGTGCAAGCAGTTCCTTCAGGCTCGCGACATGATGAAGCAAATGGCGGGCATGTCGGTCATGGATCGCATGCGCTTCGGCTCGCAGTTCGCGCAGATGTCGATGGCGGGCGGGCGAATGCCCACGGTCAAGGCGTCTGCCAAGCCGAAGTTCAAGCCCAACAAGAAAGACAAGCGGAAAGACCGCAAGCGCAAGAGCCGCTGATCCACGCGGCGCGAGAGCCGTTCCGATTCACTTCCGATCCTCCGGAGCATTCGGTGCGTTTTCTGCCGGAGGCGTCTTCGTCGCCGCATCATCCGATACAGGCGTCGCCCCATTCGCTGCGTCGGCGTGGCCATCTTGCTTTTCGGTTTTATCCTCGCCGGGGATCATCCGATCAGGAATGCCCAGCGACTTTGCCGCGGCTTTGGTCTGCTCCTTCAGTTTTCGAAACAGCCTTCGCGCCCAGACGAACTCCGTCGCCAGAATCGCCAGCCCCGCCGGAATGAACACCATGGCCGGTCCCGGCGTCACGATCATCACAATTCCGACAAGCACCACCGTTGCGCCGATGAGAAACACCACGGCGCGGCGAATCTGCTTCACGGTGATATCGGCCATGAATCCGACTTGATCAAGGATGGGTTTGACATAGGGCGCGGTGTCGCGATGGCTGGCAAGCACCGACGCGCCGATGCCGACGACGAGCGTTCCGATGATGACACTGAGCGAGATCGGCACGGGGATGGGGTGATGGTGCGCGAGGATCATCTTCACGCCGACAAAGGCGAGCACGAATACCAGGCTGGCCTTGAGATAGCGAAACTTTTCGATGATGGCGGCCAGCGCGAAGTACAGTGATCTCAGGCCGAGAATGGCGAAGACGTTTGACGTAAAGACGATAAACGGATCGGTCGTGATGGCGAAGATGGCAGGGATGGAATCGACGGCGAAGAGCAGATCGGTGCTCTCGACGACAAGCAGCACGAGAAGCAGCGGCGTCACGGCGCGGCGTCCGTCGATGTGAGTGAAGAACTTTTTGCCTTCGTACTGAGGGCTGACGGGGTAGAGCCTCCGGGCCAGTTTGACCAGAGGGTTTCGCTCCGGCTCGAGCTTTTGATCACCGGCCAGCAACATCTTCACCGCCGTGAGCAGCAGGATGCCGCCGAAGACATAGTTGATCCAATAGAAGGTCTGGATGAGTGCCACGCCGAGTGCGATCATGACGCCGCGCAGCACGAGCGCGCCGAGAATGCCCCAGAACAGCACGCGATGCTGATACATCAGCGGCACATTGAAATAATTGAAGATCACCGCGATGACGAAGATGTTGTCAAGGCTCAGCGACTTCTCCACGAGATAGCCCGTGAAAAAGAGCAGGGCGGCTTCCTTGCCGTCGAGCGGATGGCCCACGTCGAGTCCGATGCCCAGCCAGTGGTGGTTATACATCTTGAAGATGAGCACGTTGAACGACAGAGCCAGCACGACCCAGAGCGCGGTCCAGATGAGCGCTTCCGTCGTGGAAATGACATGCGGCGTGCGATTGAAGACGCCCAGATCGAGCGCGAGAAATCCGAGGACGACGATGATGAAGGCGATCCAAATCCAGATGACCATGGGGATTCTCGAATGCGTCGGCGCTGCTCAGTCGTGATGGGACTCGATACTATCCTATGTCCGTTCGCGCGGCATGTCCGATTGCAAGCGCGGAATTCCAACGGGCGACCGGTCCAGTGGTCAAGCGACGAAGCCAGATCACGACCGTGGCGACACCGGCCGAAGCAGCCGTGCCGTCACGCGCGTCAGCAGCCGCAGCGGCGAGATTCGATGGCCCTGAGCGCCGATTCGATTGATCAGACCGGGTATGACCATCGAGCGTTTCTTTTCCATCGCGCGGCAGGCTGCTTCGGCAACGGATTCCGCCGACATGGCCGTCTTGAGGAAGACCGCTTTCTGCTTTTCCAGGCCTCCGTGGTCGAAGAACTCGGTATCGACAGGACCGGGACAGAGGCACGTCACGCCCACGCCGCTTCGACGTAGCTCGTACCAGAGCGACATGGAGAAGCTCAGCACAAACGACTTGGTCGCGCCATAGACGCCCATGTACGGCGTCGGCTGAAATGCCGCCGTGCTGGCGACGTTGAGGATGTGTCCGCTGCGATGAGCGATCATGTCCGGCAGCACGCGATGCGTCAGATGTACCAGCGCCAGCATGTTGAGCCGCATCATGCCGTCCATCCCCGCGAGATCGGCTGTCGCGAAAGTCCCATGCGAGCCGACGCCGGCGTTGTTAATGAGGATGTCGATCGGACGGCCGGTCGCCTGAACCTTCCGCATGATGTGATCGATGGCATTGGCGTCTTGCAAGTCGGCCGTAATCGGCGTGCCGGAGACGATATGGTGCTTCAGAGTTGCTGCTAGGGCATCCAGCTTGTCCCGTCGCCGTGCGACGAGAATCATCCTGGCGCCGCGCCGGGCGAGGCACTGGGCCATTGCCCGGCCGATCCCGCTCGAAGCCCCGGTAATCATGACGGTCTTGTCCTGAAACATGTCTTCGCTTTCTCCCGCTGTTGATGTCGGCATTGTGGCGGCCGATGAGTTCGACTAGAATAACCGACCATGCCAAACGGGCAGCGCTCAACTCATGTCAGTCGCGAACGACGCACGATCGGCGCCTGTGCGGGTTTGATCCCGTGCGCGCTGGTGGTCACGGCCGCGATCGTCGGGGTGGATCTCGCGGCGGTTGTCCACGCGCGAATCGGCATGGCCGATCGTGCTGCCGTCGCGACGATTCGAACGTTCGGCACGGTAAAAGCCGTCGGGTTGGAGTCTGCGACAGGTTTGGGGTGGACGGCGGCCGCACTGATTCTCCTGATCGTCGCGCGGCGCGGGTTCTGGTCGCATGAGCGGTCCGGTCTTTCGCGCGTTGCCATGTTCAAGCCGGCGACGGGCCGGCCAAGTCTGGCGCTTCTGCGCAAGATCGCCATATCCTATCACGTCGGCGGGCTGTACGGCCCGTAGTTTCCCTTGCTTTGCGCAGAGCGTTTGCGCGGTCCGCTTCGCCGCGGATAAATTGCGCCGCGCTCATCGCCTCTCGTTCACGTCGTACGTCATCGCATTCATCAACGCAGTGAGATCATCAGCCGGGTGTATTCATGAAAGTTCTAGAATCCGTTGGAACGGTTTTCCGTAAGATCTTTGGTTCGCGCAATGAGCGCATCGTCAAACGTTTCGGCCAGATCGCCGAGCAGATCGGTACATTCGAGACGCAGCTTCGCGGCGACTACGACGCCCGCTTCCAGCAGGCCGCCGCCGGCGTCTCGGCCGATCTGCCCATTGAGGAGCGCGGCACGGCGCTTCAGCGCATCCGCGGCGAATTGAGCACCGATCTTCGCGAACGATCGGACGCGCTTCGGCAGCGCGTCGCCGAGGGCGAGCCGATCGAGTCTGTGCTGCCTGAGGCATTTGCCGTACTTCGCGAGGCCAGCCGTCGCGCGCAGAACCATCGCCATTTCGATTGTCAGCTCATCGGCGGTCAGGTGCTCTACGGCGGCTCGATCGCGGAAATGAAGACCGGCGAAGGCAAGACGATCGTCTGCCATCTCGCGGCATATCTCAAGGCGCTCGAGGGCAAGAAGGTCCACGTCGTCACGGTGAACGACTACCTCGTGAAGCGCGATGCCGAATTCGCCCAGCCGATTTTTGAATTGGTCGGCATGACCGTCGGTTACATCCAATCGCAAGTCGATCCCGGCGGCCGAGAAGGCATTCGGGCCGCGGCGTATGCCTGCAATCTGACCTATGGCACGAACAACGAATTCGGATTCGACTATCTGCGCGACAACATGAAGACGAGCCTGGAGGAGCAAGTGCAGGGCCGGCTCGATTTCGCGATCACCGACGAAGTCGACTCGATTCTGATCGACGAGGCTCGAACGCCGCTCATCATCAGCGGCCCGGCCGAGGATGACGTGACGCGCTATCGCACGGCGGATGCCGTCGCGCGCGTGCTGATCTCAAAGCAGGCGGCGGCCGTCACCGATACGCTGCGCCGGATCAAGGAATGGGGCGACAACCCGCCGCGGCCGTTTGTGGACCATCCCAAGTTTCCCGGTGTCATCGCCAAGTTCAAAACGGACTCGACATGGGTCAACGAGGAAGAAGCCGAAGCCATCGGCCATACGCTGTATTACGTCGTTGCCAAGGAGCGCAAGAGCGTCGGGTTAACGCATGCCGGCGTGTCAGTCGCGCAAGAGCAGCTTGGCGTCGGCTCGCTCTATGTCGGCGACAACATGGAATGGCCGCACCTCGTTGAGAACTCGGTGCGGGCCCACGTCGTGTACGAGAAAGACGTTGACTACGTCGTGAAGGATGGCGATGTCATCATCGTCGATAGCTTCACCGGCCGTCTCATGCACGGGCGGCAATGGTCGGACGGTCTGCATCAGGCCGTCGAGGCCAAGGAAAGCGTCCGCGTCAAGGAAGAAACGCAGACGCTGGCCACCATCACGCTGCAGAATTTTTTCAAGCTCTACAAGAACCTCGCCGGTATGACCGGCACGGCCATGACCGAGGCCGACGAGTTTATGAAGATCTACAAGCTCGATGTGGTGGCGATTCCGACAAACCGGCCGGTCAACCGCGTCGATCATCACGACCGTATCTACAAGACGGTCGACGACAAGTACAACGCCATCGTCGAGGAGATTCACGATATTCACACGAAGGGCCGACCGAGCGATCCCTTCGTGCTCGAATCCGTGCTGAAGAATCTCAAGCCGATTGTTGCGAAGCAGAATCGATCGACCGAGCTGCTCGAAAAAGCACTCGCGGAATTCAAGGGCGGCGACGGCACCGGCCAGTTGATGACGGAAGCCTATGACGACGCGATGGGCGATCTGGCGCGCGGCCGTCCGGTGCTGGTCGGAACGATCTCGATCGAAAACTCGGAAAAGCTGTCAAATGCGCTGACGCGGAAGTACGGCATCGATCACGAGGTGCTGAACGCCAAGCAGCACGCCCGTGAAGCGGAGATCGTCGCCAAGGCCGGCGAAACGCACGAGAAGATGCGCAATCGCGACAAGCAAATCGTCGGCAACGTCACGATCGCGACGAACATGGCCGGCCGCGGTACGGACATCAAGCTGCAGAAGGGCGTGGTGTACGAAAAATGCGTGGGCGATCTCGGACCACCGGCCGACGCGAACGGCCGCAAGTATGGCTGGCACGAGAGCGGCGTCATCGGCACGAAGTGCTGTATCAGTTGCCCGGATTACGATCCGAAGACCCATTGCGCCCACTGCTGGAAGCCGAAGCTCGATCCGCGCTTTCCCGAGATGGGCCGCAAAGTCTGTTCGCTCAACGTGCCGTGCGGACTGCACATCATCGGCACCGAGCGTCATGAGTCACGGCGCATCGACAATCAGCTTCGCGGGCGCTCCGGCCGACAGGGCGATCCGGGGTCGAGCCGGTTCTTCCTGTCGTTGGGTGATGATCTCTTACGACTCTTTATGGGCGACTGGATGCTGAAGATGCTGGAACGCATGGGTTTTGAAGAAGGCATGGCCATCGAAGCGAAGAGTATCAACAAGGGCATCGAGCGCGCCCAAAAGAAGGTCGAAGAGAAAAACTTCGGCATTCGCAAGCACTTACTTGAATATGACGAGGTGATGGACCATCAGCGAAAGATCTTCTACTCGCAGCGCCAGGAGATTCTCGCCGCCAGCCTGCCGGGCAAGAGCGCCCGGCTTGTCGACGTGATCTGGCGGATGATCGACTCAACCGTGACGCATGCCGCGGAGCGATTTCTCGACCCGAAGTACGCCGCTAAGTGCGTTGCGGAGTGGGCGAAGGCGGAGATGGAATGCACGATCGATCCCAAGGGCATCGACATGGAAGACATGATCGGCGTTGATCGTCTGATCCGCGAAAACGCCAAGGAAGAATCGCGCAATGCGATCATGCTCACCGTCGGCGAATACATGGACCCCGACACCGATCCCGCTCAATGGGACATCCGCGGATTGGCCCGATGGGGCGAGACGCGATTCGGCTCGAAGCTCACGCAGAATCAACTCAAGGCGATGGATGTTGATGAAGTAAAACAGGCCTTCCTTGAAGCGAGCGAGGCCAAGATCGAACAGGCCGATCTCGCTCCGATGGAGCGTTTCTTCGACGCTTACTACGGCAAGAAGACGTTTCTCGACTGGGCGCAGCGAAAGTTCGGCATCGAGATTCGCATCGACGGATTCGAGGAGATGCCGCAGGAGAATCTGATCGGCAGTCTGCGCGAGTCCATTCGCGCGGCCTACCGCGAGCGCGAAGCGCGCTATCCGGTCGAGTGGATTCTCGATCGCACCGTCATGAGCGAGCGCGCAGACAACGCTTATGCCGCCGACAATCTCGCGCAATGGGTGAACTTCAAGTTCGGCCTGAAGTGGACCGTGGACGATGTCCGCACGCGAGCGCTCGATGAAGTCGTGGAGGAGGTCTACCGGCTCAACCGCGAGTTTTCGACCGACGGCAGGCTCGCCGCCGAGATCGACGAAGCCGTCGCCCGATGCGGAGAATCCGACAACGGCGCGCTGGCTGAGTGGGGGCGCACGCGCTTTGGTCCGGCGTTCGACGATGAGACGTTCAAGAACGCTGAAAACCCGCGCGATGCACTGATGATCTTCGGCCGCGATCTGATTCGCCGCGAGCTGACGGTGCTGGAACGATACGTGCTGCTTCAGATTTACGATCAGGCGTGGAAGGAGCACATGCACGCGATCGACATCCTCAAGGATTCGATCGGCCTGCGCGGCTATGCCGAGCAGGACCCCAAGATCGCGTATAAGCGTGAGGGCTTCGCCATGTTCAAGGAGATGCAGGCCGCCATCGAGGACAAGGTAACCGGCATCATCTTCCGTGCCCGCCTTGCCGATGAATCGACGATTCAGAGCCGCTATCGCATCGCCGCCGCGCGCCATGCCGAGGCGACGAATCAGGGCTTCACCGGCCAGGCCGATCGCGATCGCGCCGCCGCCATGCAGGCCCAGAATCAGGAGCACAAGATCGAAACGATCCGCCGCGATCAGCCGAAGGTCGGTCGGAATGATCCGTGCCATTGCGGCAGCGGCAAGAAGTTCAAGCATTGCCATGGCAAGACGGCCTGAGCCGGATCGGATCGCTGATGGAGCAGGTCATACTCGTCAATGAGCGCGACGAACCGATCGGCGTCGAGGAGAAACTCGCCGCCCATATGAACGGCGGTCGGTTGCATCGGGCGTTCTCAATCTTTGTGTTCAACAGCATGGATGAATTGCTGTTGCAGCGCCGGGCACGGTGCAAGTATCACTTCGGCGGGCTGTGGTCAAATACCTGCTGCGGCCATCCTCGGCCCGGCGAGAGTGTTATCGACGCGGCATGTCGCCGCCTGCATGAGGAACTGGGCATCGCGGCATCGCTGATCGAAGTCGGCACGCTCCAATATGAAGCAACCGACGCGGAAAGCGGCCTCGTCGAGCGCGAGTTTCTGCATGTGCTCACCGGCCGATTCGACGGCGAGCCGCTGCCGAACCACGCGGAAGTGGAGGACTGGCGCCGGCTGCCGATCGATACGATTCGTCGCGACATGGCCGATGCGCCGGATCGCTATACGCCGTGGTTTGCATGGGCGCTGGATGTCGTCGAGAACCAACGCTGATCGCGCCGAATCTGATTCATGCACGATCAGCGCGCCCGCCGGGAAGCGGTGGTCTTCCAACTGTCAGGCCGCTCGATTGTCATCAGCATCGCTGTTCTGCGACCATCGAGGTCCACGTTCATCAAGTCCCACGTCCATCGAGTTCCACGCTTGCTCTAGAATGGGCGAATCAGCCTGCGTCCGCGTTTCCCCGAATCCGATCGTTTCTCCCTTGGCCGCGGATTCGCTTATTGCAGCCATCGATTCTTGACCGGCTGCCCGGCGACGCTAAAATCGGTTTCGATAAAGCACTCGGACGTTTCGGCGTCACCAGGAGAGGTGGCTGAGTGGCTTAAAGCAACGGTTTGCTAAATCGTCGTACGGGTAACTCCGTACCGGGGGT
>CAZRFP010000182.1:0-8163 GCA_964599535.1 uncultured Planctomycetaceae bacterium
TCACCCTCAGCGTCGACGGCCACGGCGAAGACCTCGCACAAGCGCGGGACTTTCTCGAATCGCTCAAGCTCGGCTATTTGCTCGAACCGATCGAAACTTCGGCCCAACAGCTCGACCCCGAAGTGACTCTGCGCGTCATTGAAGACTACAAGCCGCTCGATGTCGAAGCCGCGACCATGCTGCTCGCCCTCGCAAAAGGCATCCGTCAAAGATACCCCGAATGGCGATATCTCCTCGATGGCGACGGCGGAGACGAAAACCTCAAGGACTACCCCATCGAAGAGAATCCCGAACTCACCATCCGCAGCGTACTCAACAATCCGCTGCTCTATCACGAAGGCTGGGGCGTCGGCTCGTTCAAACATTCCCAGACCTACAGCGGCGGCCTCAGCCGCGCCTACGTCCGTAACTTCGCAGCCCTCGCCGCGCACGATTTCATCGGTTTCAGCCCGTTCACCCTTCCGCGACTCATCGAAATCGCCGAAGGCATCCCGTTCATCGAACTCACCGAATGGTCCCACGACCGCCTCTACGAGTTGAAAGGGCGCATCGTCGCCGACGGCGTCCGCGCCGTCACCGGCTTCGACATGCCCGTCTTTCCAAAGAGGCGGTTCCAGCACGGCGTCGCGCCGATGGAGACGTTCCGCGCGCGATTCCCACTGCGGGAGCCGGCCTACCGCCGACGCTTCCTCGCGCCGTACGAGTCCTGATATGGCCGCCGCACTGCCCCTGATCGATGACCAATGGATCCTCGCACGCCGCGGACCGCGCGCCCAAGTCGACCCGCAAAAGCCCTACGCCTTTCTCGTCGAGCCGGAGTGTCAATTTGACGGCACGCTCGAAGACGTCGCGACCATCTTCATCACCAACAAGGAGTGCCCCTTCCGCTGCCTCATGTGCGACCTGTGGACGCACACGACCACAACCTCCGTCCCCTCCGGCGCAATTCCACGGCAGATCCAATACGCCCTCGAACGCCTGCCGCCCGCCCCCCACATCAAGCTCTACAACGCCGGCAATTTCTTCGACGCCAAAGCCATCCCGCCACGCGATCTCCCCGGAGCCGCCGAACTCGTCAAACACCATCGCACCGTCATCATCGAGTGCCATCCGCGCCTCATCAGCCGCCGATGCCTGGATTTCGCCGACCGGATCAATGGCCGACTCGAAGTCGCCCTGGGGCTGGAAACCGTCGACCCGAATGTCCTCCCCCGACTCAACAAACGCATGACTCTCGAAGACTTCCAAGAAGCCGCCCGCTTCCTCATCGAGAATAACATTGCCGTCCGCGCCTTCATCCTCCTCCGTGCGCCCTTCCAATCCGAAGCCGACGGGCTGCGCTGGGCCAAGCGCTCGATCGATTTCGCATTCGAGTGCGGCGTTGAATGCTGCGTCATCATCCCCACAAGACCGGGCAACGGCGCCATGGACGAACTCCAGGCCGCCGGCCGCTTCGCGCCGCCATCGCTTTCATCACTCGAAGAAGCCGTCACCTATGGAATCTCTCAGCGCAAAGGCCGCGTATTCGCCGATCTCTGGGACGCGAAGCGCTTCATCACGTCGCCCGACGACGTCGCGCGAATCGAACGCCTCGCATTCATGAACGCCACACAGCGCATGCCCGACACCGCCGCGCGCGCCGCATCGGACTAGGCCGCCATATGCCCATGCTCCATGTCGACCTCGTCATCATCGGTTCCGGCTTCGGCGGTGCGCTCGCCGCCATACTCGCGCGCCGTCGCGGCATGAGCGTCGTCCTGATCGACCGAGCGAGGCATCTGCGCTTCGCCATCGGGGAATCATCCACGCCCATCGCCAATCTCATGCTGGAACGAATCGCAGATGCAAACAACCTCCCCTGGCTCCGGCCCTTCGCGCGATACGCACACTGGAAACATGCCTACCCGGAAATTCCCTGCGGTCCAAAGCGAGGCTTCGCCTACGTCCACCACGATGCCGGCCGCACCTTCATCCCGCGCGACGACCACGCCAACGAACTGCTCGTCGCCTCAAACCCCGACCTCGATCACGCCGACTGCCAGTGGCTCAGAGCCGATTTCGACGCATTCATCTTCCGGCAGGCGTGCCAACTCGGTGTCACCTGCATCGAGAACGCCGCCGTCGCCGCCATCGAACACCACGATGCAACGCCCCGCCGACCGTGGCATCTCACCGTCAACGTCGACGGCCGCCTGGTCCGACTCACCGCCGGCTTTCTTATCGATGCCGCCGGAGGCAGTCTCATTGCCCGCGCGCTCGACATCCCCGACGACCTCGCGAACATCCATACCCACTCTCGAACACTCTACGCCCACTTTGAAAACGTCGCCACGTGGCATAGCCATGACACTCCACACGCACACGCCGAACACCCTTTTCCCATCGACGACGCCACACTCCACCACGTCTTCGACGGCGGCTGGATGTGGATCATCCGATTCGACAACGCCGTCACCAGCGCGGGGTTCTGCCTCGATCCTGAAAAATGGCCGCTAAACGAAAACACCGCGCCCGAACGCGAATGGCGTACAATGCTCGAAGCGTTTCCGGCC
Organism: uncultured Planctomycetaceae bacterium; assembly: GCA_964599535.1. Taxonomy (GTDB): domain Bacteria; phylum Planctomycetota; class Phycisphaerae; order UBA1845; family UTPLA1; genus JADJRI01. The sequence goes on from CAZRFP010000182.1 coordinate 2,553, forward strand.
ATCCGCGAACAATTCGCCGCCGCGCGCCCCATCACGCACTTCACGCACACGGCCCGCATTCAGCGCTGCGCCGCCCAGGCCGCCGGACCCGACTGGGCCATGCTCCCCGCGACCGCCGGATTCATCGACCCCTTCTTCTCGACCGGCAACGCCCACACGCTCATCGGCGTCGCACGGCTCATCGATATCCTTGCCCAGGATTCGCCCGCCGATAGCCGATCGCAGCGACTGGCCGACTACGACCGCATCATTCGTCGCGAAGTCCGCGCCATCGATCGCCTCGTCCACGGCTGCTACCACTGCTTTTCCGATATGGCGCGGCTCAGCGCCACCGCCATGCTCTATTTCCTCGCCGCCACCTTCACCGAAGACCGACTCCGAAGAGGCGCGACCGACATCGACTTTCTGCTCGCCGCCGACGGCCACTTCCATAGCATCACCACGGAAACCCTCGACCGTGCGCACCGTCGAGCGCCCATCCCACTCGCCGAACTCCGCGCGCGAACCGCCGCCTACAATCTCGCCGGACTCTGCGATGAGCGACGCCACAACATGTATCCATACATGGGTCCGGAATGGAGCTGACCCGCGCGGCGGCGTTTGAGCGAGAGAGTAAAAAGGCGTATCCTCCTCGCAGCATTGTAAAGCCGAGCAGGCGAGAGACGGCTGATCGAGCCTCCCGGAAGTTCGGTGAATCAACGTTCAATAGGCGCGGACTGTTTCACATGATGCAAACTCAACATTCAAACGCCCCTCTCACACCCGAACAGGCCAAGGCCCGCCTCGACGAGCACACACGCGAAATCGTCGACTGGCATTTCGATCCCGCCTCAGGCTGCCCCTTCTGGCTCGACTTCGCAAAAAAGCTCGGCTGGGATCCGCGCAAGGAAATCAAAAAATACGAAGACCTCGATCGCTTCGGCAACTTTCAGGACGAATGGCTCCGCGGCGGGCCGGTCCGCCGGTGGGTGCCCAAGGCACTCGCCCACAAGCCCGTCTACATCTTCGAAACCGGCGGCTCCACTGGCGTCCCCAAGAGCCGCATCAACATCGATGACTTCCGAATCGACTACGAAATGTTCAGCGAAACCCTCTCCGACGATTCCTTCCCAAAAGGATGCGATTGGCTCATGCTCGGTCCCAGCGGGCCGCGCCGCCTCCGACTCGCCGTCGAACATCTCGCACAGCACCGCGGCGGCATCTGCTTCTGCGTCGACATGGACCCGCGATGGGTCGTCAAGCTCATCAAAAAAGGCCGGCCAGCCGACATGCACGAATACAAAGACCACGTCGTCGAGCAGGGTCTCACGATTCTCCGCGCCCATGAGAACGTCCGATGCATGTTCACCACGCCCAAGCTCCTCGAAGCCATCTGCGAGCGCATCTCACTCGTCAAGGCCGGCATCAAGGGCGTCTTTTGCGGCGGCACGAGCATGACGCCCCAGTTCCACAAGTTCGCCCGCGAAGAGTTGCTCGAAGGCAAGATCGACTTTGTCCCCACCTACGGCAACACCCTCATGGGCCTCGCCACCCACAAGCCATTCGACCCCGCCGACAACTATGCCGTCATCTATCACCCGCCCCAACCGCGGGCCATGGTCGAAGTCGTCGACTTCGAAACCCAGTCGCACGTCGTCGGCTACGGCCAGTGGGGTCGTGCCAGACTCACGACACTCACCAGGGAGTTCTTCATGCCCCGCTTCCTCGAACGAGACGAATGCCTCCGAACGCCCCCCTGCGAAAAATACCCCTGGGACGGCTGCGCAAACGTCCGACCCTATGCCGCCATGCAGACAGCAGTCGTCGAAGGCGTCTACTAACAACCAACCACGAATCCGAGCACGACGCGCCAGCGAGTGCCAATCAGGGCCACCCAATCAGAGCCGCGACCGTAAGGAAGCGGTGGCGCTCATCACGAATCGTCTACGACTTGTATCACCGCGCTCAAACCGCGATGCGTAATCCACCGACTTGTCGCACCACCACTGCAGGCATACCATCTTTCAACTGACTCTCGTATCGCCCGCGCGGACAAATCGCCGAGAAAACACATGCAGGCAGACGTCCACGCCATTTTGCTTCTCGCACTTCCCGCCGTCGCGATTCTCGCAATGCTCATCCTCAGGAAGCGCCGCCCGTCCGCGCGCCAGCTTCTCATCGCCATCGCCCTCGCGACCTTCGCCACGATTTTGGCGCCGACCTGCAACCAGCACCGCTGCCGATCAGGCCAGCCGCAATCGCAGTGGATCATCATCGGCCCGTGCCTGCTGCTCACGCTCATCCTCATCCGCTCAACCGCATGGCGCCGCGTTCTCGGCTCGATCCTGTGCGTCGGCATGATCGGCCTTTCCTGCCATTTCACGTCGCTCGTCCACGAGCCAGGCTGGACTGGCAGCCTCGCCCAGAGTGACATGGTAGAGGCATTGATCCTCCGCCAATACCGCGCCGCCGTCAAAATGGCAACGGAAGAGCACCCAAGCCCCGACGACATCCTCCCTGCGGGCCGCCTTCGCGATACGCCGCTCTGGACGAAAGTGCATGAACTCGTCGGGATTCTCTCGCCCGAGCGAACCGAGCTTCTCCCCGCCTGGCACTCCCGTTTGACAGGCCTCTATCCCACGCGCACCATCCCGCAGGAATTCTGGCTCGACGCCGGCCCCATCCGAACCGCCGCCGAGCGCATCTCGCTTCGCGATCAATCCCCTGTCCTGCCAGACCCCAGATCAGATTCCCTCAAGACATGACTCCTTACATTAAGTCCCACACGTTCGAGATTTGAATCTCGCACGAATTCCAGCGGAAATCTCCGCCCGCACATTCAGCCAAGCCCGGATAATTTTCCGACATGAGGCGATTCGAGAGGAATCCCCCACGCCCGCTTCGACTTAACATCTCACCGTTTCCCTCAACCTCAAGCCCCGCTCTGCTTCCCTTGCAACCCCCAACCCCACACACTAAAAACACACGATGCACAACACCACGGCACCCGAAAACGCCTAAACCCACGAGCCTTCCGAAATGCCTGCCGCACTCATGTGGTTTCGACGCGATCTCCGTCTCCACGACAACCATGCGCTCTCTAATGCACTTCGCGAATGCGAACGCGTCTATTGCGCCTTCATCTTCGACACCGAGATACTCGACAAGCTCGAAGACAAAGCAGACCGCCGCGTCGACTTTATTCATCAATCCATCGTCGAACTCGCCGCCACCCTCCGAAACGCCGGCGGCGGACTTATCATCCGCCACGGCAGAGCCATTGAACAAATCCCCCACCTCGCGGAAGAACTCGCCGTCGACCGCGTCTACGCCGCGCACGACTACGAACCGCGCCGAATCCTCCGCGATGACGCCGTCCGAACGGCACTTCGCGCCGTCGGCCGCGATCTTGTCACATGCAAAGACCACGTCATCTTCGAAAAGAACGAAATCAGAACCGCAGACGGCCGACCCTTCCGCGTCTATACCCCCTACAAAAAGGCCTGGCGCGCCGCGCTCTCAGACGACGCACTCACCTCGCACCTGGTCGAGCCACTGGCCCGGCGCCTCACCCCGCCGCCCGCGCGTGTGAAGTCCCACCCGTGGTCGCTCATCGACCTCGGATTTCAGAAGACCGACCTGAAGTGGCCCGGCGGCGCGCGTGCAGGCCGCGATCTGTTCGACGCCTTCCTCGCGAAAATCCGCGACTACAAAAAGCGCCGCGACTTCCCCGCCGACGACGGCGTTTCGCACCTCTCCGTTCACCTCCGCTTCGGAACCGTCAGCATACGCGAACTCATCCGCGAAGCCCTCGATGAAGCCTCCGATGGCGCGCAGACCTGGATCGACGAACTCATCTGGCGTGAGTTCTACAACATGATCCTCCACCACTTCCCACACACCGAGCGCCGCGCATTCCAGACTGAGTTCGACGCACTCCCCTGGAAAAAAGACCAGCCCCTGTTCCAGGCCTGGTGCGAAGCCCGAACGGGCTACCCCATCGTCGACGCCGCCATGCGCGAACTGAACATGACAGGCTACATGCACAACCGCGCCCGCATGATCGTCGCCTCGTTTCTCACGAAAGACCTGCTCATCGACTGGAAATGGGGCGAGCGCTACTTCGCCCGAAAGTTGCTCGACTACGACCTTTCGCAGAATCTCGGCGGCTGGCAATGGAGCGCGAGCATCGGAACCGACGCACAGCCCTACTTCCGAATCTTCAATCCCGTCCTGCAGTCCGAACGCTTCGACCCCCACGGTCGATACATCCGCGCATACCTCCCCGAACTGAGCGGCTATCCCGACGACGCTATCCACGCCCCCTGGAAAGTCCCACCGATCGCGCAAGCACAATTCGGCGCCGTTATCGGCCGAGACTACCCCACGCCCGTCATCGACCACACACAGGCCCGTGCCGCCGCGTTGGCACTATTCAAGTCCGCCAAATCCAAGCCGCGTTGATCAGTAAGCAGCCGTGAAGTACTCCCCGTTATCAAGGCGCGCAGGGCCTCGGATTAAGGTACCGTTTCAGCCCTTCGCAGCGGTGGGCGGGAGCCTGCGGGGAAAATGGGGGAAAAGGCTCCGGCCCGCCGCCGCGGGAAATTTCTGATCGACAGGGCGATCGCCCTGACCGCCGCCGCGAGTAGACAGCCGCGCAAGCGAAGTCATGACGATCATCCGGTTGATCCATGTCGGGGATGATACCAAGTAAAACGCCGCCGCACGGAAGCGGCGGCGATGAAACTCCCCGAGTAGGATTCGAACCTACAACCTACCGGTTAACAGCCGGCCGCTCTACCGTTGAGCTATCGGGGAATCGGTTGTCTGGTCTCTATTTATAGCAGCTTGAGCGCGGCTGTCTAGGGCCGGAAACGTCGGCATCCGCCGCCGGAAACCCGTCACCGCGACTTGTGATACGAAAGCGCTCCTCCCCAATAGGGCCGCCGTTCGGCCGAGGCGCGTCGCGACTTTTTCACGAGGGCCGTCGCGTCGCTCGGGTCAACGGACAATTTGCAGGCCGCCACACGCCGGGAAAATCCGCCCACTTTCGCGAATCCCAACCGCCTACGGTCACATGACCCTCCGCGAAAAAACACGCATGTTGTCTCGCAGTCCAAAGGTGGTAGGCTTTTAACTCGCGCGCCGCGTGCGGACGAACCCCAAGTGAGACCGCCAAGAGAGTGCGACGCACGATAGCCTAACATCCTCATACCCGAACATGCCCCGCTATCTACCGAAGTCGCTCGTCTGTCTGAAGGAAGGTTACACGCGAAACGTGGTCATCGGCGATGTCATCGCCGGTGTCACCGTCGGTATCATCGCCCTGCCGCTGGCCATGGCCTTCGGCATTGCGTCGATTCCCGCGGACGTCGCCGCCGAGGTCGGCCTGTCGCCGCCGGCGATGGGACTCTACACCGCCGTCGTCGCTGGGTTTCTCATTTCGCTGCTCGGCGGCAGCCGCGTGCAGATCGGCGGACCGACCGGCGCGTTCATCGTCATCGTCTATGCCATCGCCGCGCGCCACGGCTACGCAGGCCTCGCGACGGCAACGCTGATGGCCGGCGTGATCATCATCCTCATGGGCCTCGCCCGCTTCGGCGGGATGATCAAGTTCATCCCCTACCCGGTG
>CAZRFP010000183.1:0-8001 GCA_964599535.1 uncultured Planctomycetaceae bacterium
GAGAAAAGAAAAGAACCGGCGGACGATTGGGTAATATCGAAGGATTACGGCCACCTGGAGCACGGCTATTGCGTTACGTCGTACGCATCGCAAGGAAAAACGGTAGACCGCGTTTTCATCGGCCAGTCGTCGCGGTCATTTCCAGCGTCGTCGCGGGAACAATTTTATGTCTCGGTGTCGCGTGGCAGACAGGGTGTGACGATTTACACCGATGATAAGGAATCGCTCCTCGATGCCGTGAGCCGTTCTGACGAGCGGGTGTCGGCAACGGAACTCGTGTCCGGCCGCGAGTCGCGGCATCGCGCAGAAATCCTACAACGCATAGAGGCGCTGACGCCGGAAATTACCGTGCCCGCGCATGTCGCCGCAAAGGAACGAGAGGGGATGATCTATGATCGATAAGATTTTGGACAAATACGGCGGGCGCGATGGCGGGGCGAATGATAACGAAGTGCATGAAGAAAGCGCCGCCGATGACCTCGGCTCGTTCGGTTTTCTGCGGGGATCGCGCGAGCGGGCGACCATGCTGGAGTTGCGAAGAAAAGACGGTGGGATTCTAGCCGTCGCCTACGGTTACATGGACAAAGCGGAGTTCGACCCCACCGACGGTATCACGCTTCATCTCGCCGGTCACAAGGTTCGGATCAAGGGCCGGAATCTCAACATTGAGGTTCATCCGAAAGTGCGGCTTTATGAAGCCATCTGCCGTCATCGCGTGCCCTGGTTGCGTGAAGCCGACGAACCTGAGCTTATGTCCGCCGGCGAACGAACGGCAATCGTCGATTCAATTGAGTGGTGATGGTCAACCCTCAATCGGAAGGTGACTCTCGCCATTCCTTGGAAAGTCTTTCGACTAATTCCGCGAGTTTATCTGGGGTGTCCGGACTGTAATTTGTCTTAATCGTTGCGAGACGTGTCCAGGAATCGGTATCAAATACACAGATGCCGCTTCCGTCTCTCAGAAAGGCGCGTTCTCCATCGGGCGAAAATGCTACAGGTCCTCTGGAATGAAGTCCGGTTGGGATAGTAATTTCCTCTCCTGATCTGAGGTTAAAGAGCGCCGTTCTCCTGTTGCGTCCACCCAGTGACAAAACAGCACGGCGCTCTTGTCGGTCAAACGAGAGAGTTAGCGCCTTAGCATCCAGCTTCACGGCCCATTGGGCTTGTGCGAGGTCATACACACCAGAAACCGTTGGTCCTCCCACCGCGAGATATCGTCCCGAATTACTTAAGTGGACTTTGGAAACGGCAATTCCTGAAAACGGGCTGGATTTCTGTTCGGTCGTCGTATCGTAAAGGACAACTCCATCATCAAAGAGGGCAACGGCACATAATTTATCGTCTGCCGAAAAACTCACCGCTGCGTCTGCTTCCAGACGCTGAATTCCAAACCGAGTCTTTTCTTGGTTCTTCTTCAAATCCCATAGGATCATCTGAGGAGTTGGTGCAATCTTGATGGAATCGGCATGTTGGCCCGTTGCAAAGTTGTTGTGTGATATGGCAAGAAAACGATCTTGCGGACTTATGGAGAGGCTGTAAGGCTGCTGCGGAAGCGATATCTCACTCAGAAGTTGACCATGTTTACGAATCAACAGTTTGCCGTTGGGGGAATCAAGGGAAGCACTAATGTCGCGCGTCTTAGACAAATTCCAGCCATTTTCCGTTAGAGAAGACGGCTTCGGGTTGATCTTCTTCTTTCGCCTTCTTGGACGATCATGAACCAGAATTTGTCCCGAAGAATTAGCGCTTACGATTTGGAAGCCGTCGTGAGAAAAAGCGATACAAGTGACGGGATATTGGTGCCCTCGAAGGGTTCGCTCGAAACCGTTGGTGCCTAGTCCAAAGTCGCTTACTCGAATGGAATAGTCAGGCGTGGCCACTGCGAGGCGAGAATCTGAAAACGCCAAGGCCGTAATCGTTTGGTTTTCGAGAATTGGAGTGCGGACTATTGCTCTCATGTGTCCAGACGGTGCCCCGCCATTCGTGATAAAATCCCCGCCATTTTCAAACTGAATGATTTCAGCTTTCGGCGAAAGACGCAAGATATCTGGAATATGTTTGCTACAGGAGAGGGCGATGCACCCGCTGTAATCAGGTGACATCGCAGCGATCTGTTGATCGAGTTCGGCGGAGGGCCAACTCCAAATTGCTGGCGGGGAGCCATCACAGGCTGTAGCAAGTCGGCCGTAATCAATAAATCTCAGACTCCAAACGGGGCTATTGGGTACGGGGGGATTGCGCTGAGGACGGCGAGATTTTCGCCTGTCCAGGAAAGTGCCGGGGGGCGCTTTCTCATTTGCCGGGTCCCATCGCTTTCCTGTCGTTATCTCCCATGCCGCCCACTTGTTGTCGAAAGCTCCCGCAATTACATATTTGCTGTCCAACGAAAAAACGACGGAGAGTCCTGAGATTTCCTTGTTCCTCGCCGATGATAAAACCGTCTTGCCGTCTTTGAGGTTCCACACTCGTAGCGAGCCTTTCGTTACATCGTAAGCCCATTCGGAGGCCACGGCGGCTACAAACTTTCCGTCCGGACTAATGGCTAACGGCTGGGCAGTTTGCGAATTCCTTATTGCAGGTGGGATATGCTGTTCATCAGTAATCGTGCGTTGGTAAACGATGGTCTGTTTATCGATATCCCATAATTTGAGAGCATTGGCGTTAACAGAAGCGAGAGAAGCGCGATCAGGACTGACTGCCAGCCCAGTTACACCTGGATCGTCCTGAAGAACCGGGTCTCGGCTGTCGAGGCGGTTGTTCCAGTAATACCATTCGACGCCACGAATATCGCTCTTGGAGTCGGCGGTCTTGTAACGGGCCAAGACTTCGCCGACGTATTTGAGGTCGTGTCTATCCCATGCCAGTTCGACTTGCTGAAGGTCGGAGGCGTATTGTTGGCGGCGCTTCTTCAGTAATGCGTCGTCCCGCTCCGTCTGAGCGACAACGCGTTTTGTTTGCTCCTGCTCGGCCTGTGCCGTTGCCAATTTCTCCTTTGATTCGGATTCTGCGGCTCGCGTAGTTGCCGTCTTCGCCTCCAGCGCCAAGGTATCGACTTGGGTCGTTAGTGTACGGGTCTGCGATGCCAAGCTCTTTGCTTGTGACGCGAACACGCCGGAAAGAACCAGCCCGATGCAGGACAAAAGGAAAAGAACGCCAACGGCGGCAGCCGTCCTCGGTCTTCGCTGGCATCGCCGGACGAAGCGCTTTAGCGGATCAGGTCGCCGGGCTGCGATGGGTTCACCTTTGAGAAAAGAATGAAGGTCATTCGCGAGCGCGGCCATGTTCTGATAGCGGTCGTCAGGCCATTTCTGAAGACACTTCAAACAAATTGTTTCAAGATCGCTCGGTACCTTTGGATTCAACCTGGCTGGAGGCGTCGGATCGTCCCAAGCAATCTCGCTCACAATCGCCTCGCCGCTGATGCCAATTTCAATCGGAAACGGCGCGCGACCGGTGAGTAGGTGGTAGAGGGTCGCCCCGAGTGAATAGACATCGCTTACGGTCGTAATCGATCCCAACTTAGGGTCGGCCTGTTCCGGCGGCATGTAAGGTCGCGTCCCAGGTTGATGGCCGGGCTGGGTCAACTTGGTTTGCGCGTGCATGTCTTTCGCGAGACCAAAATCGGTGATGTAGGGTTGTCCGGCTTCAATGAGAATGTTGTGCGGCTTGATGTCACGATGGATCACACCCTTCTCGTGAGCGTGCGCGCACGCGTCGGCGATTTGCTTTGTGAAGCTGGCCGCTAATCGTGGCTCAAGTGGCAAGCCATCTTCGTCGCGGAGCAAGTCTTGTCCGTTGATTAAGCGTTGCACAAGGAAGTGCTGGTTACGGTGTATGCCGCTACCGTATGTCTTTACGATCTGTGGGTGGGTCAATCGCTTGGCGAGATTGGCCTCTCGGTGGAATCGTTTGACCTGACGCTCGTCGTCGGCAAGTTCTTGTCGCAGGACTTTCAGGGCGACGGTCTTCTCTGATTCGTTATGAATTGCGCGATAGACGATGCCGCAGCCTCCGGCTCCAATTCGCTCGACAAGCAAGAAAGGACCAAAGTCACGCGGCCAGTCTTGCGAACCAGACCGGGAGCGGCTTTCATCCGATGCGGATGTTCGCTGCGGGGTGGCGTCATTACTATTAGCTGGCTGGCTCACCGCGATTCGTTCCTCGTCGCCGCGCGCGCTGGAAATCGTATTGTGATGACCGGCCCATATGCTCGCGAAGTTTTAAGAAGGCACGCTGAATCCGCCCGATTACAGCGGCCTCCGTAAGTCCAAGCTCTCTAGCGATATTTTTTTTGGTTTCCGACTGAAAGCAAAATAGCTGAATGATGCGCCGGTCGATGTCGGAAAGCTGAGAGAGTGCATTGACGACCTGAGTACGAATCTCCTCTCTCCGAAGCGGCTTGCTCGGGCGGTCCTTAGAAGATGTCGCACCCTCAAGAGCATTGACGAGACGTTCAACACCATCCTTGGAATCTCTACCCGCTTGTCTGATGCGCTTCGTAATGCCGTCCTTCACCCACGCCTTGAAGTCTTGTTCCGGTTTCCCTGTGCGTGGCTTGAAGGACGTTATTTCTGTTGCGACGTAGAGAAACACTTGCTGAACGATGTCCTCGGGGTCCACCGTCCTGCGCAGTCCTGGCCGCATCTGATTTCCAGCGAAGGTAAGCGCCCAAGGTTCGAGGGCTTTCAGGAGTCGTTTCAGGCTAGGCTCATCCCCCGCGATAGCCGGTGAAATCAGTGACTCCAAGATCGTTTCATCAACGTCGGGTGGCATAGACGGCATCCGGATACGGACTTGCCCTTCACGGGTCGTTCGGAAAAAAACTGTTCTTCCCGCGCTACGTTCGCCTCGTCCGTGCACTTCTTTGAGTGCCGGGATACCGGTTCGTTGATGGGCCCGGCTGGTGTTGAAAATTATACCCGTAGGCGAAATGACGCTCCAGAGAGGTGTAACGATGATGGAGAACGTTGAAACCCAAGCGGACGTTAACTTGGTGAATCGGGCTGGTGATGAAACAGGTGCATTCCCGCACGTCTGCCGGATGACAGGGGCTTCCTGGCCGGAAATCACGACCCGCGTGCGGGAAAGCTGCGCGAGGTTCCTTCGCCATCGGCCGGACATCGATCCTGAAGACGCCGGGCAGAACGTTCTGGTTATCATCCTTCGCCGGGACTTTGGACGAAAATTCGACCCGCGACGCGGCAGTTTTTGGCAATTCGTGGAGGGCGTGATTCGCAACGAGTGCCTGCGACTATTCCGCATGGCTGCCCACGAACGCGAAGCGCTCGCAGACGTTGAGTGCGAGAGCCTGGAGTCGCATGTACCTGATCCGTGCGTACAGGCGCAACATACCGAATTCCGGGAGCGCTTCTCTACCGCCGTCGATTCTTTGACGGAGGTCGAGCAATCGGCGTTATCGAGAGTCACGGAATTGGCAGAAGGATCACGCCGGGAATCATCTGTCTTGAACTCAACCCCTTATGTTCAGGAGTTGCGATGCCGGTTGCGGCTACGTCGGATACTTACGGGTTTTGAGTAATTGCGGACAATGCCAATGCATGAAGCGACAGCACTTACCTGCCGAAGGGTTCTTGGTCGCGCTGCTGGAGACGTTTTTCCCAAAACGCCTTTCTGGGATGATCAGGCATTAGCGTTAATGGAAGAAGGAACTGCTTGCTTCCTCGGCGTTTGGCGCGACCCTCTTCATCTCGCACCTCAAAGCGAAATCGTGAAACGTCCGGCCGTGAAGCGTCCTGCGTGTCAACAACCAAGATTGCGGGCAAACCATTGTGACAAAGCGTCAGTCCGACGCTTCGCAAGAGACCATTGACGGTGCTGGCTACTTTGGATTTCTCGTCGTAGGTCTCCTGCGGTAGGCGTTGCGCGTACTCGTTCAAGGCCGGTTCAAACACACGCGCAAGCCGCGTGTGAAACTCATCGCGGATTTCTTTTAGCGCAATGTGTCGCTCCTCGAATCCGCTTGGAAGATTTTGAAACAACGAATCAATTGCGGCCCGTTTGTCCGCATTGATTATTGCCCCTTGCTCCGGGGCGGTCATGTCCTGGACTCCGGAGTGGGCGGCATACCGGCTTCTGCTCGTGAGATAGCCGCATCGAAGGCAGATTTGAGGGCTTGCAAAGAACCGATGCGAGTCGCCGGGTCATCGGGCAGGTCGCAAAACAGCTTTGCTACCTTTTCGCGTAGCGCATTTATTGGCGTGGAATTCCCCATTGCACCCCCCGAAAGTTACCCGTTTCCAGTATGCCATATCCATCGTTGCCTAGCAATCGAACAGTGTGCGTAAGCCGCTCGTATCGGCGGTTTTTTGACCGCGACGAAAGGAATCGTGAGCGCGAAATCAAGTAAGTAGTACAAGCCGTTAGGCAACAGAAGTTGAAAAACAATGCGTTAACAGGACACACAGAAAGGTGAATGCATGATTTCAAAACTGATTAAGTTGCCGGTTAGTGCGATTGTCTGCCGTCCCCAGGTTCGAGAGAGATTTGATGACACCTCGATCAGCGAATTGGCCAGTACCATCAAGGTCGCTGGAATCCAGAGTCCTATTTTGGTATGGCGCGACGGCAACGAATGGGTGCTCATTGATGGGGAGCTTCGTCTTCGGGGAGCACGCGAGGCGGGAGAGACAACGATTCTTGCGGCAGTCTTGGATGGCTCGCTGACACCTGCGCAAATCACGCAGCGCCAAATCATCGGAAATCAGCATACCCAACTCACCTTGATGGAAAAATCACGGGCAGTGAGTCGGTACAAGTTGGAGGCGAATTGCTCGGCATCCGAAGCGGCAACAAATCTGGGTATGGAGCCGAGCACCGTCTCGAAGCTGCTTTCGGTCGCTTCGCTGCCCACGGCGATACAGGACCTCATCGAACAGCACGGGTTGGGTATCAGTTCCGCGTATCAAGTTTCGTTGGCGGGCAACGAAGAAGCCCAGCGACGCGTGGCGCTTGATCTGGGCAGTGGTGCCATCACGCGGGACGGCGCAGCCGCGAAGCTCGCACGCAAACACAAGTCAAGAAAGGCAAAACGCACGGGGTCGCGGAGCGGTTGCGAGCGCATCGCGGTTGCCCTGGGCGACGGACGGTCCGTGTCCATCGCAGGACCGGGGATGACTTTGGCATCGGTGATTGAATGGCTTACCGGTTTGGTCGAGCGCCTGCGGACGGCGCACGGGCAGTCATTGGAGCTTTCAGACGCGATCAAGATGGTCGCACAACCGTAAGGGAGCATCGTCATGTCGTTTATTTTTCGACTGATTCGTTTCGTCATCGTCGAGATTGTCCAGGCCGTTTTCACGCGCAAGCACACTCGGCGCATCGGAGTCAAATAGGACCGTAGGTACGTGAGCCGGGCGGACACCTTCTGGTGTCGCCCGCCAATGGGTTGACCTGACAATGTACAAGCTATCACGACTGCTCTTGGTACTCGGCGTCCTGGCGGGGACTTATTCGCTGGCGATTATCGCCGTGGTCGGTTGGCCAGCGAGCGGTTGGTTCTTTGCCATCGCGGTCATCGCCTCTGCTGCGAGAAAACGATTTCGGCGTCTTACTACGCTTGGCAGCGCCCGGTGGGCGACCGCTAGCGACCTGTGCCGCGCCGGTATGGTTGGTACGAACGCCGGTTTGATCGTGGGTCGGACTGCGGCGACACGACACAATCGGCTTACTGCGGCGTTACAGAAGCTCTTCGCATGGCGGCTCAGGGCGGCGGAATCATGCAAGCAGTTCTGGGCCGCGTTGTACAACGGGAAGCCCCCTGTCGTGCGGCTCTCCCAGGCTGTGCACACGGCGGTGTTCAGCCCCACGGGTGGGGGTAAGGGCGTGTCATGCGTCGTTCCCTTTCTACTGACGTGTCCCGATTCATGCGTTGTTATCGACTTCAAGGGAGAGAACGAGCGTCTGACGGCGGAACATCGGCGCAAGACCTTCGGACATCGAATCATCCGGCTCGATCCCTTCAAAATCAGTACGCGAACGCCG
>CAZRFP010000184.1:0-7782 GCA_964599535.1 uncultured Planctomycetaceae bacterium
GCAGCGGGTGGAGCATCTGCACGACCGACGACGCGGCCATCACACCCATGCAGACCATCGCGATCTTATGGAAGGCGGTTGCGTCGCCGGCAGGCGCGTTGCGGGCCATGTTCTGCGCCGAGTTGGCCAGGTGCAGCGGATTGGGGTTGGTCATAGGTCCTCATTCAGTCCATGTTGTTAAGTGAGTATTGCAAGCCGAGTATACATGATATTTGTTACGGTTGGATGACAAGTCGCCAAACGGAGCCAGCGGTTAATAATCCGTTAAGGATTGCGCACGCATAATCTCATTCATGGGCGGCAGTACATGTTCAGAGAATCAGGAAGCTGGCGAACGCGGCAGAAGGCGCGGCGGGTTCACGCTGATTGAAGTTGTCATCTATCTGACCGTCTTCGGCCTGCTCGTCGGCGTCATCCTGATCGGGTATAGCATCATCCGGTCGGCGGAAATCAAAGCGGTCGTGTCGGACGTGAGCCAGTTCAAACACGCGGCGAAGATGTTCCGCGACAAGTACGGCTACCTGCCTGGAGATTTTCCGAAGGCGGAGGAAGCGTGGGGCTCGCTTGCCGGCTGTCCCGCAACGGCGGCGAGCGACCTCAAGATCACAAGCACCTGCAACGGGAACGGCAACAGCTTCATCAGCGGCACAACGTCGTCAGCCGGCACACTCAACGGAACGGATCAGGAGATCAGGGAAGGGATACGCGTTTGGCAGCATCTTTCCAATGCAGGGTTCATCGAAGGCGCGTTCACCGGAACCGGCAATCCCTCCACGGGAGGCGGATTGGGCCACGGCCTCAACATCCCGCGCGGGCCCGGGCCGGAGAGCGGCTATACGATGCACTTCGCCGCTTCGTACATGGATACGTTCGGCGCTTACCGGGCCGACTACGGTCACGTCATCGTATTCGGCTGCGGGACGTGTGCGGTTCCGGGGATGATGGGAATGGGCGGGGAGTCGTCCTATCCCGGTCTGAACAATCCCGCCATGATGCCGGCGCTATCACCGGAGGACGCACTGGCCATCGACAAGATGGTGGACGACGGAAAGCCCGGCACGGGGCAGGTGCTTTCATACACGCCGAACTTCATAACGGCGACGCGGCACTGCGCCACGACATCCAATGCCGCAACGGCGGCATACAAGGTCGCTCACAAGAATCCCGCCTGCTCGCTGATATTCATCACCGGGTTCTGACCCAGTTTTCGCGCAAGGTCAATGACTTGCGCACAATAGCGAATACTGTCACAGAAATATCACATTCTTAACCTCGCCGATGTGCTATTTATGGAGTGCACATCAACATGGATGGGGGCACCATGAGCGAAGACACATTCGAGGGCATGCCGACGCTGCACGACGCGGCGCAGCACGATAACAGCCGCGCGATGGTGCGGCTTATGGCCAAGGGGGCGGAAGTGAATCTGCCCAACAAGTTCGGCCAGACGCCGCTGCACGTGGCGGCCGGTGCGGGGGCGCACGGCGCGATCGAGACTCTGCTCAAGGCGGGCGCGGACGTGGCAGCGAGGGATCTGCGCGGCCGCACACCGCTGATGTTCGCGCAGGACATGAAGACCGTCACCCTGCTTCAGCGACACGGCGCGGACATAAATGCGAAAGACAGGACGGGCCGGACCCTGCTGCACCACTGGGCGTATACCGGCGGACAGATCGTCATGGGGAATCACGAGCGGATCGGCAGGCTGATCGACGCCGGCGCGAACGTAAACGCCAGGGACCGCGACCTGGAGACGCCCCTGCACAAAATGGCGGCGGGATTCGGAGACGCCGACACCTGCCGCGTTCTGCTTGCCAAGGGTGCGGACGCCACGCTCCGAGACAGCAGGCAGCTCACGGCGCTCGATGTCGCGCGAGGCGGCTGCGGCCCGGCGGTATGTGCCGCGCTCAGTGAAGCGGCCGGCACCGTCCGCCTGCGTTAACCGATTGGTAATCAATGCGATGGCATAGTGGAACTGCTGATTCTCAATTCGAGGCACGGCAGGGTATGCCACAGAATAGTCCAATCGTATCAGGCGGATTCACTCTGATTGAGTTGTCGGTGGTGCTGGTCATCATCGGGCTGATCGTCGGTGGGGTCGTGGTGGGCCGCGACCTGATCCGTGGCGCCGAGGTTCGCGCGACAGTGTCGCAGTACGAACGATTCAATTCGGCCGCCGCCGCGTTCAAATCGAAATTCGGATGCCTGCCAGGCGACTGTGCCGACGCAGCGGCGATGGGATTTGCGGTGACTTCCGCCGGAGACGGCGACGGCATCATCGGCCCCTGCGACGGGGCGCTCGTGGACCCGACCACGCGTTGCTATGAGCCGGTTTACTACGAGAGGGCCAGCCGCGAGTACCTGAATTTCTGGTACCACCTCTCTGCGGCCGGCATGATCGGTCACCACGGCAGCGCGACCGCCTCCGGAGACGCGATACTTGGCGATCCGATCTTCGACATGGCTGGCGATCCAGGGCCGGGCACGTCATCCATACCCGAAATCGAACACCTGAGCGACAAACTCGGCTACCAGGCGGGTGTGGTGACGCCGCCGGCCGGCATCAAGGCGCGCGGGGCGGGATTCGGTTGGGCGGTGAGGAACGCGATGCGGTTCGCCGCGCCCAACACGGGAAGCTACACGGGAGTCAACCCCACGGTGAAAGTGCTCGCCGCGCACAACCTCATCCTGGGAAAGAGCGTCGTCGGGCTGACAATGACGCGGGACCCATACCTGGGATTTGATCCCGTCGATATCGGGGCGGTAGATCGCAAACTCGACGACGGTCTGCCGCTCTCCGGCAAGATGCAGGTGTATGAGTCCCGCTATTACGCGACGGACGGAGCGCATTCGCAGGCATTCACCGATAGCGGGTATGGCTGCGGTGCGGCCCCGCCCGCGACCGGCGCGCGGTGCGCGTGCCACGACGGCGGCTCGCCTCCGTCGCAGTGGGTGTACAACGAGCGCATCACGCCTGCCAGCCGCCTGTGCGCCGCCGCCATTCGCGGGACGTTCTGAGCCGCGACTGTCATAAAAGGTTCACATTGGGGTAACTACTTGTTAACCATTTTGGCCTACGCTTAATAATGATTAACAGTGATTACCGAATGACAGGGAGAACCATATCATGAAGAGCACTACACGCATTTCAACGGCGGCGATTGCCGTCATCGCCTCGCTCGGAATCAGCGCATCCGCGATGGCGCTAAGCGCAGGCCCGCCGCCCGCGATTCCGGCCGATATCATCGAGGACGGCATCGTGCCCTGCGAATCGCATTCTGCGTGGCTGGCGGCACCCGATCGCAAAGCCCGCTACTGCATCACCTTTGCGTCCGGCGGATACTCGGTGTCCGGAGAGCCTTGGGCGCCTCCAGGCTGGTCGCCTGAAACGCCCTACATCTGCTGCTACGACGGTTTCGGCGGCATCTAACGATTCTTTGACGGTTTCACCACGGGCGCGCGGCTGCTGGCCGCGCGCTGCCGCTGTGCGAAGTGCGGCTGAATACAGCCCTTTCCAGTCCCCGCGATTGTCACAAATGATTCACCTGGCTGTCACAGCAATGTCACAGTTGCGTGGTAATCTGGAAGGACTACACCACACATTTCACCAACCAATGGGGGACAATATGCAACATTCAAGAAACACACTGCGCGCCGCTTTCGCTTCGACGGCGCTCGTGGCGGCCGCGACTCTGGCCGGGCCGGCAAACGCGGCGCTTGCGCCGCTCTATCTTCAAGTGGGACTTCAGAGGACCTTTGTATCTCCGTCGCCGGCATGGAGCCATGACTGCGTGGGACAGGCCGCAGCCATCACCGACGAGGATGGCAACGTCACGGGCTACGCAGTGCACATTATCGCAGTCGGGCCGAACTGCTGGTACTTCGGAGGCCGGTAATCCGGCCGGCGCGCTACGCAACAACAACCAACGGGGGGAACCATGAAACCGACAAGTCCAATATTCAAGGCCGTGCTCGCCGCGGCGGCGATCGCGACGAGCATCATCGCAGCTGATCCGGCGGATGCGGCGCTCGCGGACACCAGCTTCTACGCGTACACGTACCCGACCGGGGGCGGTGTGGCGATAGGCTGCGAGGGCGGAAGCGGCACGTTCTACGCCGACAATGCCATCGAGCTGCACGCCAACCGGTACAGCGGCGTGTTCGTCTGCGGCGACATCGGCGGCACGCGCATCGACGAGGCGGACGGCAACCTGAACGGGTTCATCCTCTGGCTGCTGCTGCCGTAAGGGGACGCAGGAACGGAAAATCAATTGGTTAACGCAATATCGAGCATTTTAACTAATTATTAAGACAAGTGAATTATACTGGGATACAAGTCAATGATTGTGCAACAACTGACAGGAGCATTATGAAGACGAGTCTTTTACTAACGATGATTGCGACGGCGACTGTCGCCACTGCAAGCAACGCCAATGCCTACGGCCCGTACCTGCTGCCGGACAGTCCGCCGGTGGTTTTCGTGCCGGCGCCGGTAGACGAGGACGTGTACGGCGGCCCGCAGCAGCACGGCGAGTGCGGCATGGGATTCATCGTCCGCACGAACGCCGCCGGCCAGGGCAACGGCAGATAGCGACCCATTAACCGATTAACCATTGTGCAACAGAAGGAAGGAAACATATGAAGAAGACCAATTTACTAACCGCCGCCGCCCTTATCGGGTGTACGGTGCTGACCACGAATCCGGCGATGGCGATCAGCGGCGCTGGCTCTTGCGCTAACCTTGACGGAGCGCCATGTTCGCAAAATCAAACAACAACTAATGTATCGTGCGTGGGGCCGCTCCTATATCCTGATCTCACCTTTATAGTAACATCGTGTCAATGCCAGCCGGACTCAGGCACGCCGTTGGATTTTCTTTGGGATGGATTTGACGGCCTAGATTGGGAATGGGATTGTACCTCAATCAGAGTGCGGAGTCAGGTGGATACAGACATAGTTATGAATTCAACTGACGGAGGTACTGGTTCCCAAAGTGCAGGTAGTGGGGAGATGGATACCCATCTCGATCAGGTGCTGAACGGACGTAGGAATTAGTCGCTTTGCTGGCGCCAAGCAGAAACGTGCGCAGGTGCGTACAAGCAGAGAACGCTTCGTTGCGGGAAGCCGGATCCCGGCTTCCCACTTCGAAGCCAACAAATGTTTAACAACCTATGAGTAAGTATATGAAGAAGACAAATCTCTTAATCACCGCCGCCCTGATCGGGTGTACGGTGTTAACCACGAGTCCGGCGGAGGCGATGTCGGGAAACCTTCCGGGGCCGGTCGTAAACTCTGATC
This sequence comes from uncultured Planctomycetaceae bacterium, assembly GCA_964599535.1. Taxonomy (GTDB): domain Bacteria; phylum Planctomycetota; class Phycisphaerae; order UBA1845; family UTPLA1; genus JADJRI01. The sequence goes on from CAZRFP010000184.1 coordinate 5,299, forward strand.
TATGCGTAAGCAGTCAGATTCAGGATGGAGCAACGTGTACGCCGGGAGCCGCTCCCGTGTTCTGCGTATCTCAGATATTCTCAAACGGCCCGGGCGCGCCCCAGACCGGGTGGGCATCTACCGCATGTACGTGTACGTATGTGCCGACGATTCCCACAAGATTGACCTTCATTCCGCAAGCGCCGCAATGGAACTGTACGTACGATTGGAGAGATTGTCCGCTGTGGGGCAACGGACCATGTGATGTGCCGACAGGGTGATGCCGCTTTGGTGTGACGCGACGCAACGCAACACTTACGCACTAACGAATGAGGAAGTCGGTTTCCGGCTTCCCGTTTGCGTCTCCTGAGGATTTCGAGAAGTACCAGGTCTTGGCTCTCCTCGATGCGCTGAAAGCTCAGCGGCTTTTCTGCGTCGTGGGCCGGGTCGTTGCGGGCAGCGCTGCCGAATTGCCCGGCCTTGCCTTCTCCGCCGCTTCCTCGGCGTCAACGACCGATTCCGCCAATTTGTGCAGGTCCAGGAGCAGGCTGTTGAAAAGCCGGTTGTAGAGACTCGGGGCGTTGCAGGCGCGGTCCTCCGGCGCTGACGATATCTTGCGGCGTTCAACGATCGGCTGCGCCCGGGCCTTCAGTTCCTCGACGCCAATCTCGAACTGCCGCTTCATGCAACTCATCAGGTCAGCAAGGTCCTTCCTGGCTTCCGGCGTCCGCAGGTACTTGTACTCAGTACCGCCGTCCGGCGTCGGCTCGCCGGCAAACAACCGACCCTTCGGAGCGCCGTACCTGGCCTCCATCTGGCGGACCCGGCGCACATAGTCGGCGCGCGCGGCGGCTATGGTCTTCACCTCGTCCGGCGCCGTCTCCCTGATGTCCTTCTTGGCGGCTTCAATCAGCTGGTTCTCCCGCGCTTTCTGCGCGGCGCTGCTCAGGGCATCCAGCATGCTTTTCGGGCCGTCGTCGGTCTGGGTCATCGCTTGCTCCGGTTGGCGTTCCTATCCGAAACTAGCACGGGAATCAGGCATTGCACAGCATTAAGACAAATATCGCGTGGCGAAGTGCTCCCGACGAGTAGCCATGATCCGCAGATTGCGCTTTAACAAGCTGCCGGGCCGTTGTAGGGTGGCATATCTGCAACAGCGTCCGGCGACTTTATGCATTACGACAATCGACTCCAGCGGGGCTTCTCGCTCATTCAACTAAGCGCGCTGATCGCCGTCGGCAGCATCATCATGGTGTCGGTGCTGCCCGGCGGCGACGGCAGCACCGACCTTGATCGCGCCGATATCACGCTGAAGCGGATGCAGGCCATCGAAACGGCGATGCAGGGATTCATGGCGGCGCATCATCGTCGTCCGTGCCCGGCCGGAATCAGCGACCTGCTCGGCAGCGCAACCTTCGGGATGGAGCAACTGGAATCCGGCCACTGCGCCTCGGCAGTGGGAGCTTCGGAGTACGCCGGGATGCCGCCGGTCAGGACCCTCGGTCTTCCGGAAGATCATGCATTCGACGGCTGGGGCCGCCGGATGCAGTACCGCGTCGATCAGCGGGCGACGGTTTCCGGCGCGACGGCGCTCTCGGACACCGCGTCGTCCTGCTTCGACCTTCAGAGTCAGGGCGCGAAAGGAGCGATCGACATCGCTTTCGCCCATGACGCGGCAGTGTCCGGCGACAATGTGATGTGGGCTCTGATCTCGCACGGAAAGGACAAGTACGGGTCGTATTCGATGCAGGGCGGCGGGCCGCTCGACGGCGCGACGGACGCGGACACGCTCAAGAATATTGCTCTGGAGGGGCGGCTCGTCCGCAGGGAGGCTTCGGACGACTTTGACGACATCGTGTGGTATCGGGAGCAAACGAAGAACACCTGCTGCATGGGCAAGACGTGTTCTTTGGGATTTACCGCCTCACTGGAAATGGACGGAACGGCCGACACCGATGCCGGCGCGGCGGTGGCTGTCGGCGATATCAACGGCGACGGCGTGCAGGATCTGGTGATTGGAAACAGCGCGGCCAGTACGGCGCGCGTCATCGTCGCGTTCGGAGGGCGGACCGGCTGGCCCGTGCAACACGCGCTGGACTTAAGCACCATCACCGGCGGTGATGGTTCGCCGGGATTCGCCGTTTCCAACGACAGTTCGATCGTCGGCTTCGGAAGGGCGGTCGCGGCTGGAGATGTGAATGGCGACGGCTACGATGATGTCGTCATCGGGGGCTATCCCAGTACCGTCATTTTTGGAAGAGGGTCGGTCTCTGCCGGCACGATTCTCACGTCCGCGCTCGATGGCGCAACCGGGCTGCTCGTCAATTACGGCATTACCATCGCGCCGGGCGCGACGGCGGTCGCCGACCTGGACGGCGACGGCTTCAAGGACATGATATTCGCTCAATTCCTGAGCACCGGCGCGACGAACTACATCTACATCGTCTGGGGGCGGAGCGCGGCCGATTGGTGCAGCCTGGTGACCGCCTGTGACGGCGCGTCACT
>CAZRFP010000185.1:0-7751 GCA_964599535.1 uncultured Planctomycetaceae bacterium
TGAGGCGCCGCTGCCGCGCCTGTGTCACACGGCTCGCACGCGACGCGCCCGGTCGCGGCATGCTACGAAAACGCTACGACCAATACAAGCGATAAGCGTAGCCGCATGACGCGAGCAGCAGCACGGCGCCGAGCACCAGAAACGCGCGCCGATGTTCGCGGCCGCCCGCCATGAAATAGACGATCGCCAGAATCGCCAGCGCTGTCGGGCGAATCCATGCGGCCGACAGCGTCGCGCCCGGCAACAAGCCGATCAGCGCCTTCATCGGAAAAAAGAGCAGCGCCAGAAACCAGAGCGGTCCGGCAAATGCCCGCCACGCGGTCTTCGGCAACGACTCGGCGAGCAGGAGTATTGGCACGGCCAGCACGCCAAGCACGATCGGCTCGTGCTGCACCAGCCAGCCGCGCACGCTCGAAGCGGGCAGGCGCACAAACAGAAACGCACCGGCCCCCACGGCAAATATCACGGCGAACGCCGCCCAGCCGACCCAGCCGCGCTTTCGCGCCGCGATCGCACATTGCGCCGACAGCGTGAGAATTGCGATCATGCCGAAGACAACACGCCACGCGCTATCGTCGCGATCCGACGTGAGCGCCCGCTCCGGCCAGAGCGCCATCTGATACGCAACCAGGATTCCGATCGCCGCAAGATAGAACGCCGTTCGGCGCGCATGGGGAATCATGCGGCCGGTCGTCGTCCATGCCGCGCCGTCGAGCAACTGCTGATCCCATACCTCCGCCAGCCAACGCCACAGCCAGATCATCACCGCGATGCCAAACAACGTCGCATTGAATAACACGGGCATGCGCTGGGCGTATGAAGTGCGCTCGGATGAATCAATGAACCATGTCGAAATCGCGCATGCGAATGTCACAATGCCCAGCGAGATGAGCGACAGACCCAGGCCCGACGTGTTCGAACTCCATCGCCGAAACGTCATATACAGGCACGCCACGCCGGCGGCGATGGCCGATGCGCCGCTGACGACGGGCATCAGTGGGCCCGCGCCTCCGGAGCGCACAATGTGAAACACGCCGAGCACGAGCACGATCGCCGCGAGAAACGCCTCGATCTGGATATATGCCGACCACCGCGAATACGGCAGTAGCAGGTCATCCAGATTGTCTGGCCACGCCAGGTGACGACGGCGGCGATAGGCGCGGTCCTGAATGATGGCGGCTGATACAAGTAGGATCGTCAGTCCGATCTGCAAATGAAAATCCCATGTCCACCAGCCGGGCTGAAAAGAAAGCCGTGCGTAATCGGGAATGTCATCCGCAAGCGCGGCGGCGGGAATAAGCAGGCTCGTCCACCACACCAGGAGCGCCGCCCATGCAAGCATCACCGCCGGCTGCTGCGGCGCGGCCCCACGAATTCGCCAGATCATCACGGCGGCCGCCAGCCCGGCGAAGACATAGGCGATCATCGGCGAGGCGGGAGCGACTGTCGGCATGGCATCGGCAATGCGCGGTAACGTGGCATCCATCAGTAAGACGACCAGGCAGCCGCCCGTTGCGGCACCCGTCAAGACCGCCCATGCAAGGATCGCCTCGACGGTATGCCGTGCCGAACGCGCGGCATCGGCGAATTCACCCACCGGCCGGGCCGCGTACTCTTCAGGTGGCGCATGAATCGCCACGCGGCTTCGATCGAGCACCGCGCCCAGGACCGCCCATAGCGGCGTGAGCGCCGCGCCCAGAAGGCACAACTGCAGGGGGCGATCACCGACGCGCCAATCGGCTCGATATGCCAGCAGTGCCAGAGCGACCGTGATGCCGAAAGCGAAGAGGGAGCCGCCCAGCCCGCCGGGCAGCCTGCGATGAAGGATCAGGCACGCGATGCCGGCCACGGCCGACAACGCCGCGAAGAGAAGCGGTGCGTCCGTGATCGTGCCGCCTGTTGCGGGCGCTTCGCCTGCTGCGATTTGTGTATGGTGCATAAGTGCTGATGTCATCGCGCGGGTAGATTATCGCGCGAGCGGCGGTACGGCGATCGCCCCTGGTTGAGTCGGTGAACCGGACGTGGAAACTCGACAACATCAACGCCGCTTTGGGGGGCGTCGCGCGTCAGGGCGCTTCGGCAACGACGATGTTGTTGTATTCGAGCAGTGTTCCCTTGGCGCGCTCCACGTCGACCAGCGCGATGTTGTAATTCACGGCCGACTGTAGCAGGGCACGACGGCTGGAAGCGAGCTGCGTCTGGGCATTGAGAATCGTGTCGAGCTGCGGCGGGCTTTTGTTTTCCTGGCGTTCCTGAAGCGAGCGGAGATTCTCAGCGGCGGCAATGACGCCCTGATAGCTCGGGCCAAGCTGCTCGTAGTTGGTCTCGATGTTTCGCATGGCGACGCGGCAATCGGTGATGACGTTGTCCAGCGCCTGCTTGTACCGCAGAACGGCCTGTGATTGTTGCAACGCCGCGATGCGGATGCCGGCGCGCTCGGCGCGTTCGCCAAAGTTCCAGAGAAACTCAAGCCCGACGAAATGGTCGGTGAAGTTATTGCCCGTCATCTGGTCGAAGGCCTGATCGCTGCTGGCGCCGAGGCCGTTCATCGTCATGCGATAAATGACGTCCAACTGCGGCAGGGCCTGATTTTTTGCGATGCCCAGGCCGATGCGCGTGTTGTCGACGGCATGGCGGGCCTGGAGGATTTCCGGCCGCCGTTCGAGGGCGATTTCGACGGTCGCGAATCGGTCGCGAACCAGTTCGGTGATCATCGGACCATCCACGGGGATGATCTCGATGTCAGCCGACAGCGGCAGTTCGCGATCATTCATCAGGTTCAACAACTGATCTTCCGCATTGCGCACGCGGTTCTTCACGTCGATGTAGGTGAATTCCTGCTGCTTGACGTTCGCCTCGCTGCGAAAGAGCAGTGTCGTGTAGGCGTCGAAGTCAATGCGGGCCTTGATCTGTTCGTATGTCTTGCGCGCCTGGGCCAGAATCTCGGCACTGATGACAACGTCGCGACGCGCCGCGACCAACTGCCAATAAGCCTGCTCAGTGTTGTTGAGAATCTCAATCACGCGGGCACGGAAGGCCTCTTCGTTGATTTTTCGCTCGTTCTTGCGGATGTTGATCTGGGCGCGGTTGAAGTCGATGCCGAAGTTCCTCAGGAGCGGCTGGCGCAGCTCGACCGTAAAATTGTGCGTCCACGACGGATTGATCACCTGAAACTGGAACCCGGGATTGTCGATGCGAACCATCGCCTGTGTCAGAGTGAGCGTCGCGCCCGTCGCCAGCAGTTTCCGAATTCCGCCGGCTACCTGAGTCGTGTCAGTCTGCGACGCCAGGAGCTGCGAGGGTGTCGGCCGATCGGAGTTGTTGCGGTTGATGTTTGCGAAGAACGCCGCGTCGAAGGCCGCCTCGGCCTGCACGATCTGGGCCGTGCTGATGGCGGGCGCGTAGCCGTCGACTTTGATCTGATAGTTGTTGAGCAGGGCCCGGCGCAGCGCATCGGCCAGAGTCAGCCGAAACTGGCGGGGTTGCTCGATCTCCCGAATCAGATCCTTGGTGGTCTTGTAGATTTCCTCATTTTCGAGGCGGATCGCCTCCTGACCGTACCGCGTCATGGCGAGGCGCTTGTCCAGCACCTCGGGAGCGACGCTCGGATCGGGCAGATGCGTCCACATCGAAGCGTCGATCGATAGGGATGTCGGCATGACAGTGCCGGACAACTCCGCTGGCGCCGGCGCATCAATCAGGGGAAGTTCGGGCAGCAGGCGCGAATCCGCATCCGTCGCGCCGGCCGGCGCCGGCTCGTAGGCGACTTCGCGGATTTCACGGATCGATGTTCGCCCCGTCTGGCACGCGAGGAAGAAGAGCACCGGTCCGATGAAAACAATCGCGGGAGCAAGCAGCCGAAGGGAACGCAAAGGCATGGGGATTTATCCGTTGGTGTTAAGTCAGCACAACAATATGCGGGAGAGAATGTTACACCGTCTCTCCGTCCCGCCGTGCGGCGCTCTGGCACGACCGCGGCCCTGTTGTGAATCCTTGCCGCGGATGGAATGAGCGAATTGTAGGTTGGACCCTGTAGCTGTCAAACCACCGATCCGCTGGCGCACAGCACCTCCGAATAAAGATCGGCAGGCTATTGTAATCTCTGTAATCCGAACGGGTTGCACGCAAGTTGCTTTCGACCTGATCTTGCGTCAAATTCCCCGTGCCGTCAGTCCGCAAGCGGATCGATTCGCCTGCCGCGATAGTGAGATCGAATGTCCTGCAACAGAACCGTCCACGCGCTGGGGCGATGTCCGCGCGACCGGTTGGCGGCGCCGATGGCAAAGAGTATCGACCACTGGCGAAAGAGTGTCGCATACGCACGGAAGATCGACCACGAGGGGTCATAGATATTCGTCGACTCCGATGTGACGCCGTTCAACTCGATAATCCAAAAGTCGCGGCCGGTCCTGAATGCATCAGCGTCGGTATAGCGCACGTCGAATCGCCCGAAATGGAAGCCTTCGATGCGGGCGGCGATGCGGTCGATCGCCCGCTCAAGCGCCGGCGTGATGAGATGGGCGCCATCTCTGAAGAGCGTGCCCTGACAATGATTGCCCGCGACGGCCAGTTGCAGGCGCTCGCCGGGCGCGAGAATTTCGTCGGCACGATCGGCGAGCCGGGCAAGGAATCGACGGGCCTGCATGCGATAGCGCGGATGCCGCCAGATGAGCTGCTCAACGGTGCGATTGCCGTCGCCGACGATAAACGAGAAATGTTTGTCAGTGATTGAGAATATGCGGCCCGCGGCGTCTCCGGGCATTCGATAATAGAACACGCCTGCCTCGAACGGACCGGCGTGATACGCCTGAGCCATGACCCTGCCCTCGACGCGCTCAAAGTAGGCGGCCGCCCCGGCGCGATCCCTCGCGAGGCGCACGCTCGCGCCGCGCTCGCCGCTGTCGGGCTTTAGGATGATCGGATAAGTCCATGCACGGTCCGACATGATGCGCTCCAACGACTCGAGCCGCGACGCGGCATCGCCGGGCGGCAACAATTCGAACGGCATCACACATTCGGACGGCAGCTTCGCGAGAATGTCAGCCTTCGATTCGCCGACGACGCCGCCGTGCGGGAAGGCGGGGTTGGCGGCCGTCGGAAGGCTTAAGCCGCGGTTACGCAATGCAAGCCACGCGATCCACGGATAAAGCGGTATGTAGAACAACCAGGTCGGCCAGAACTCCCAGCGCCACAGCCGTGACACCGACGCGGTGATGCGCGCCCGGCCGATTTCCGTCCAGGCCATCGTGCCGATGCGAAGACACAAAAACAGCGCGAGCGCCGCAGCGGCCAGCGCGATCCATCCACCGCCAAGAAACGCCAGCGCCGCATGAACAAACGCCGGGCCGAGCAGTGCCGTCAGCCCGACCAGCAGCGGCGTCCAGATCGCAACGGCCAGCAGCGTCCAGAGCATGAAGGCGGCCGGTCGACGGCCGACGATTCCGGCAGCGACATAGACCGGCACGCGCGTGCCGGGCATGAAGCGGCTGGCCAAGATGGCGCGCCAGCCGCGCTCGTCGAACCAGTCACCTACGGCTTCGACGCGCGCGGCAGGCAACCGCCGCTCGACCCATCGCCACCGCAGCGCACGCCGGCCCATGTAGCGGCCGATGAGCCACAAGCCCAAGTCGCCCAGAAAAATGCCGACGGCGCAGCCGATGATCGCAACAAGCAACGTCATTTGTTGCGCCCGGGCGAACAGTCCGGCCGCAATGCACGTGAGGTCTTCGGATGTCAATGTCGCGGCAGCGAGACACGCCGACTGCACCAACGGATCGAGCCGTGCGACGATCGACGCGTCGATCGGCCATTGCATCTCGCCAGAAGCCGACATCACGCAGAAGAGTCCTTTCGCCATGAACCAGGCCCGCGCAGCGAACGCGTATCGTGATCATCGAGCCGAATGCGCGCCGCCGGCGTGCCGGCGTCGGGGCGGCCGGCGATATAGCTCATCTCGATTCCGGCCTCATGAAGCTCGACGATCGTCATACTGACGGTCCATGCCTCGTCGCGGCTCATACAGACGCTCAAATGCGTGCGGTCCGGCCAGCTATGCCGATGAAACGCTTGTTGTGTCGCGAGCCAGTCTTCCGGCGGCGCCGACGCGGGAAACAACTCGTCGAATAGTTTCCGGCGCGGACCTTCAACCAGATGATCACCCAGCCCGGACGACGTATAGAGAACCGGTCGAACCAGTTTAGTGTCGTCACTGCGGCACATGTTCCGGCCGTCGGAACGGATTTCCACGACGCGCCCGGCATCGGCCATGACAAGGCAAAACGGCGGAAACGCGCGGGGCGCCAACCCCATCGCCCGATCGGAAGCCTCGTCGAGCGTCGCGCAAGGGATTAACTCCGGAATGATCGCGCCGCGGCTGCGCACGAGCGATCCGTCGTGCGGCGCGCCGCCCGAGCCGCGGCGAGGGTTTACGTTCAGCAGCGTCATCATCAGCCCTGCGTCCGAGGCCGCAATCCAGGTGCCGCCGGAGACCGGATCAATCGGCATGATCGCGCGGCGGTTTTCGATCGTTCGGATGATCGGCGGAAGGGCGATCGGGCGGCTGCGCAGTTCATCGCGATTGCATGCGAGGCGCGTGCCGCGCGGCCCGCCTTCGGACGCGCCGCCGGAAGGATGGGGGGGTCGCGTCAGGAGTGGAACGAGTGTGACGGTGCACATGACGTCTCGTTGAGGTAGGCGACCGTCGACGGGGCATAGCCAAAGTCCGGCGGCGGCGCGACGCCGATCTCTCGCATCATCGCTGCGAGGATGGCGTTGTGGTGGATCGTGTGGCTCAGCACAAATGCCAGTTCGCGCGCGAAGCTTGTTTCGGCTTCGACGGCGATGCCGCCGGTCGTCATCATGGCCCGCAGCGTGAGCCGGCGATCCATCGCGGACGACGGCAGATTCAGAAACCGCGCCTCCAGTTCGCGCAATGCGGCCACGGCCGACCGGCGGTCGCGCTCAATGTCGGTGCCCCGTTCGCGATCGTCGTAGTTGAGCAGTCCGGAAGCGTCAACATCGAGCAGCGCGCGCATGTGATCAATGGAGTGGCGCACATGGCCGCCGATGCTGCCATGAAAGCGCCCGATAGGCTTGCGGGCGTAGTGTTCGTCGGTCAGCCCTTCGAGCAGAAACTCGAGCTGGCGGATGGACTCGACGAGTGCGTCATATGTAGGACATTCACAACGCGGGAGGGTGTTGTCGCGAATCATGGGCGGGAGGTCCTGCGCCGGGCGCACAAGCCGACGGCGTCGATCGCGTCATGTCCGTGACACCTGACGACGTGTCGGCACGCGGCCGAACCGCGCCCGCGGCCGCGCTATGCGGTCGCGTAGTGTATGCGAACTTCGGAGCCGGGGTAAAGACCCGAATCTGATCGCGGCGACGGGGCGGCCTGTATGCGGGCTGGCGTTGCCGCACCGACAACTTCTCATATGCCCGATCCGCGCCGGCCGATCATCGGCCACTGCACGCGCCGCACAAACAGCACAATCAGCGATGCGGCAGTCGTCGTCAGCGCCAGGCCGAAGAGCAGCCCGCCATCGGCCCGAACCACGATGCCCAGCCTTGTCAGATGACTCATGATCGCACCGGCCATCACGCACGCCGCGAGCAGTGCGCCAAAGACGATAGTCCGCGGCCACAGGATCAGCACACACGCGATCAACTCGACGACGCCCGAGCCGATCCGCCCCCACGGCTCCATGCCGAGGGTCCGGAAGATGTAGACTGACTCTTCGGCGGCCGTGAAT
>CAZRFP010000186.1:0-7701 GCA_964599535.1 uncultured Planctomycetaceae bacterium
GTGACGGTCGATCGCTGGGCGATGATCTCGTCGGCCGCGCACGCCAGATAGTACGCCCCGCTCGCCGCGACATCCTGAAAGTAAGCAATGACCGGTTTGTTGGTTCTTTTTTTGAAGGCGAGAATCTCTTCGTAAATCGTGTCGCTGGCCGTGACCGTGCCGCCGGGTGAGTTGATGCGCAGCACCACGGCCTTCACGCGCTTGTCGTCGGCTGCTTTCTGCAACATTTCGACGGTCAGCGAGACGATGTGCTCGCCCTCGGAAAAAAGGCTGTTCGCCCGGGCGTTCATCAGCAAACCACTGATGTCAATGATGGCGATGCGCTCGCTGATCCAGCGCGGGTCCTTGATGACGATGCGCTCATCAAGCGACTGATCATCGGGCACGGCCGTAATCTTGAAGCTGCCGGTCGGCGTGCAGCCCATGAACAGAATCAACCCGGCTGCCACGGCCATCAGCCGCCTGGACGTGCGAAACATGCGTGGAGACTCCATGACAATACTCCTGTCTTGCGCAATCAGGCGGCCGCGCGAGAATGTCGCGAGCCGACGCCTATGGGATCACATCGCACAGATTGACGCGAACGGGGATTCGTCGCAAGTGTCATGCCTTAAATGGCGCGAAGTCGAGGGGATGGATCGGAAGAGTAGGGCGTCGCGCGTGAAGGGAAAGGAAACAGCCGGCACTGGGATTTGAACCCAGGACCCCAGCTTTACGAAAGCTGTGCTCTACCGCTGAGCTATGCCGGCGCGGCCGCGAAGGACGTATGTTGAAGCATGAAATGCGATGCGTCAAGCGCGCCCGCTGGTGTGGGATGGCCAAACAGCATGACGCCCCACCACCGCCCTACGACTGCGTACACGGCAGACCGGCCAGTAAGTCAGCAACAAACGGCGCGATGTCCAGGCCGTCGATATCGCCGTCCTCGTTGGTATCGGCCAGACAGTGCTCCGGCGTACCGACGATCGGCGGATCCAGCAGCGCGTCGACAAAGCTCTGAATGTCGCCGATGTCGTACGTGCCGCTGTTGTTGAAGTCGCCGGGGCAGCACGCGCCCGGCTCGTCCGGAACACACACATCCACGCCGCACTGCACGCCCGTGCCCTGGAACACGCCGCCGACATTGGCGCAGTCCGCGCCGCCTTGCATCTGACAATTTCCGCCGATGCAGCAAGCCCCGTCACACGTGAGGCCGAAGACATGAACGGTGCCGGTGTTATTGCCGGAGACTTCGCCCTGCTGAGCGCCGGCGACGAGCGTCTCTCCGTCCCAATCGACGGAGAATCCGAGAAGATCGCCGGTAACTGCCGATGGGGACGTCAGGATGTCCGATTCCTGCCACTGGCCTTCATCACGAACGAAGAGATAGACGGCGTTTCGCCCGCGCGCGCCGACCGCGATGGCGTCACCGACCATGCGAACCGACGATCCGAAGTTCTGACCGGAGGCCGCATCCGACGGCACGAGCTTCTGCGTCTGCTGCCAGATTCCGCCGCTCCGCTCGAAGATATACGCGCCGCCGCTCTGGAAGCCGCCGGAAAACGTCTGATACGCTCCGACGATGATCTTGTTACCGCTGATATCCACGGACCAGCCGAATGCACTGTTAAGAACGAGATCGGCGGCCTGCAACTTAGCAACCTGGGTCCACATGCCCTCGATCCGCTCAAACACATAGGCCGCACCGTGGTTGATACCACCGGTGTTCGCATTGTGCGCGCCAACGACCGCATAATCGCCTCGAATAACGACCGAAGCGCCGAAATTGTCAAATCCATCGATGTCGCTGCCGAAGAGCTTCTGCGTTTCCGTCCAACTCACGCCGTCGTGCTCGAAGATATACGCCGCGCCGGCCACCAGCCCCATTTCGTTGTTTTGCGGCGCGCCGATGATCATTGTCGAGCCGTCAATTGAAACGGAGAAGCCGAACAGCTCGCCAGCTGTCGTATATGACGACACCACCTTTTGGCCTTGCTGCCAGACACCGCCGACTCTTTCGAATTCATAAACCGCTCCGCGCGCCACGCCGGAAACCTGTGCCCCGGAGGCGCCAACCATAATACGATCGCCGTCCATTGCGACCGAATCGCCTAAACGGGCGTTGGGTGTGCCATCGTCGGCGGTCAATTCCTCTTCCTGAGACCATACGCCGCCTGCGTTTCTGAAGACGTATGCCGAACCGATGGCCGAACTGGTCGACGGCGCGCCGGCGACAAACGCCGATCCCGACATCGCCACGTCGTCGCCCAGCCCCTGCGCCGCCGGATTTTCCGCCTCCAGCTCCACCACAAACTCATTCTCGCACGTCACCGGCGGCGGCGGTGGCGTGCAGGTGTTCACCTGGCACTCCGTGCCGTCACCCTTGAAATCGCCGCCGAGTTGGACGCAGCCCGCGATCGTCTGCAACGAACACGCCGGACCGATGCAGCACGCGCCGAATTCAAATTGCAGACAGGGATTGCCTTCGCACGTCGTGAAGTTACCGAGGTAGAAGCCGTCGCTCGCAAGGCAATCCGCCTGCGATGCGATCGTGCAGACCGTGCCGCTGCAGCACGCGCCTTCGATTTCAAACTCACACGGCAAACCGTCGAGCAACGCAAACACGAAGGCCTGTATGTCTCGCCCGTCGAGTTCTCCGTCGCCGTTCACATCGGCCGGGCAGAAGGCCGGATCATCCGGGTCTTCGATCGGATCGAGCAGAATCGCGACGAGCAGATCGGGATCGGCCAGGTCCACGACGCCGCTCAGATCGACATCGCCGGGGCAGCAACCCGTGTCGATCTGGCACGAGACGCTCAGCACGCCCGTTCCCGACGCGCCCGCGACGCCGCCGACGCGAATGAGATAGCACGCTTCCTCGACGACGGGGAAGAACACTTCGCTATCACCGGAAACACCGCATCCGTTGTTGTCGCACGCGAGCAGCGAGGTTTCATCGCCGCACGCCTCACAGTCGTCATAGACAACGATCACGCTGTTAAAGCTGACCGCGCCGCAGAGCGTCACGCGCGCCGTGCCCGTACACGACGCCTCGTAGCGATACCACAGGTCCTTCGTCGGCTGGGCGCAAGTCGGCGATGGCGGCACGGCTTGCGCGCTGTCGGTGGCCGTCGTCGTGTCAATGGGCGTCGGACCGTTGCCGATGAGTATCGCGCCGTCGCATTCGTCGTTCGGCGGCAGCGGCGGGCAGTTCATCTCGTTGCAGCCTTCCAGCGGGAAGAACTGATCGCCCATCGCCGCGCAATCGCCCACCGTCACGGCTTCGGTGCATGTGCGATCGGCGTGGCAGCACGCGCCCAAATCTTCGACGAAGCATTCGATATTCAGCACGCCCGCGCCGCCGCTGTTCGTCGGCGAGAGGTCTTTGCCGCCGACGCGAATCAGGAGGCACTCGCCGCTGGTCACGGGCAGAATGACGCGCGAGCGCGTGCCCAGTCCGGGGGCGTCGTCACTGCAAGCCAGTTCGGTGAAGTCGCCGTCCGGCGAGGGCTGCGGACAATCCACCGGGCAGCCCGCGCCGCCATAGACCGCCAGCGCGGTGTCATAGGCGCTGCCCTCGGTGCTGATAAGCAGCGTGCCGGTGCATGGCGCGGTATAGGTGTACCAGATGTCCTGCGCAATATCGCCGCACTGGGTTTGCGGGGCGTTATCGTCGGTGGTCGCGCTCGTGGTGTTATACGGCTGCGACACGGGGCTGCCGCTCAGTTCGATCGCGTCTTCGCACAGGTCGTTTTCAGGCGCGCCGCCGCAGGGCGTGTCGTCTTCGCAGATGACGCCGGGGAAGAACGTGCTGGGGGCAAGGCACTCGTCCTCTTCCACGATCTCACACGAATCATCGGAAAAGCAGCAGGCGCCTTCGTTCTCGCTGATGCAGAAGACGTTCAACAGGCCCGGTCCCGAATTCGGCGATGCGCTCGGCTTGCCGCCGACGCGAATGATGAGGCAATCGCCGCTGGAGACATTGGCGATGCGCACGCGGGCAAGTGCGTCGGCCTCGTCGTCGCTGCACGCGATCTCGCGATCACCCAGCATCGAGCAGAAGGTCGGATCGGGGCACGTTATGCCGCCGTTGAAATCGTAAACCACAATAAACGTGTCGAACGTGCTGCCGGCCGTCGTGATCTCCACATCACCATCGCACGGCGCGACATAACTGAACCAGACATCGTTTGCGATGTTGCCGCAGTCGGTCGGCTGGCCTTGCGGGCTGGTCGTCGCCCGCGTGGTGTTGAAGGGGCGATGAATCTGCTTCTGGTTCGGCAGCGGCAGCGGTGAGACGCACGCATCGTTCGGCAGGCAGGCATTCGGCGAATCGCAAGGCTCGCCGGGCAGCCAGCGATTCGGGGACGAACAGTTGGCTTCAAATTCGAGCGTGCAGGCGCTGCCGTCGGCCTTGCAGCACGCTCCCTGGCCGGCCGGCACGCAGAAGATGCGCAGCACGCCGTCGCCGCCGTCGGGTGTCGCGCTCGGCTTTCCGCCGACGCGAATGAGCAGGCATTCGCCCACCGTCACGGGCACCGCGAGGATCGAATACGTCGAACCGGGATCGAGCGGATTGTTGTCGTTGCACGAATCGAAGTTCGTATTATCGATGGGACACGGTGGACAGACATTTGTTCCGTTTCGATAGACCGCGATCACCGTGTCGAACGAGCTGCCGACAGTCGTGATGACCGCCGTGCCGTCGCAGGTGGCGTTCCATCTGTACCAGATGTCGCGCGCCATCGGTCCGCAGCCCGGGAGAGAGGGCGTCGCCGGGTTCGTCGTCGCGTTGGCCGAGTTGAACGGCTCCACGACGTTATTGCCGGCCAGCGTCTCAGCGAGCGTGCAGTCGTCGTTCGGCGGCGGACGCGTGCAGTCGAGGTCGGGCGTGCATGACTGGCCGAGGCGAAAAGCATGGCCGCCGAACACGATCGCGCAGTCGACCGCCGTCGTCACGATGCACACGTCCTGGTTGAACTGATTGGTGTAGCAGCACGCGCCCTCGTTGCACGCCGGTTCGAGCAGTTCGCAGAGCTGGCCGGGCGAGAAGACCTCGTCGGCTTCCATGCACGCGCCGGGGTCGATGATGCGATCGACATCGATGCACGTGCCCGTAACGGTATTGCAGCATGCGCCGACATCAGACGATACGTCCTCTCCAAAAAGTTGAAACGAAAGCTCCTTGATCGAACCAGCCGGCGCGCCGGCCGAGCATGAGCCGATGCCCAGGTTGCCCTCGACGACGGTCCAGAACGGCACGTCAAACGTCGCGCCGCGATGGGCCGGACGGGCGACGCCGTCAGTGCCATCCGAAAGACACCAAGCCGACTGCGGCGGCGCGGCAAAGCGCGGCATCACGCTCAACCAGTAGGGCGTCTGCGACGCGAGGACGAAATCGACGGGAATGTCGATCTGATGCACCACGCGGCAACCGGTGTCGATGGCCACTTCATTAATGAGCTGGTCGACGGGGACAAACACCGACGCGACAACGTTTCCGGTAAACGTGACGTTGCCGCCGACGAGCGCGGGCGCGCCGCCCGGCTGGTTTAGCGGCGAGTTCGTGTAGATTGTGACATAGGCGCCCAGCCAGGTGTTCAGCGGCGTGGCCGATTCAGAGCCGGTCTGAAAGAAATCAACCGCGACGCGCACCACGGTGATGTTGTGGTTGCCGCCGGGATTGGTGATCGAATCGGGCAACACCAAGTTGTCGGCCGCGGCGGCCATGAAGCGCCAGACGATCGAAGCGCCGTCGACTTGCAGGCTGGCTTGCGAGGCGGGATCGCCGAAGTCGTCGAGCGGCGCGCCGTTGTCGTAGATGGGAAGCATCGGCCCGCGCATCGCGCCGCCGGGTGGAAGCTGCCATGCCGTCTGCGCATCGAGCACCGGAATGCCAATGGGATCGTGCGACAGTTCGGGCGTTGCGCGTCCTTTGGGTCCGGGCGACGAGGCGTTGGCGGTCTGCGCCGCATCGTTGTCCGCCAGGGCAGACAACGGGAGCGCGATGGTTCCCAAAATCAAAACGACCGGCCATGCGTATGCGCCGCGAAATGGGCGGCGAACCGTCGCACCGGGCTGCTGTTGCTTCCCGCTCATGCGGAGTGCTCCTTCCGATCCGTAAGTCGTGCTGTCGTCTGGCGGTTTGATGGTGCGCGACTCGCCTGTACGAAGACGCCCCCGTCCCCGCTGCGCATCATCTCCCCCGGTTCTACTCCACCATCCCCCGCATGTTGCCCCGTGTCGATGAACCCGTCAGTCCGTTCGGCTTGTCCGTCGCGCGGCGTGCATGGCAGGGCGCGCCCGCGCCGATGGTCGTTCGGCGGGCGCGCTTGGGGTATGCAATATACAGACTATACCCGCTTGGATGGCCTAATCCTAGCCCCGGAACCTCTCGAAACATGCGAAAACGACCCAAATCGCAGGATCGCGAACTTTTGGGGGAGAGAGCGAAGCTCCACGGCACTCGGTGCTCAAGCGGCTTTCCGCGATGCTGCGGAGGCGGATCGACTTTTTCGCCCCATTTTCGGGACAGTGTGTATGGTCGCTCAATGACCGCCGAGTTCGTTATCGGGCAATCCGCCGCGCATGAACGGACGTCACTGTGACGGTCCGTCCCGCGGCGTCGTCCGCTTTCGCTTTCGAATCGGTGCATCGGCGGGCCGCGCGTTCGGTGTCGCCCGTATCGGCCCTTCAGCCTGCCTTGCGCGACCAGCCGCCGAACGAGCGGCTGCGGGATCATGTCGCGACAACTCATCGGATTGCTCATTCACCCTCGGTTCGGCGCGCTCGCGGCGCAGCAGATTGCGCAACACCGTTAAGAGCGTCACCCCGTAAAAGTAGTGATCCGGCAGACGCCAATGCAGCGTGCGACCGTCAGGAAAGCTCACACGGCCGGCCGCGGAACTAAAATAAGGCTCGAGCTTTTTCACTTCGCCGGTGAACTTGAAAATGACATCCGGCTCGCGCTTGATGATCGTATTGATGCCCGCAAGCCCGGCGCGAACGCGAATCTCCGCCAACGCGAGCAGCGTGCCGACCGTTTCCGGATACGGTCCGAATGTGTCGATCAGATCGCGCTCGAGCTGTTCGACATCTTCCGGCGTTCGGCACGAGACAAACCGGCGATAGCAATCCATCCGCTGCCGATCCGACGCGACATAGGCCTTCGGAATGTAGGCTTCGACATCCAACTCGAGATGCACGGGAATGCGTTCGTCAGACGGCTCGCCGCGCATGCGCTTGACCTGCTTTTCCAGGAGTTGGCAATAAAGCTCGTAGCCGACCGTGGCGATATGGCCGGACTGCTCCGGGCCGAGGATGTTGCCCGCGCCGCGAATCTCCAGATCGCGCATGGCGATTCGAAATCCCGCGCCGAGTTCGCTGTATTCTTCAATGGCCTTGAGCCGCCGCGCCGCGGTTTCGTTCAACTGCCGATTGGGACTTAGCAGCAAATAGCAATAGGCCCGATGCTTGTATCGCCCGACGCGCCCGCGCAACTGGTGCAGATCGGCCAGGCCGAACATCTCGGCGCGATCGATGAAGATGGTGTTGGCGTTGGGAATGTCCAGGCCGGCTTCGATGATCGTCGTGCAGACGAGAATGTCGGCTTCGTGCCGGATGAAGCGCAGCATGACGTCTTCGAGTTCGTCACCGTGCATCTGGCCGTGGCCGACGATGATGCGCGCGTCCGGCGCGAGCGCGGCGATGCGCGCGGTAACG
>CAZRFP010000187.1:0-7658 GCA_964599535.1 uncultured Planctomycetaceae bacterium
TTCCCATCGCCACGCGTCGTCCTCCATGACAAGCCTTCGGCCCAGACAACCCTTCGACCCTGAAAATCCCTCAACCCTGAAAATCCTTCGACATGATCCTCGTTCATCAATATACTTCATGTGTCAAGAGGACTTTTACCACGGGCTGTTAGGTTCATCAGTCATGGCCTCCCTTAATTTCCGAGTTTCCCGGCGCCTTCGGCAAAGGTCGGATTCACCCACTGTTACAGAGCCAAGAATTTGTCGTTGCTCCGTGTGTTTTCAGCACGAGCTGTTAGAGTCCCGCGCGATGCATAAGAGTAATTATGTCAGTCTATCCGCGAATAGGTGGGTCATGAGAGCGGCCCACCCTGCTAGTCTCTCCTAACTTACTGCCGCACTCTGGACACACGCCACTGGTATTCCCAGTAAGGCAATACCCGCAGATTGCGCAAGCCGAGTAGGATACTCGTACGGGACTGCGTAACCAGATGAACATCCTGCATATCAAGCCCATCAATATTATGGAGTATACTGGAAAGCAGATAAGCCCTCCGGTTGCATAACGATGAAAGAACTGCTGGGATCTGAACGATTGTCTTGCTGCCTCGATTATCGAGCCTTGACGGTGGATAGATACACCGGTAGTTGGCAGATTACGTGGCATTGCAAAATGAGACACGTGAATATGGCCCAGAGCCAACGAAACCTGTCCCCTTGAACTCGCGATGTCGACCTTTACGAACACGCCAAGAATCCATAGACAGGTTCCTACGGCCACCAACAACCAGCAGATTCTGGAAATCCAACTTGATCTTGCGATATTATTCATCTCAGGCCTTGTGGGGCGGGTCGGCCTTCTGTCTATTCGCGAGGCGACTGCTGTACTTCCCATCATGGCCCACCGATCCGTTTCTCCATGCCGTCAGAATCCGGTGAGGCGGCGCGACCGGGCGTGCGGTTGCTCGCGTTGCGGATGTCAGACGGCGGGAGATTCTCCGATGGGCAGGCCACCGATCGCAGATGTCTCCGCCGCGGCACTTGCGTGCGACCGGGCTTCCGCCTCAGTGCGCGGCGCCGACTGGCCTGCGGCCTCGGGGGTGAATTCCGGCACGATCTCGACGAGTTTTCGACGAAGTGCGTCCGGCTCCAGGCCATCGGCCGACGCGATGAGTTCGTCCATGAGGCGGCAGACGCGCGGCCAGTCTTCCTTGCGATTTCGCCAGACGTAGATTTTGTCGTGCGTCGTCTTGCCCATGTTTTCGCCGCTGACGCTCAGCTCTTCGTAGAGCTTTTCGCCAGGTCGAATGCCGGTGAACTTGATCTCGATGTCTTCGCCGGGGCGCAGGCCGCTCAGCGTGATCATCTCGCGCGCCAGATCGACGATCTTCACCGGCTCGCCCATATCGAGCACGAAGATGTCGCCATCGACGCCCATGACACCGGCCTGGAGGACCAACTGCGACGCCTCGGGAATAGTCATGAAGTATCGCGTCATGTTGGGATCGGTAACGGTGACCGGTCCGCCTGCGGCGATCTGTCGCTGGAAGATGGGTATCACCGAGCCGCTGGAGCCGAGGACGTTTCCGAATCGGACGGTCATGAACTGGGTATTGCCGCCCTGACGGAGCTGCTGAATGTACATCTCGGCGACGCGCTTGGTGCAACCCATGACCGATGTCGGATTGACGGCCTTGTCGGTCGAGATCATCACGAAGCGGTCGACGCCGTGGCGCTTGGCGGTGTCGGCCATGATCTTCGTTCCGAGCATGTTGTTCTTTACGGCTTCGCCGACGTTGATTTCCATCATCGGCACATGCTTGTGCGCGGCGGCGTGGAAGATGACCGACGGCTTCTCCGTGGCGATGATGTGATCGACGCGGCGGGCGTCGGTGATGTCGGCAACGCAGCATCGCAGCGAAACGGATGGGAAGCGATCCTGCAGCTCGCGGTCGATCTCGAAGAGATTGTTTTCGGCTTGCTCGACGAGGAGCAGCCTGCCTGGCTCGAAGCGGCAGATCTGGCGGCACAGTTCTGAGCCGATGGAGCCGCCTGCACCGGTGACAAGCACGCGCCGCCCGCGAATGGATCGGCTGATGCGTTCCTGATCCAGCTCGACCTGCTCTCGCCCGAGGAGGTCTTTGATGCTGACGTCGCGCACCTGCGAGACGGCGACTTTTCCCTCGATCAGGGCCTCCATCGACGGCACGGTGCGGAATCGGACATTCATGCCCTCGCATTGTTCGACGATGCGACGCAGGGTTTTTTGCGGCGCACTGGGCATGGCGAGGAGCAACTCTTCGATCTGATAGCGCTGGCAGAGATCCCTGGCTTCGGCGAGGTTTCCCACGACGGGCACGCCGTGGATGCGCGTGTTCTGCTTGGCGGGTTCGTCGTCAAGGAAGCCGACGACGTTGTAGCGTTCGATGCGCATGCGGAGGATTTCGCGGAGGAGCGCCTCGCCTGTGTCGCCCGCGCCGACGATGAGGCACTGACGGCTGCCGGTCGATGCGACATGGCGTATTTCCTCGTGATAAAGGCGCACGAGCAGCCGGGCGCCGCAGACGACGCCGATGGTCGTGCCCCAGTCGAGAAGGAAGACGCTCTGTGGAAATTGGTATTGCGGATGCTCGATGTACGCCGGATAAAAATGGGCGGTGATGAAAAAGAACACGACGAAGAAGAAGGTGCTGACGTGGCTGCCCATCGTGATCGCGCCGAGATCGCGCATGCCGACGTAGCGCCACGTGCCGCGAAAGAGATTCATCCGCCAGAAGACGATGGTCTTGATCAAGACGATCGGCGCCAGCAGGCGTATGTAGTAGGGGATGAACCATTCATCGAATCGGCGGAAGTTGAAGTAAAGCCCGAAGGCGAGAAAGAGGGCGATCGCGAAGAGCGCAATATGCACGACCCACGATATCGGATCGCGATATCGCATAAGCCCGCCGCGCGCGGCGGAATGGGCGGATTGGGTCGTGTCCGACATGTTCAGCCGCTCGCCTCTATTCCCCTTTGATGCGAAGGCACACCCAGCGGCCCCGCGTCGATCGGCCGCCGCCTTCGCTTACTTTACCGCGCTGGACGGTTCGGCCGTCGTGTTGGAATCCGGGTTGGATTGATTCTTCCGCGCGACGAGGAGATCGTGAAATCGCCGGACATAGGCCGCGCGTTCGATGGGGCTGATTTGTCCGGTTTCTTCTTCTTCGACCTTGGCCGCCGCGTCGAATGCGACGAGCACTGTTTCCAGCGAAACGATCGCGCCGACGTGGTCGTCGTTCAGCCATTGAAAATACGCGTATAGCAGATTCGCCTGCGGCGTGCTGTATTGACCGCGGGCGACGAGCGAAAGCTGATTCACCATCGCCCTGAAGTCGTTTGGATCCGCAATGTAGTCGCGCCAGTTCAGCGGGAGATCATCCAGCGTTTTCATGCGCTTCAGGGCCATCGTTACGTGAAAGACGGCCTTATGAATGTCGCGCATCTGATAGCTGAGCATGGCCATCGCGCCGTCACCCATTGGATCGTTCGGGCGCGCGCCCTTGTACAGTTCGAGATACTGTACGGCCGAAGCGTAGTTCTTCTCCATCGCATAGGCCTTGGCCATGCGGAGGTATTGATCGGATCGCTCGCGGATCTGCTGTTCGAGATTGTCGTTGAGGGGGCGCGCGGAGGGTCCGGTGTTGAGCATCAAGGGGCGCGTCGAAGTTTGGATGTCCGGCGCGTCGGCTGTGTCCGGTTTCGCGCCGGCCGGGCGCGATATAGACTTTGCAGACTGCAAAGGCAAGTAGTCAGTTCCGATGTCGCCGACCCATCGACCGTTTTCGAACACATAGTCCTGCCGGCCGGCGTTGCCGAGGCCTCGCTGCGCGAGAAGCGATCTCGCGCGCAGCGGATTCCGATAATAGAGTGAATTAAAAACCGGGTCATAGCTGGGCGGCAACGGCGAGAGCAAGCCCTGCCGACCGCCCCCGCGCCCGATCGGAAACAGGTTGCGAACCTGATCTGTCCGAAAGCTCAACCCCGCGTAACCCTTTGTAAAGCCGGCGCTGGGGCGATATCGTGCCGTTCGCGTGTTCAAGCCGCTGTTCGGCTGGCGGCGTTTTCCGCCGGTCTGTGCCGAAGCGAAATCGACCGGCCAGATGATGGCTATTAAGGTTATGATAGACAGGAACTTGCGCATAAGACCACGGCTCCACAAATGGCGCTGTGAATATCCAAATGGTATCGGCAGTTTAGGAGGGGGTCAACAACATGAGACCTCCGCAATATCAATACGTTACGCAAGCTCCGATGTTCCGATTGCGTGATTTCAGTTAGGTTTCGACGGTTGTTTGCTCAGAGCGGGTTCCCATGGCGCGCATCTCGTTCTTTAAAATCTCGCTGGCCGCCAAGTGCCGGATTCTCTTCGGATTGGCGGTAGTGCTGATCGTCGCGGCCTCGCTGTTCGTGCCGTGGCTGCGCATGCACGATCTGGCCCACATGATGAACATCCAGCTTGTACGGCAGGTGGGCCAGCTTGCCCTGGCGAGGAGCAATCTCGGCGCGGGGAACTGGGAGCTGAAGCAGAAGGCGCTGGAGACATGGTGGCCTGCGGGCAGCCGTGCGGGGCAATCGCTGCCGGCGCCGCGATTGATTCGCTTGCCTGATCCGTCCGCGCCCACGCCGCCGTACGACGCAGACACTTACATTCGTGACGCGATCGACGCTTTCGTTCGCAACCCCGCGATGGTCGATGCGCGGGCGCGATGGAAATGGTCGGGCAGCATTGTGACGTATCGAATGGCGTTCGCCATTCGCGCTGACGGGGGAATCGGACAGTATCCGGCCGGCGCGCTGCTCGGCGTGATGATTGTCGAGTATGACGCGCCGCGCGCTCATCTGGAGTTCATCATCAACATCGGTCTGAGCCTGATGGCCGGCGCGCTGGCCGGCGTCCTCGCGATTCTGGTTTTCTATCTGATTACGCAGAAGCTGATTCTCTCGCCGGTGCGCGAGCTGACGCAAGTGGCGGAGTCGGTCTCACAGGGCGATCACAGCATTCGCAGCGCCATCGCGACGGGCGACGAATACGAGGAACTTTCGCGCGCGTTTAACGCAATGCTGGCCCACCTTGAAGCCTCTGAAAACGAACTGAAGCGCATCAACAAGAGCCTCGATACGCGACTGGCCGAAGTGGCCGAGCGCAACGTGGCGCTCTTCGAGGCCGACAAGCTCAAGAGCCAGTTTCTCTCCATCGTCAGTCACGAGCTGCGCACGCCGCTGGCGTCGATCATCGGATTTGCCGAATTGCTGCGCGAGGCCGCGAGCACCGAAGGCGGCCGACCGTATCGCTATGCCGAGAACATCATGTCGAGCGGGCGCATGCTGCTGGGGCTGATCAACGACCTGCTCGACCTGGCCAAGATCGAAGCCGGCAAGCTGGAACTGCACCTGGCCACGGTGAATATGGAGGAAATGATCCGCAATCTGCTCGATTTCATGCGGCCGCTGGCGGACAAGAAGAGCCTTCAACTCTCGCCGATCATCGGAGAGAATATACCGACGATCACTTCGGACCCCGGTCGAATCCAGCAGATTCTCTACAACTTGCTGTCGAATGCGGTGAAGTTTACGCCTGAGGGCGGCCTGGTCGAAGTGACGTTGGAGTGTCTCGACCCTGAGCATGTCAGCGTGCGCGTGCGCGATACGGGCATTGGCATTCCGCCGGAGGAACTGGACGGCGTCTTCGAGCGCTTCCGGCAGATCGACGGCACCATGACGCGCGAACACAGCGGCACGGGCCTGGGGCTGGCAATCAGCCGCGAACTGGCGGTGCATCTGGGCGGGTCGATTTCCGTTGCCAGCGAAGTCGGCAAAGGCTCGATCTTCACGGTCGTGCTGCCGCTGTCGGCGCCGAATGATACGCATGACATGCGCATGCGCGAAATCAACCTCGCGGGCGGATGACTGGTCCATGAACACGCCGCCGAACAATGCCCCGGATTCGCAGACGACCGCGCGACCGCGCGGACGATGGCCGATGCGCATCGCGCTGGCGATCGGCTGCATCCTGTTGACGATGGTCGTCGCCGATCTGGTCGTGCGCTTCGCGGGCATCGGCCCGCCGAATTATGCACCGCGGCGCTTTGAACCGGGGGGCGGCGTTCCCTTCGCGCGGATTCCCAATGGGCCGATTGTCTATCAGCCGGGTGCGCGATTCGCATCGGTGTATGACGTGCAGCGCGGCAGCGGCTCAGGCGAAAGTGCGACAGCCGCTGCCATTGGCCGCGCGAGCTATTCGATCAACGAACACGGCTTTCGCGGGGCGAGCGTGCCGATACAGAAGCCCGAAGGCGTGCGGCGCGTGGTGTGTCTCGGCGACTCGATCACGTTCGGCGAGGGCGTCGATGACGCGGCGACTTATCCGCGACGACTGGAAGCGCTGCTCAATCGCAATGCTCCGCCGCGCTGGGAGGTGCTGAACTTCGGCGTGCAGGGGCATGGAACGGTCGACTCATTCCTGCTGTATTCCATGTATGCGGCGCAGTTTGATCCGGATATCGTGCTGCTGGGATTCTTTCTCAACGACGCGATGGACGGCGCGGAGACCATCCGGCGCAACGAAGAGTGGACGGCGGACTGGCCGATCTCGGCGTTGTCGCACATCTCCCGCATCAGCGAGCTGATCGAGCGCTCGCGCATCGCCGCCCGGATGCAGGCCGACTACTTCGAGGCGATCCGGCGGAGCATTGATTCACCGCGATGGGAGACGTGCCGCCGGGCGATGCGCGACTTGCAGCGGCTGACGCGCGAGCGGGGGGCGCGATTTGAAGTGATCGTGTTTCCCGTGCTCTGGGGGCTGGAGTCGGACTATCCGTTTGAAGACATGCACGGGCGCATTCGCGAAGCGTGCCGGGAGGATGGCATCGCGTGCCTCGATCTGCTTGAGGCCTTTAAAGGGCGCGCGGCGGCGGACCTGTGGGTGCATCCGACGGATCATCACCCGAACGCGGAAGGGCAGCGGATCGCCGCGGAGGCGATAGCGCGCAGGCTTGGGCGCTATTGAGAATGTGGAAATCAGAATGAAGCAGTGCTTAACGGATTGGCCGCACGCGAGCCTCGAACAAGAGCGATGCGATCGATGCCGTTTGCGCGGCATGGGTTTGGGAAGTGCTGCTACTGGTTCAGATGGTGTGGTTCGACGAAGTTAACAAACCGAGGCAAGAGTCGCGCGACCTTCTGTGATATCGCCGTCTCGGCGAAGACAACACGGGCGAGACGCCCATGCCACGGAATTTGCCACGGCCTGATTTCCCCCCATCAATCCAGCCACAGGTTCTTCTGCTTCAACCGCTGAGGAACATACGTCTCTGTGACGAAGCTGATGCTCTTGGTCAGCAGCGACTCCACTTCCATCTTGAAGCCGTGCTTGAGCATCAGGTCGATCTCGCGCTCCCACTCGCGCTTTCCGGCAAACCAGGGATAGTTCATGATCTGCTTGGCCCGCTTGATGTCGTTGTTGTCGATGGCGATCTTCACGTCGTCGCTCAGGTCGAACTCTTCAAAATCGCGGCTGCGAATGCCGATCAGCCGCGCGGCCGGCACCGCCATGCGCTTGCTTTCGAATGCCAGATTGATCGACCCCTGCTTGATGACGCTGTAGATGTAGTACCCCCACGGATCGTTATCGAGCAGGC
>CAZRFP010000188.1:0-7539 GCA_964599535.1 uncultured Planctomycetaceae bacterium
CCTCCAGCCGGAAGAAACTCGACGATGGCCGATCTAGATCCAATGTTGCCCGGCCCATTCAAGACGATCGCGTCGGCATGTTTGGCGATCATTTTCGCCTCGGCTTTGCGACGGCCATCGTGGTCTTCCAGGGCAAAGGCGATCGTGATGCGCCCGCCTTTGATGCGGCCGAGGCTCGCCGCGATGTCGATCGTCGGCTTCAAACGTAAAGTGAGGCCGTCTTTCGATTTGGGCAGCTTCCGCGTTGCTTTGCGCTGGGGGCGATAGTCGCAGACGGCCGCGCAGAAGATCGCGGCGTCGGACGTGCGAAAAGCCTGTCGCGCGGCGCGGTACATGTCATCGCCGGTTTCGACGTGAACGGTCTGCACGCCCGTCGGTGGATTCAGGGCGACCGGCCCGCTGACAAGCGTGACGCGATGGCCGCGGCGTACGGCGGCGGCCGCGAGTGCGTAGCCCATCTTTCCGGAGGACGGGTTGGAAATGTACCGCACCGAGTCGAGATATTCGCGCGTCGGTCCGGCCGTGATGAGAATATGCAGGGTGCGGCTTTTCTTTTGCTGATGTGCTGGGTTGCGGCGGGGTTTCTTCATTCTGACACGTTGCAGACGATCAATCGAAATCGGCAGCGCTCCTCGCGCATTTCGCTGAGTGCCTGCTTTCAATGACCGGCAGGCACGCCGGCTGACAGAGGCGCTGGCCGTTACATTACTTGTGCATCGATCGCGGCGGCTTTGAGAGCAGCGTGCGGCGCGCGTGATCCAGTATCTCATGCGGCTCTGCCATGCGGCCTGCGCCGATGGTGCGGCACGCGAGCCAGCCTTCTCCGGGGGGGGCCTCAAGATAGCCCAGTTCTCGAAGCGTATTCATGTTTCGCCGAACGATGGGGTTCTCCCACATGCGCGTATTCATGGCCGGCGCGAGCAGCACGGGGCAGTCTGTCGACATGACCATCGTGGAGACCAACTCGTCAGCGATGCCGCATGCGATCTTGCCGATGATGTTGGCCGTGGCGGGGGCCATGATGAACAGATCCGCCGACTCCGTCAGCCGCAGGTGCTGCGGATCGTGATATTGATCCGCAGCCCAGGTGCTCGTGAAGACCTGTCGGGCCGTGAGCGATTGAAACGTCAGTGGCGTGATGAACTTCTGGGCGGATTCGGTCATCGCGACGGTGACGCCCGCGCCGCGCTGCACCAGCGCTGAAACCAGCGACGCCGTCTTGTACGCCGCGATCCCGCCGCAGACGGCC
The DNA here is from genome assembly GCA_964599535.1 of uncultured Planctomycetaceae bacterium. Classification (GTDB taxonomy): domain Bacteria; phylum Planctomycetota; class Phycisphaerae; order UBA1845; family UTPLA1; genus JADJRI01. The sequence continues at coordinate 1,250 of CAZRFP010000188.1, forward strand.
ACGACGATTTCATAGCCGGCCAGCTCGGACGCATCAACGCCGCGCCCGCCATCAGCGGGATCAGTTGTCCCGGTCGTCTTCACGATCTTCGATGTCCTCACAATGAATCTTGCCCTCGGCGATCTCTTTGATGGCGATTTCGAGCGGCGAGAGCCGGCCCGGCTCGATCATGGGCCGCGCGCCCATCATCAACTCCCGCCAGCGCTTCTGGATCATGGCGGTGAATTTGAATCGGCCGCCGATGCGGTTGGTCAGATCGTCATTCTTCAACTCTTCAATCATATTGTGTGTTCCTCTTGTTGCTCAGTCTGCCTTTGATTCAATCAACATCCGGATCTGCCGGATCGTTTGTTCGATGTCGTCGTTTACCACGAACTGATCGTAGCATCCCGACTCGTTTGCATATCGTATCTCACCGTCAGCTCGCGCGAGGCGTTGCTCGATCACGTCGTGGGTGTCGGTGTTGCGGTTCTTGATGCGGCGTTCCTGTTCTTCCGGGTTCGGCGGCAGGATGAAGAACGCCATCGCCTCGGGCATTTTCTCGCGTACCTGTATGCACCCCTTGATATCGATCTCCAGAATAATCGAGCGGCCATCGCTCGTCGCGGCCGTCACGGCGTGAAGCGGTGTGCCGTAGCTATGGCCGTACACTTCCGCCCATTCGAGCAGCTCGCCTCCATCTCGGAGGCGGGCGAACTCATCGGGCGTCACATAAGAATAGTCGCGTTCGTGCTGCTCACCTGGGCGGGGCTTTCGGGTCGTCACCGACACGCTGAACTCCGCCGGAAGCTCGTCACACAGCCGATGGCAGATCGTGGACTTTCCCACGCCGCTCGGCCCGCTGATGACAATGACCTTTCCTTGTCGCGCCGCTCCGTCGGACTTCATGTTTTCCGCCGTGCCTCTCGCTTATTCGACGTTCTGCACTTGTTCCTTGATTCGATCGATCGCGGCCTTCATTTCGACGACGTGCCGCGCGATGTCGGAGTCGTTCGACTTGCTGCCGATCGTGTTGGCCTCGCGCAGCAACTCCTGCGCGAGGAAATCGAGCTTACGACCGGCCTCCTCCGGCGCGACGCAGAGCGACGCGAACTGATCGAGATGGCTTGCCAGCCGCGACAGTTCTTCGTTCACGTCGCACCGCTCGGCAAAGATCGCCACCTCGCGGGCCAGCGCGTCTTCGTGAAGCTCGATGTTCACGCCTTCCAGCCCGTCGAGCAACTGCTGGACGCGCGTCTGCAGGCGCTTTTGATATTCGCCGACAACGCTCGGCGTTCGCTTCTGCACGAGGGCTACGAGCGAACGCAGATCGGCGCAACGCGCGAGAATGTCCCGCGAGATCGCCTCGCCCTCGGTGCGTCGCATTGCGATGACGCTGTCCATCGCACGATGGGCCAGCGACTCAACAATCTTGAACTGCGCCGCGAACCGGCCTTCGTCAAACTCGGGCTCCTGCAAGACGCCGGGGGCGTCGAGCAATCTTGAGAAATCGATCCGGGCCTCGCCATATTTTCCGCACACCGCGACGATCTGCCGGGCGTACTCATCGAGCAGCGCCGTGTTGATGCGACACGCCGCCGCGGGCGATTCGTCCGCAATGCGCAAGCTGAATGTGATGCTGCCGCGGACCAGTCGCGTGCGAAGCAGTCGGTCGATATCGGCCTCAAACCGCTGAAACTGCTCCGGCATCTTGATGGATGCCTTGAAGTAGCGGTTGTTCACACAGCGGATTTCGACGCGATAACTGACGCCGTCTTCGGTCGTTCGCGCATCGCCGTAGCCGGTCATGCTGAGGATCATTCAGCGCTCCACAGGCTGATTGCGATGGATCAGTTGGAAGACGGGGGCGCCTCAATCGGCGTGACCGGCAGCGGCGTCGCGCCGGGTGTCGCTGGTTCGGCACTATCACCGGCGTCGGGCAGCAGCTTGGCGGCCGACGGAGTAATCGGCTTCTCCGGCACAAAGACATAATTCGCCACGATGTTCAGCAGCAGGAAAACACTGACAAGCCCCACGGTGATCCATGTGAGAAAATCGCCGGTCTTCGTACCGAACGCCGAATGGCCGCCGACGCCGCCGAACGCCCCGGACAGACCCGCGCCGCGGTTCTTCTGAAGCAGTATCAATCCGATGAGCAGCAACGATACGCCGATGATCGCGACGCCCAACATGAATCCCATCATGCCCAATGCCAACATATTCAAATCCTCAAAAACTCCGGGAACCCTTCCGATGGGTTCCGTTCCAATTTCACTTTGTCATGCATCGATCGCTCAGGCGCACGCCGCGATAATCGCGAGAAAATCCGCCGCCTTCAGGCTGGCCCCGCCGACGAGCGCTCCGTCGACATCCGGGCACGAAAGCAACACGGCCGCGTTATTCGGCTTCACGCTGCCGCCGTATTGTATGCGAATTCGGTCGGACGTGCTGCGTCCGAATTTTTCCGCCAGAAGCCCCCGGATATGGGCATGGGCGGACTGGGCCTGCTCCGGCGTGGCGTTGCGGCCGGTGCCGATCGCCCAGACCGGCTCATAAGCGATGACCAGTTCGGCCGCTCCGGCGGTGTCCAGACCGGACAGTCCGCCGTGGATCTGTCGCGTCAGGACCGCCTCCGTCTTGCCGGCATCGCGTTCGTCGAGCGTCTCTCCCACGCAGACGATCGGGGTCAGCCCGGCCGCGAGTACGGCGGCAGCCTTCTGGGCGATCATTTCATCCGATTCGCCGATGACACGACCGTCGGCCCCCTTCGGTCCGATGGTGTGCCGTCGCTCAGAATGGCCGAGGATGACGTACTTGCAGCCGGTCTCCTTGACCATCGCCGCAGAGACTTCACCGGTGAATGCGCCGTTCTTCTCGTGATGGCAATTCTGCGCGCCCAGAGCGATCGGCGAATCGGCGACGGCCTTGGCCATGGGGAAGAGGTATATCGACGGCGGACACACGGCGACATCGACGGAGGTCTGCCCCCCAAGTCCGGCGCGAAGCTCTGCGACAAGCGCGCGGCCGGCCGCCAGATCGAGGTTCATCTTCCAATTGCCGGCGATAAAGGGGCGTCGCTTCATGGTTCCTGCTTTCCATCGCCGCGGCGCGGCGCATCCGACATCCGATTGCGTGTCAGTCTCTGATCACGTTGGTCGCGCGCGGGTACGATCCGAGCACGCGAATCGTTCGGCAATGTGCCCTGGCTTCGGTCAGGGCGCGCTGCAGCGCGTTATCCAGTTCGTGGCCGTCAACATCGACGAAAAAGTTGTATTCCAATTCGGCAATTCCGCTGGGCCGCGAGGTAATGGTCGTCATATTGATGCCGTGCCGCTGAAACGCCATGAGTACATTCGCTAATGCGCCGGCCTGATCGGCCGTGGCGAAGAGCAGGCTCGTTCGATCGCAGCCGGTTTGCTTGGCCGAATCGCGTCCGATGACGAAAAAGCGCGTGGCGTTTTTGGGATTGTCTTCAATGTTGGCGGCCAGCACCTGCAAGCCGTAGAGCTTCGCGGCCAAAGCGCTGCCGATGGCGGCCGATCGCGGGGTGGAGGCAGCTGTTTCGGCGGCCTTGCTGGTACTTGCGGCGGCGACGAGCTTCTGCATCAGGCCTCGTTCGTTCAGCCAATTCTGACACTGTTTGAAGGCTTCGGGCTTTGAATGGACCGCGTCGATCTCGTCCCAGCCGCAATTGGCAAGAAGATTCTGATGAATGGCTCGCTGAATCTCGCAGCAGATTCGCGCGCCGACATCCATAAACGCATCGAGCGTGTCCAGCACCACGCCGCCGGTCGTATTGTTTTCAACGGGCACGACGCCGTAATCAATGTGTCCGCGCGCCAGGGCGTCGAAAATGCCGCGGACGTGGGTCAGCGGCTCGTATTCGACCGATGCGCCGAATTTTCCCGTCGCCGCTTCGTGCGAAAAGGAACCCTTTGGTCCGAGGTAGCCTACGCGCGGCGGGCGCTCCAGCGCGAACGACGCCGACATTAATTCGCGATAAACCGCCAGAAGCGATTCCTTCGGCATCGGCCCGGTCGATAACGCCGCGATGCGCTCGAGAACCGACTGCTCGCGATCTGCGGCGAAAACGCCGGCCCCCATCTCGGTTTTCAAGCGGCCGATCTCAACGGCTGCCGTCGCGCGAGCGTTCAACAGTTTGACGATCTGCTCATCCAGTTCGTCGATTTCTTGTCGCAATTGTTGAAGCGTAGACATGGAAGCCGAACGCTGGAAATCTCATGCCACGAATGCGTTTTCGTGGCGCCGCCCATGTACAAGTCACCGCATATCGAGCCGCGCATCAGAACCGACAGGTCTCGATCTGTCAAGGACTTGCGAACATCCGTCCGGGTGTTCTGCTGGCGAAAAACGTCCGATCGTGGTATGAATGCCAATCGTGCCTCAAGCTTACGGCGTGCTGTCGCCGGTTTGGTTTTCCAGTCTCAATTCGGGAATGCAACTCATGAAAGCGCCTGCGATGTCCATGCGACGGAATTTTCTGAAAGTGGGTCTATTCGGAACTGGCCTGATGGCGTCGATGGCCACGATCACCGCCACGTCGGGCTGTTCGCAAATGGCGGGTTTCAGTTCCGCACGAGAGGAGCCGCCGATGGTTCGTGAAAAATACGCCCGCGTTCGGTTGACCACCGACATGCGCGCCCTGACCGCCAATGAGCGGAAGATGATCCCGATCCTGATCGAAGCCGCGAAACACATGGACGACGCCTTTTGGCTACAGGCCTATGGCGACAAGAACGAGCTGTTTGCCCGCATTGACGATAAGGGTGCGCGTCGATACGCGGAGATCAACTATGGGCCGTGGGATCGGCTCGACGGGAACAAGCCGTTTGTCGAGGGCTTCGGCCCGAAGCCGCTGGGCGCGACATTCTATCCGATCGATATGACAAAGCAGGAATTCGAGCGGCATATCGAGGCCATTCCGTCGGATGAGGCGCGGTTCAAGAGCGAATACACCGTCATCCGCCGGGATGCGGACGACATGCTGACGGCCGTTTCATACCACGAGCACTACGCCGAGCACGTTCGCGGCGCGGCCCTGAAGCTGAAAGAAGCAGCAGAACTGGCCGAAGACAGCGGCCTGCGCGAGTATCTCCTGGCACGCGCCGTGGCGCTGCTCAGCAGCGAGTATCGCGCCAGTGATATGCTCTGGCTCGACATGAAGGACAACACGATTGACATCGTGATCGGTCCGATCGAAACGTACGAAGATCGCATGTTCGGCTACAAGGCGGCATTTGAGGCGTATGTGCTGGTGAAGGACAAGGCATGGAGCGGCCGCCTGGCGAAGTATGCCAAGCTGCTGCCGGACCTGCAACGCGGGCTGCCGGTCGATGAGCGATACAAGAAGGAAATGCCGGGAACGGATTCAGACCTGAACGCCTATGACGTGGTGTACTATGCCGGCGACTGCAACTCAGGCTCGAAGACCATCGCGATTAACCTGCCGAACGACGAGGAAGTGCAGCTCAAGAAGGGCACGCGCCGATTGCAACTGAAGAACGCGATGCGCGCGAAGTTTGACAAGATTCTCACGCCGATTGCCCATGAACTGATCGTGGACGACCAGCAGAAGCACATCACGTTCGACGCCTTCTTCGGCAATGTGATGTTCCACGAAGTCGCCCACGGCCTGGGCATCAAGAACACGGTCAATGGCCGCGGCACCGTGCGCGACGCTCTGAAGGAACAAGGCTCGGCGCTGGAAGAAGGTAAGGCCGACATTCTCGGGTTATACATGGTCACGAAGCTGTTCGAGCAGGGGGAGCTGACCGAGGGTGTCGTGCAAGACAACTATGTCACCTTTCTCGCGGGCATCTTCCGATCGGTGCGCTTCGGCGCGGCCAGCGCCCACGGCCGGGCAAACATGCTGTGCTTCAACTTCTTCGCGAAGCACGGCGCCTTCACGCGCGACGATGCGACGGGGCGCTATCGCGTGAACTTCGACAACATGCAGAATGCCATGAACGCTCTATCGACGAAGATCCTGACGCTCCAGGGCGACGGCGATTATGACGGCGTGCAGGCACTCATGAACGAGATGGGCGTCATCGGTCCGATGCTAAAGGGCGATCTGGACCGACTGGCCGGCGCGGGGATTCCGGTCGACGTGGTCTTCGAGCAGGGCTTGAACGTCTTGAACTGACGGCGAGCGCGAAAGGCTGAGAACATTGTCACGGTCCCGCACGCCTTGACGATGGACGTACTTCTGTCGCCGGCAAAAAAACTGAACAAAAACAGCGATTTTATTTGACGTGCGGGAAAACACGTGCTACATTTGTGGCACCGGG
>CAZRFP010000189.1:0-7507 GCA_964599535.1 uncultured Planctomycetaceae bacterium
GATCGCGACGGGATAGCGGCTGCCGAGAACGCGCTCAAACAGCAGGCCATAGCCGCCGAGACCACCGTGGACGGGATCGGTTTCCGGCGCGCCGCGCAGGCCTTCGGGAGCGGGCGACTTGGCCATGCGGTCGGCGATTTCGGTGATTTCGAGTTCGGGATCGACTTCGACGCGGACGCGCTTGAGCTGGCCGGCGCGCTCGAGGGCTTCGACAAAGGTTCTGAGATCGGGGTATGCCAAGAGAGCCTCCGTTCGATTCGTTCGATAGATGACGGCTTGTTGGATTCGATATTTATAGTCGATTCGGGCGATGAGATCATCGGGGGTGGCGAGTTTTCATGGGTTTTGGAACGAAAGAGAAGTTGGATCGTTTGACTCAGGCCGCGGCGTAGCGGCCTCGAAGTCTCCCACATAAAAACGTCCGTAGATTCCAGTTGAACTGTGAGCCAAGACACTTCGTAGATATACGGCGTCATCGAGACGGACGTTTCGTGGGGACAGTCGCTATCGTTTCTGAGATGTCGTCTGCGCGGAACGCCACCGCTTCCTTACGGGCGCGGCTCTGATTTTACGGCACTGATTGGCACTCGCCGACGGTTCGCGCTTGGACGGGACGCGCTTCGTGCTCGGCATTGACTGCTTATGCGTGGATAAATGGGTTGCTGTTGGAAGTGGGCGGTTCAGCTTACGATGTTTTATGGCGAATCATGCCCAACTACACGTGTCCAACCTGTCGCGAGACGTTTCATGCGACGGATGATCCGCATGGCGAGTGCATCTTCTGCGGCGGACGTCTTGCTGAGTATTCGCCGGCGCAGCGGCGGCGATTGCTGAGCTGCGATCTGGTGGCCATCGCCCGCGCGCAGCGATGGCTCCTTCGCGTTTCGCCGTTTGCGCTGGTCGGGCAGGCGCTGTTTTACTTCGGTCCGGTTTTCCTGGTGTTAAGTGTGCCGTCGTGGATGATCTACTGGGCACCGACGCTTCCGCTGGTGATCGTCGCGGCTTACCTGGTCAATGCGCTGGACGAAGGGGCGGACAAGTCGTTTCTTGCAGCGATTGTGGTGTTTATTCCGGTGATCAATATTCTTGTGCTTGTCGGACAGAACACGCGAGCGACGCAACTCTTGCAAGATGCAGGTCTGCAAGTCGGCCTACTCGGCGTGAACCACAACGAGGCGTCGTCGGCGATTGATCCGATGAAATGCCGGGAGTGCGGCTACAACCTGACGGGCAATGTCAGCGGCCGATGTTCGGAATGCGGGACGGAGATTCGCCGATCCAAGTATTCATCGTACTGAAGTGTCAGAGCAGGGGCGCGCGCCAAGCGCGGCCCACAAGTCGGATGGTCTATGGCGCAAGCCGACACTGTCGCGGCGCAGCCGCAACCGTTCGCCGGACGATGTGTTACAACCGGATGACGTCGTTACGGCGTAGGGCGTCTTGATTTCGCGCAGCACGTCGATGTCTGATTCGTCGTAATCCGCAGGCTGGCCGTTGGGAAAGGCAAACGGCACGTCCACTCGGCGCATTTCGGCGCGGACGCGGCGAACGGACTCGACGATCTCAAACTGCCGCACATCGCCGGCTTCGCGAGCGAGGATGACGTGATTGACGGTGTGCGCGCCGATCTCCATGCCCGCATCGCGAAGCAGACGCGCCTCGTCCCAGCGCATCATGCGGCAGGCCTCCAGCGCCTCGGGATCGACGCGATGCCGCGCCGTCGTCCATAGCTCATCGAGGAACGGCCGAAACTCATCCATGCTCGCGGATTTGTAAGCGGCAGACTCCGACAGCAGACGCTCACAGACCGGATGCAGCCTCGCCGGCAGTCTGTTTCGACGCTGTGCATCGCGCAGAATGCGAATCTTGTCGGCCGCGAGAAAATCGGCGCGGTCGATGCAGCCCGTCGCGAGAAAGAAGGTCGCGGTCAAGCCGTATTTCTGAAGGATCGGCAGGGCGAGCATGACGTTGTCCGCCAGCCCGTCATCGAACGTGATCGCGATGCAGGGACCGCTCAACGTTTGATCGGCCGTCATCCGCTTTGTTATGTCGCCAAGTCGCCGGCAGCAGTTGAGATCGGCCAGCATCGCCATCTGCCGTTCAAATGCGGAAACGGTGACGGCGTGCGAAGCGGTCCATCCGCGATCGGCGAATTCGTCGGGGATGATCGTGTGATAACAGAAGATGTGCAGTGCGTCGGTCCGCGCGAAAAAGCGAGAGCGTGACAGGCCGGCGGCCGTCTCGAAGCGCGTCGTGGCTCTTGTGACAATCTTTTCGACCATGCTCACTATGGATGTTCTCGTTCGGGTCGTTCAGCGATGTCTGCAAAACTGCGCATACCGTAAAGACGATAGAAGTTACTCGTTGGCTATTCCATGGACGCCCCGCATGGCAATTTCCTTGGGGTTTGTGGTCGCACCCTGTCGCAGCAGCTTTCTGCGAAGAAGGCCGGCGAACTCCATCGCCCACGGCCGCGGATCGCGCCAGTTGAAGACGCCGTCTTGCGGCATTGACAGATACGGTCGAAACCACCGCGTGACGGATCGGTCTCCATGTCGCCAATCATCGACCAGACGCGCCACGTCCTGAAACTGATACGACCAATAGCCGGAGCAGCCGTCGGGTTGAGCCGGCCAGTCTCGCTCGACGCCGGCCAGGGACAGGTAGGCGGCCTGGATCAGGTCGATCCCGCAGGATCGGCTGATACGATGCCACTGCCCCTGGCGGGGGTTTACCTCGATGATGTAGTGTCGATGGTCGCGACGATCGTGTTTGAATTCGACATCGCAGAGTCCAGTGAAGCGTACATCGCGCAAAAACTGCTCGGCAAGGCGGCGGACAGTCTCGTTCCGTTCGCAGGCGGCCATGACGGTCGAACCGAGACCGCGCGGGTGCTGGCGGAGCTTCCGTCCGGTGAAGCCGCAGATCGGGCGGCCTTCGATCCATGCGCCGCCGTAAAAGAAGATGTCGGTGTCGTCGCCGACGATGCGCTCCTGAACGAGCACGCGGCCTCCTTTTGACCAATCGGCGAAGTAGGCATCCCATGCGGCGGGGTGGTCGAACACCTTGGCCTTGAAGGCGGTGCGGACCGGATCGTCGCCGGGCAGGTTCAGTGGTTTGGCGATGATCGGAAAACGCAGGCCGCATACCGCAGCCGCGCCGGGCGAAGGCTCGATAATGGCATGAGGCGGAGCGGCGGTTCCGATGCGCGCCGCCAGTTCGGCAAACCTGGACTTGTTGATCAGCGATTCGACGAGTTCCGCGTGTGGCAGCAAAATGCGATAGTGGCGCGACAGGGCTTCTCGGTGATTGCAGCAGAGGCGTACGGTTCGATCTCCACATGGAAACAGCGCCAGATGTCCGCCGACGTCTTGCGCGAGCCGGATGAGGAATCTGGTCAGCGCATTGCCGTTGTCAACATGCGGCGGCGGCGCGGCGACCATTCGGCAGAGGCGCGAGTGAAATCCGATGGAACGCGTGAAGTCGACGCCGATGACCAGTGGGGGAGACGGGCGCAGCTCTTTCAGGCTGCGGATCGCGCCAAGGCCGTTCACATCGGTTTCGAGAACGACCGCGCCGCGCAGGGAGATCGGTCGGTCGGCTTCAAGATGTTGTTGAGCGTGATCGGTCGACGGATTATGCGTAGCCATGTCGCTGGCTCCACGTCCACGCGATGAAGCGCTTGGGAACGAGCGGGTTCGGCACGCGCACGGCCGACGGTGGGGCGAACGGTGCGACGGGCATCACAAGCCGTGTCTGAAACCCCGGCTGTACGGGCGCGTGATGAAGCGACGACGGTGATTCGGCGTTGGCGGGCAAGGCCGCATCGTTAGCTCGGCCCAGGTCCGGCGCGTCGGGAATCGGATCGAGTTCGTCGTGAGTTCGCGGCTTGGTTTTCATCACATGGATTTATCGGGCAGAATTCGCGCCGCGATTGAGGCGATTTCGCGAATCAGCCTTTTCGCAAGTACATCGCGGATGGCCACGCTTTCCGTGCAAGGCGGCACGAATTTCAATGGCCGTGTATGGCCTTTCCGCACATGGCTTCCGCGGCTTCCATGATCGTTTCGCCCAGTGAGGGGTGCGGATGGATCGAGAGTGCGAGGTCTTCCGCAACTGCGCCCATTTCCATCGCGAGAACGCCTTCCATCAGCAGATCGCCTGCATGTGCGCCGACAATGCCCATGCCGATGAGCCGTTGCGTCTTGTTGTCAAAGAGGAGCTTGGTGAGGCCTTCAGTTCGGCTCATCGAAACCGCGCGGCCGCTGCCGACCCATTGAAACTTCTTGACGGAGAAATCGAGGCCTTTGGCTTTCGCCTCGGCTTCGGTATGGCCGCACCAGGCGACTTCGGGGTCTGTGTATACGACGGCGGGGATGGTCACGTTGTCCCACTCGTCAGGCTTTCCCGCGAGTACGTTCGCGACGATCTTCGCTTCGCGGCTGGCCTTGTGCGCCAGCATCGGATCGCCGATGACGTCGCCGATGGCGAATATTTTTCGGTCGGTCGTGCGGAGTTGTTTATCAACCTGGATGAAGCCGCGATCGTTCAGCGAGACGCGCGTGTGCTCCAGACCGAGGTTGTTTGAACGCGGTCGGCGACCGATCGACACGAGAATGCGGTCGAATTCCTGCGTTGTATCCTGGCCCTTGATGGACCATGTCGCGGCAACGGCACTCCCTTTTTTCTTTGCGCCCTTGAACTGTGCGCCAGTGAGAATGGCCTTCATCTGCTTGTTGAGTTTCGACAGCAGCGGCTTCGCCAGATCGGGATCGAGGCCTGTCAGCACGCCGTCGAGCGCTTCGACGACGGTCACTTCGCTGCCGAGCGAGGCATAGACCTGTCCGATTTCGAGGCCGATGTACCCGCCGCCGATGATGAGCAGCCGCTTGGGCACTTCGCTGACTTCGAGGGCATCAGCGGCATTCCAGCACAGCTCGCGCGGGAGGACGGCTTCAGGCAGATGCTTGGCTTCCGAGCCGGTTGCGATGATGGCGTGTCGATATTTGATGCGCGTGGTGTCCTGGCCTTCGACGCGGATGATGTTGGAGCTTTCGAACGTCGCGCGGCCGTTGAAATAGTCGATCTTGCGGGCCTTGATGAGCGACTGTACGCCGCCGGCGAGCTTTCGGATGACGCCGTTTTTCCAGTTGCGCAGCTTTTCGATGTCGAGACCGGTGCGGGTGTAAGTGATGCCGAATGCCTCGGCATGGGCGGCTTCGTCCATGACTTTGGCGACATGGAGCAGCGCCTTGCTGGGGATGCATCCTTCGCGCAGGCAGACGCCGCCGGGGACTTTCGCTTCCTCCACGAGCGCGGTCTGAATGCCGTGGTCGGCCGCGGCCAGCGCCGCTACGTATCCGCCCGGTCCTCCTCCGATCACCACCAGATCGACTTCCTGTGTCAACTCGCCGACAACCATTCCGCAACCCTCGTGAATGTAATAACGACGCGGACCCCTCCGCGATGGGGCGATTCTAGGGGGGATGATCGAAAGGTCAAAACGCGGGCGAATTTCAGCCCCGAGCACAACGCCCGTAACGCATTGACAAAGCCGCAACGGCATGGCTTGCGGGTGAAAGGGCGCGTGAGACGCCTCAGATTTCGTACGACCAGGCGGCTTCCGTCGAGGTCTCATCTTCGAGACGGGCTTCAGTCGCCTGCCGCAGCAGGGGGGCATGGCCGCCGATGCGTTGCCGTGCGATGGTTTCCGCAAGGCGAATCGCGGCGTGGGCTGAGCCGAAGACCTTTCGCGTCGTCTGCAACAGATGCTCCGGGGCCATCGATCGGCCGAGCGGAAATCGCATCAACTGCTGGTGCATTCGCGCCGTCAGGCCGCAGATGATGAACGTCCCGCCGGCGGACTGATATTGCTGTATAACGCGATGAAGCTCCGTGATGACGGAGTAGTCGATCTGCTGGGTGCGGCGCATGCGAAGGATCGTGACCAACGGGCGGCGCTCGAACACCGTGCGCAATTCGTCGGACAATTCTTCGGCCTGCGCGAAGAACAGCGGGCCTTCGACCTGCAGCATGGTAACGGGGCTGCGGCCGGTATCGGCGTCGATGGGTTGTTCGTGAAAGGCGCTGCCGCGTCCGGCGACCATTTCGACGAGGTGCAGCCTGCTGACGCGGCGAAGAAAGAGCACGATGGAGAGCGTGAGGCCGAAGAGGACGGCCCAGTGGATGGGCAAGATGAGCAGCGCGGCGACCGTGGTGATGAACACGACGCGCTCGTGCCGAGCGTGCGACAGCAGTTCTCGCACGGCGGAGCGATCGACGACCGTCCATGCGGTCGCGATCATCAGCCCGGCGATGGCCGACCGCGTCACGTATTGCGTCAGTGGCGCGGCGACAAGAACGATGAGTGCCGTCGCGACGGCACAGATCAGCCCGGCCGCGCGCGTCTTCGCGCCGGCCATGTCGTTGATGGCTGATCGGGAGAGGCTTTCGGCGCCGGGGAATCCGCCGACATAACCGGCCGCAACGTTCGACGCGCCCAGCGCGATAAGCTCGCGCCGGGCATCGATGCGCGATCCGCTCCGCGCGGCGAAGGCCTTCGACAGCGCGAGCGTCTGAATGATGCCGACCAGGCAGATCGCGGCGGAGCCGAGAATCAGATCGGTCCAGAACGGCCCGTCATAGGCCGGCCGCGCAAGCGAAGGCCACTCGCGCGGGACGGCTTCGATGCGCGCGAGCGCGGCGCCCGCGCCGATTCGATCGAGCATCCAGACGATGGCGCCGCCCGCGAGAATCGCGAGAAATGCGGAGGGAACGCGTCGCGACAGTTTCGCGCCGATCAACACGAACGCCAGCGTTCCGATGCCCATGGACAATTCGGCCCGCGATGTTTCGGCGATTCGCAGGAACGTGTTGTACAGCAGGATTGCCAGACGCGGCTCGCGATCGACGCGAATGCCCAGCAGCGGCCCCAACTGCGATCCGAAGATCAGCACGCCGACGCCCACCGTCAATCCGATCAGGACCGATCGCGGAACAAATCGAGCCAACTCGCCCACGCGCAGCAGCGCGAGGACAAGGGTCATCCCGCCGACCATCACGGCCAGCAATCCGGCGATGATCGGCCAGCTTGCCTCGTCGCGCGCGGCCACGCTGGCCAGCACGCCATAGACCATCGAACTGGTGGTGATGGCCGGGCCGATGATCGACTTGGTCGAATGCGTAATCAGCCCGTTGATCAGCCCCATGACGACGGCGCTGTAGAGGCCCATCGCCGGAGGCAGGCCGGCCAGCGCGGCGAACCCCATGCACTGCGGCACGCCGACCAGCGCAACGGTGACGCCGGCTTGCAGATCGCTACGAAGGTGTGGAAAGCGCGGCATTGCGGGCACGGGACCGGACATCAGCAGCGGGCAAACCACTGGCCCGCGCGGATTGGTTTCAAAGGGGTTTTGTAGCGACTAGGGGCGAAGCTGTCACGAGGGGGTGATGGGGCCAGCGCACATTAAATCTCTTTTGCGATAAGGACTTCCATGAGGAAGTCGTT
>CAZRFP010000190.1:0-7471 GCA_964599535.1 uncultured Planctomycetaceae bacterium
CGAAAGGTGTCACTGCGTGGCGAAACGGCCGCATACCAGCCGTCCGAAACCGTGGCCTGTCCGGTAAACATTTGGATTCTAAGGCACTTGCGTCGCCTGTCAACCTATGATTGAAAGGCCCATTCGCTAGATCATCGTCCGGTAACTGACTTTCCATCGAGGGAATTGGAGAAAAACGCAAATCAAAGCATCCTCTTGAGGACGATGAAGCGTATACATGGATGGATGGCCGGTGGCTCGGGTTGCAGGAGCCATGATGTCTGAGTAGTCTGGCCTATTGATTCGCTTTGATCCGAATGAGCGGATTGTATCGGATGGGAAGTTTGGAATAGACGGCTGGATATGATCGGACGATGTGCCTAGAATTCGGTGAGCACATAGGTTGGAGTCATTCGCGGAGGTTTATAGCGAAAAGTCACGCAGTGCATGATTGACATACTTTCGGCTTCTTTCCCCTCCGGAAAGCACCGGGTCTGCCCTTGAGGCACTCGGTGCTTTCTTTTTTTGTCAGTAGTTTGGGGTCATGAGGAAAGTTCCGGTTACGTGGCTTGGGATTTCAGACATCTGGCAATATCGTTTTACCAGAATCCGGCTTGAAGGGTCGTGATTACGATTTTCGCAGCGGCGGGATTGCGCGGCGGCCGGTCAGCAGGTCGGGGAATACCCAGATCGGGCTGCCCTCGGGTGCCACGGTGGCGGCACGTTCGAGATTCCGCAGCCCGCGGTCCTCCAGGCCGGAATACAACTCCAGATACCCCAGCAGAAACCGTAACTGATAATCCTCGCTGCTTTCCAGGCGGCGTTCGAGGTCAGCTCTGCGAATGTCGAACGCATCGCGACGGCCGACGAGCGCCGGTAGGTCAAGGCGAAACGCCGCGATCTGCGGAAAACGCATAATTCCGGATTCGATGGCCAGAACAGATGTCAGATAGTCTCCGGCCACGGCCAGCGCGTGTCCGCGACCGAGATGCGGCAGGGGGTTGTCAGGATCAATCGTAGACGCCAGTTCGTAGTATCGCGCGGCGTCATAATAGCGGCCGGCGTGAAGGGCCTCTTCGGCGGAGTGCATGTACTCGTTCACACGTCCGCCATATCGCCCCACAAAGGTGCGAACAGGATCATCCAGCGTCTGCACTGCCCACTTTGCCGCGATGGCCAGTTCGGAGACGGCAAGGTTCGGGTCGGCTGGTGCGCCCTCATCCGTCGGCGTGTCCTTCGGTGCGGTGGAATCTGCATCGCCAGGTCTTCGACTTGCGTCAATTTCGGTGTCGCGGCGCGCCGAGTCCTGTTCACGGTCGACGAATCCGATGCGCGTCAGACCGGCCGCCTGCGCAGCTTCGACCGCGGCGGCCAAATCCAGGAATCGATCGCCTCCGATCAGCGCGGTGGACGTGATGCCGGGTGTCAACTCCGTTGCGCCCGGCGCATGCACCGTGCCCGCAAGCGCCTCGGATGGATCATATGCTTCGGGCCTTTGTGTCGGCCATTCAAACTCGGCCTTGGGCGTAATGAATGGAGAACGCGCATCGATCGGCGTATCGGACGCCACGCGCGGATCAACGCCGGCCAGCGAAATGCCGCCACGATCGTCCAGGGGCTGCTGGGGCGTCAGCGGACGGCCGTAAGCGTCGTAACCGAGCGAGGACGTCGCTCGGACGCCTGGATCGCTTGTGCCGACATTTCCGGCCGTGGGCGCGCCGAAGATAGACGAGGTGCCGGCGTTGAGATATCGCGATGTCGTATGGATGGCATTGTCATCGGCGCGCCCCGGCGCGGCCGGAGTCATGGGCACTTGCCGGATGCCGGGCGTCAGCGTGTTCGGCATGTGCAGGCGCGTATCCGCGGGATCGGGCGCCTTGAACTGTGTCAGCGCATCGCGCTCGAAGGGAGCCTGCGGCGGGCGATAGGGACTCACCAGCATGGACGAACCCGGCGCGTTCAAGCCGCTGCGGATCGAACCTGCGTCAGCCGAAATCTGCTGGGGATCGTAGTAGGAACCCGGACCGAATCGCAGCAGTCCGCTCGTCACTTCCGGCAGGCTTACACTCTGGGCACGAAAGGGCGCGAGACCGGCCGACGGAAGATCAATCCGAAATGCATTGTTGGCAATGATGGGTGAGTCGCTCTGAAATCGACCCAGACCGCTGACGTTGCCGGTAATGATCTCATTGGCTCGGACGCCATAATCGAAGCGATACGGATTGTACGACGGCTGATTGTAGCCGCCCGAACCGACCTGCATGTTCGCGTCGAGTACGCGGCCATCCATGGCCTGATTCGTCGGACGAACGCGATTGTCGACCTGGGCCATGACGTTCGTAGCGCAGAGCCAGATCAACGTCGCCGGCGCTAACAGCCCTAGGAACATGCGATGCGCCGTTGTCAAATATGATGTTCGTTGTCTCATTGTCATATTCCCATTAACGACCGGGGACGGCATCTCTGTTTATATTATATGTTCGCCGATGGGGCCGAATCAGGTCGATCAGGCGACGATAAGAAGCTATGAACCCCATTCGCGTCAGGGGAGTGAGTCAACCTTGCCGACGATTCCGGCCGCTGGTGCGTTTTTCGACTTCGAGGCGGGTGGTTTCGAGCAGGGAGGCCAATCCCCGCTGAGCGACCATGACCCGCAGGGCCGAAGCCTTGTCGGAACTGTACAGCGTCGAGACCTTGTGATGCAGCGGCGTCGGGCCCCAGATGGCACACACGTCGGCCCATTTCAGGTTTCCACGCGCTTCGGGCTGAGAGTGGGAATTCGACGTCCCATCGACGAGCCGCAGCTCGATTCCATTCTTGGCGAAGAGTCGGCGTATTTCTTCGTGCTGAACGGGCGTGCCGCCGACGATCAGCAGCCTGCGAAGGCCAGCAGCGGCCATGGCGCGGGCGAGCTGTTTCACCGATCTCAGCGATTCCGTGCCGCCGCAGATGGGGCATGCGCGGGGCGTTACCTCAACGATCTCGGCGTCGGGTAACGCCGCCGTGTTTATTAAGTCGGCCGAATGGCACGCGGCACAGGCGCGAGCCAGTCGCTCAGTCAGCAGCGTCAGCACTCGCGGCTTTTTTTCACGGCTGATGCGCGTCTTTCCGGTCCGCGTCAGTGAAGCTTCTTCGAGAACTTCCCGGGCGCGCCGCCGCGCCGCGGGGGTGTCAAATCCCTGGCTCTGAAGCAATGCGTCAATGTCTTCGTCCACGGATATGCGCGCCTCATTCCATCGCCGCCATGACTTCGTCCGTCAGTTCCAGATTGCTGTAGACCTGCTGCACGTCGTCGTTGTCTTCAAAGGCTTCGATCATCTTCAAGATACGCTGAGCCGTTTCGGCATCAACCGATACGCGCGTGCCGGGAATCTTGGTGATCTCGGCGGATTGCGGTTCAACGCCGGCCGACGACAGTGCCTTCTTTACAGCGTCATAGACGGTCGCGTCGCAGGTGATCTCGAAGACATCGCCGTCGAGCGCGACATCCTCGCCGCCGGCATCAAGGACGGTCTCCATGAGCTGATCTTCCGTCGCGGATGAAGCGCTCACCGTGAAGACGCCCTTGGTGGCGAAATTCCAGCCGACGCAGTTGGTCGGACCGAGATTACCGCCGGCGCGCTCGAATATTTTTTTGACTTCCGGCGCGGTGCGCGCCGGGTTGTCGGTCAGGGCATCAATAATCACGGCCACGCCGCCGGGGCCGTAGCCTTCGTAGACGGCCGGCTGATATTCGTTGCCGCCCAGTTCGCCGGTGCCTTTCTTCACGGCCTTGTCGATCGTGTCGTTCGGCATGTTGGCTTCTTTGGCCTTGTCGATGGCGTAGCGCAAGGTCAGATTCGCCGACGGATCGCCGCCGCCGGTCTTCGCCGCCACGATGATGTTGCGGGCCAGCTTGCTCCAGAGCTTGCCGCGGCGCTTATCGTTAGCGGCCTTCTTGTGCTTGATATTGGCCCATTTACTATGGCCTGCCATTGGGGGTTCCTCGTGAATGATTGAGAGTGTCGTCCACGAAACGCTCGCTCGCGGTGCGATGTTGCACAGTGTAAGTCGCGGAGTCGTCCGCGCCCACCCGAGCACGTCTTTTCGCGAGAGATTCCGGGCCGAGTCGATTCAAGAACGCTGTGCAATATCAGGGTGTCGGAGCCGATTCCAGATTGTCTTCCGATTCGGCATGAGATTCGTCGCCATCTTTTGGCTTTGTTTTCGGTTCGGAATCGGGTTCATCGATTGACATTTCGCTCTGAATCGGCGCGGTGGCGACCGCTTCACCTTTCTCAAACGCGCCGAGCTTGGCCTTCAGCGCATCGTGAAGGATTCGCCGATCCCGATTGAGCGGCAAATCCTGATTGGGATCGCACATCTCAAGCGCCTTGCGCCACTCATCGGCCGCGCCCGACTTGTCGCCCATGCGGTATAGCGCATCGCCCAGGTGATCATGCAGCACAGGCTCTTCGCCCTCTGAAAGGCGCAATGCCTGTCGAATGTACTGCACGGCCTCCTCAAACTTGCCGCGTTTGTAGAGCACCCATCCGAGACTGTCGAGCGTGGCGTGCGAGCGTGGATTCTGCGCAAGCGAGTAGCGGATCATCCGCTCGGCTCGATCCAGATCACGCCCGGCTTCGGTCAGGGAGTAACCGAGGTTGTTATTGATGCCCGGATCATTCGGGTCCATTTCGTAAACGGCTTCGAGCTGCTGTATGGCCTGAAATGGTCGGTGCGTGTCCTGATAGATTTCGGATAGAAACCCGCGTAGATCGATGATCAGCGCGGCGTCAAACGGCTGCCCGCTGTCGCGCGCCTCCAACTCCGGCTTTAGCAGCTTGTTGACTTGTCGCTCGGCCTGATCATAGCGCTCCGCGGCGATGAGCAGGCCGATCAGTGCGAAATTCGCGGCTCGTGCTTCGGCGATGGACTCGCGAAGGGCGAGGAGCAAGCTCTGCTCGCGCGTTCGATCAACGCCGGCGCGCAGATCATTCTCGATGCTTCGCCGGCGTTTCTGCGCGGCGGCCACGCGATCGCGATAAAGCTGAATCGCCTCGTCGTATCGCTTTGCCAGTCGATAGGTTTCGCCAAGAAGCGACTCAAACGTCGTGCGGCTTTGCGAACGCTCCGCGTTGATGCGGGCGATCTCGATCGCCTCGTCCCAGCGCCTCGACGACCAGCACAGACGTATGAGCGCGACGTTCAGGTCAATGTCGTCGGCTGCATCGGCCAGCCAGACAAGCGTGCGCTGAATGGCCTCGGTGTATCGCCTGGCATCCTGCATTCGGCGGAGCAGCTCGATTTGCAGCACGCGGCTCGATGCATCGGTCTTGAGGAACCCTTCGGCAGCGGCGACAGCTTCGTCATGGCGGCCGGCGCGGCCGAGCGTGGCGAGATACGTCGAGCGGCGAACGATGTCCTCAGGCGATTCGTCGAGCCACTTTTTCGCGGCGCCAATGGCTTCTTCCCACTTGCGCGTGTGGCTCAGCGCGCTGATGAGCATGCTTGTAAAGAGGGCGTGCTGCTCCTTGAGATCGTCGCGATTGAGGAAATCGCGCAAAAGTGTCGCGGCCGTGTCCCAGTCCCCCCGGCTGTCGGCGATGCGCAACAGATCCTGCAAATAGCCCAGATCGCGCGGGCGATCGATGAGAAGCCCGCGCACGACCCCGGAGGCCTCATCGAAGCGCAACAGCTTCGTGAGATACATCGCCTTCATTTCTCGCGCGGCCAGCTCATCCGGCGCGACGGCCAGCGCCAGATCGGTCTCGGTCAGAGCGGCTTCAAAATCATTGACGGCCGCATGACTTCGAGCGATTTCCAGATGCGTTTCCCAGTCGCCCGGATGGGCATCGAGGATTTTCCGCAGGGCGGCCAGATACTCGTTGAGCCGCTCCTGCGCCGTTGTGGCGCCGCTTGTCGTCAGCGCGAGCATGGCGCGGCATCGCTCGACGGGCGGACCACTCAACCCCAGCGCGGCGAAGTCTGAGAAATAGGCACGGCTGCGGTCGATCTCACCGCGATTAAGGTAGTGAACCACCATGCGCTCGCGGGCCTTGACGTGCCGCGGATCGACATCATCGAGAATGCGCCGATAGAGCTGTTCAGAGCGACGGCCCTGGCCGCGCCGATCGGCCATCTCCGCAAGGCGAAAGAGCGGTTCGGCGTTCGACTTGTCCATCTCAAAGGCGGCGAGGAACGCTTCCTCGGCCGGAGCGTCGTGATCCATCGCCGCGAGCGCCTTACCCAGTGCCAGATAGACGGCCCACGATTTCACGCCATTTTCAATCGCAGACTGTGCCGCACTGATGGCAGCTTCCCACTGCTTCAGCGCGCTGTG
The DNA here is from genome assembly GCA_964599535.1 of uncultured Planctomycetaceae bacterium. Classification (GTDB taxonomy): domain Bacteria; phylum Planctomycetota; class Phycisphaerae; order UBA1845; family UTPLA1; genus JADJRI01. The sequence goes on from CAZRFP010000190.1 coordinate 6,302, forward strand.
GCATTCGGCCATGACCGCGTGCGCCGGCTCAAGCGTGGCGTCGATGCGGATCGCCGTGCGAAAAGCGTTAAGCGCCTCGGCATAGTCGCCGCGCTGCATCATCATCCGTCCAAACAGAAGCTGCGCGACGGCGTCGTCGGGATGCGTCTCGACGGTCGAACGCGCCGCGGTCGTGAGGGCGTCGACGGATTTCCCGGCCGCCATGATGGCGGACACGCGGTCAAACGCCTCGGGCCGTCGTCGAACAACATTCGCCGCGGCCTGCAGGGCGCGGTCCGCTTTGCCGGTGTCGGCATGGATTTCGATCAGCATCATCTGCGCCAGTTCGATACCCTTGTCGTCCGCGTCGACGCGCTCAAGCAGTTCAGCGGCTTCGGCGGCGCTGCCGCGCGAGAGCAGCAGCCGCGCCAACGCAATGGACGTCGCACTGTCTTTCGATCCTTCAGCGAGCCGAGCCAATTCCGCGTCATAGCGTTCCGGGCGATTCGCGATCTCGCACACCTCGCGCAACAGCTCGATACGGCCGCCTCCGGCATCGGCCCCCGGCTTCCACGCGCGGACCGCCGAGATCGCGTCGTCCGTTCTTCCGGCGCGCGCCATTGCGAGAATGCGTCGCCGGGAAAGTCCGGCGTCGTCGGGCCTCTGCGCCGCAGCGCGCTCGTAGGCCCTTTCTGCGCGGTCATGCTCATGAAGTGTCGTATAGATGTCACCCAGTGCCGCTGCCGCGCGCCCGCGGTAAAGCGCGAGGGCTTCCACGAGTTCCGCGTCCGGCTTCGGCACAACGACGAGACGATCTGCCGCTGCGAGATAGCGCTCATATTGATCAGCGGCGGCCGCCAGATAGCCGCCTTCGTTGAGCGACTGCGCGAGGGCGATATGCGTAAGAACGACATCCGGCGCGATCGAATCCCGGGGCGCGGCCGCGATCACGCGCTGATAGGCGGTGATGGCGTCGCGCGGTTTCTGTTCGTGGATTGCGATATCGCCGAGAAGCCGATGCGCCGTGAGATTCCTCGGATCGTGCTCCAGCACCGTATCGAGCTGCTCTCGCGCCGGTGTCCAGTGGCCCAGCCGCATGGCCGCCCGTGCGTGAAGCAGCCGGGCTTCGATCAACGATGGTTCGAGGAGAATCGCCCGTTCCAGCGCGGATATGGCATCTGTTCAGTGCCC
>CAZRFP010000191.1:0-1267 GCA_964599535.1 uncultured Planctomycetaceae bacterium
GCGGGCGCCGCGTTCTCGCTGACGCTGCTCCTCTGGTCGTTCGCGATCGACGTGGGCCGCCTGTGGCGGAACTGAAGTTCCGCAGCTACACGGCACAATGCAGCTACACGGCACAATGCAGCCACGCGACACAATTCAGCCACGCGGCGCAATGTAGATGCGGAACTTCAGTTCCGCCCCTACAGCGTCGTGAGCTGGTGTCCGATCTTGTCGCGCTTGGTCGTCAGGTACCGCCGCGACGAATCGGACGCCGGGATCTCGATCGGCACCCGTTCGCTGACCACCAGGCCGTCGCCGGAGACGCCGGTGAGCTTCTTCGGGTTGTTGCTGAGGAGCCGCAGCGAGCGCACGCCGAGATCCCGCAGATGGGGGAACCGCACCCGAATGATCCATCGACCGTGGTCGCGGATCGCGAGGCGCGCCCCTTCCGGCCAGGCGAATCGCTCCATGTATGGCTGGTGACCATCGTGTACTCCAGCGGCGCGGTCAATACCACCGGGGATCGGTGGCGCTGGGGCGTGGGTTTCATCTCGCGTGTGGCGCGCAAGGGGTTCTTTTTCTCGTCAGCGACGGCGGCATGGACCGTGCAGAAGATCCCTTTTTTGACCAGTGCGCTCGGCCGGTACGAACACCCGCCGGAGATCGACGAGCCGTTCCTCGTGTTACAGGTCACACGCGGCCTGGTTCCGCTGGCCTATTACACTCTGCTGCCGACGCTAAGGGACGCCCTGCTCGGTACAGACGGCCAGGGCACCGTGAACATGGAGCAGTTCCACTACCACGGCATGACCTTCGAGCAGGACGAAGTCAGGTTTGTTGAATTCCAGTCGGAGATGACGACGGCGGATGAGGGCGGAGCGCCGTTTGTGGCGGTGACGTTCACGTTCCATATCCGCAAGGGCGGGTGGTACGACGATCTCCTGGACGAGGATGTTGCGACGATCAACCCGTCGAACTTCAAGCGGGTGCCGATTGGAGATTTTCAGGGCAACCCGATCACGGAGCCTATGCCGCTCAACGGAAACGGCCAGGCGCTGTCGTTCACGCCGGGGACGCCAGCGCACCTGTTGCAGGGGTTTTACATGCGGTATCGAAAATTCGATCGATTCCCGTACGCGAGCATTGGATTCCCATAAGGAGACATGAACGTGGCATCAACGACCATCGAAGCCGACGTGATCACACTGCGCGGCAATGCGATCATCCTCGACGGCGCGGCGACAATTCCACCGAGCAGCGTTGGTGACACGGCCGTGCGCGCCGCCGC
>CAZRFP010000191.1:1367-7402 GCA_964599535.1 uncultured Planctomycetaceae bacterium
GGAGACGCGGCCCGGGCCGTGCTGACCGGCGCGATCGCATCGGCGGGCTACGTGGACGGCGACGTCTTCGAGGTCGTGACGGTCGCGACCGCCGGCGGCGGGACGCTCGGCACGAATGCGTGTGTGGATGTGCGATTTCGCGAAGGGGCGTGATGGCGCGCTTTAGCGATCGAGCCGTAGAACGCATCCGCAAGACGGTGCTACGCGAGGAGCATCGACCGCCTCGGTATGCATACCGAGGCCGCGCGCGGAGCTATCCCCCGACATCAGCGGCAGCACAGATGGTCTTGGCTGTCGCGACCCAATATGTCGGCGGTGCCGCGCCATACGTCATCGCGAAGCGACTGATCGCCAGTCCCGCGAACAACGGTGCGTTCGGCTGGGTGAAGGACACCGTAGACACGGCGGATTATTACGTGCGGATGTTTCCTGGCGGCGCGGCGATCTATCCCGGCATGAGGCTGGGACTGATGTACAGTCACGTGGCTACCATCGGATCCACAGAGCGGCGCATATACGTGCCGATGTTCGGCGACTGCTTCGGATTCCAGGCATCCATCACCGCTGGGCCGTCGGGCGGCACCGGCGGCGAGAAGTACTACGAGTGGACGAGCATGTCGAACATGCTCCACGCCTCCGAAATGCTGGCCAGCGGCGACACGCGCGAGGGATTCACCTACCCGCCGGCTCTGCTGATCCAGAGCACCTACCGCGACACCGAGAATCTGTTGACGTTTCGATCGCTGGGTGCGCTGCACGTTTGGATGACGCCGGCGTCGACGCCGGAATACAGCGAAGGCTTCATCTTCTCGGGACCACACAATCCGTTGGCCACAAGCGAATGCGTTGAGGAATGACAGATGCCCGACATCAGTAAGGTGTGCGCGCAGGGCGGCAAGGTGCTCGCGCGGGGCGGCAAGGTGCAGAGCTGCTGTTGCTGCATTGAATGCGAGTTTGCGTGCTGCAAGGTGGACGGGACCTGCGAGACCCTCTCGTACAACGATTGCCTCGCCATCAGTGGACATCCCGGCGTGCGCTGGGGATGGCCTGGTCCACCTCACATCGCGTGGGCCTACGCATGCTGCGACAACGAGGAGTGCATTGAGCGGCTCAATCCGGATGGCATCGAGCTGACGAAGGATGGAGAGTCCTGCGGCCAGATTTGCGCTGACGATGATTGTTGTCCGGGCCCGCCGGAGCAGTGCCCGGAGGAGGCGTGTTGCATCTGTGTCGGCTGGCCGGAGATGCCGGACGTCATCGACGTCATTTTTCCGGCCGTCACGCCCGCGCCGTGTCCGACAAGTTATGCGCTCGCCCCCTGTAACGACACGATCAGCGGCGGCGCTGCCTGCTGTACCGAGATCTGCGAGAACCTTAGAACGACCATCGCCGGAATTCTCGCTGACGGAATATCACTGACGCGGGCGGGGCCATGCACATACACGGGATCCGGATGTGGAACGGTACCGGCATACACGTGTCCGAGCTATCCCAACACGCCCGGGTTTCCACTGCCCCTCACCTGTGGGGCAGCCGAGGTGTGCGTCACGGTGACGCTGGTATTCGGCGGAATATCCCACGGCATCAACATCTCGTTCGGGACGAGCACGTACACATGTGGCCGGTGCTACTCTGTGAATAACTGCGGAGACGTCGCAATGGAGTCTGCAACGACCGGGGACAATCCCGTCGGAACACAGTTCGACTGCGGGCTCACCGAGGTGCCGTGGAATCCCGGCGACAACTTCACGAAGGATGACTCGGAAGGTGTGATCGAATTGGTGCCTGGATAATGACACCATCACAATACATCACAGAGGTTCGACGGATTTGCCGCGCCTGCCCGCATGCCGCGTCGGCGCATCCGCGCGGTCCGCTCCACTGCCGGGCGCGCGACGACCATGCGCGCATCGGAAAGACGCCACTGCACGATCCGGCGTTCTGCCCCCTTCGCACGCATGACGCGATTCCGCGCCCCGATCAGGACGAGAACGCGAGGGCGCTGGAGCCAGGAACCGGTACCGGCGCTCGCTCGCGTGTTTGGAGGCGTCGCATCCTGACCGGAGCGGCCGGCCTGCTCACCTGGCTGTTGCACCTCTGTCCGGCCCCGCGCGAGATCGTGAGATTTCGGCGGCGGCAATGCAGCGGCTGCGATCGACGGGTGCGGTGGCTGGGCCTCATCGACGCCTGCGGTGTCTGCCGCTGCATGCTGAGAGCGAAGACGGCGATCGCATCCCAAAGCTGCCCGCTGCCGGCCGCGAAGTGGCGGCCGATCGATGTGCCGGGCTGTCGCGATCCAATTTCGCTGCCCGTGATCGGACCAGCCCTCAAGCGAAAATCTGGTGGATGTGGCTGCCAGGAGCAACCCAAGTCCTAGTCACTCACTTGCTATCGCCGGGCCGAGGTGCCGATAGTCTCGATGAACTTCTGGTGGGCCAAGCGATGGTAGACAGACCTGAATCCGAATGGCGCAGCCGAATGGAGCGCAAGCTCGATGAGTTGTGCCGATCGATCAAGGAGATGAAGCGCGATGTGATCGGCAACGACGTGGAGTCGGCCGGTCGCTGCCTCGCCGCAAGGATCAGCCGGCTGGAGTCGCACCGGGAACGGGTGGATCGCGGCACAGGCAGATGGGCCCGCGTCCTCGACACCGTGCTCGCCCAACTCATCATCGCCGGCGTCACCGCGCTGATCGCCACGGTTATTTTCACGCGCGCCATGCCGCAGGATGCGGCCGCGCGATTGCATTCTCTCCCGCAAGCCAAGGAGCAGTTGCCATGACCCAGACCTATCCCGAGCGGCCGTCCGAAATTGAATTGCTGATCGATTCGCATTTGCGCAAATCCCGCCGGCGTCGCGTGTTTCGCGAGGCGGTGACGTCCACCGAGGCGCGGCTGGTATTTCTGCTGTTGCTCGTCGTCATCATGCTTACCCTGGCGGGGTGCGTGACGCCGCAAAAGGCGAACGAGTGGAACGCGGTGACGCCGTACACCGAGATTCAGATGAATTACGGGCTGTTCGCCAAGGCGCGGTTCCGCAATTACATGAACGTGAACGCCGCGCTGAAGTGTGAGTACAACCCGGACACCAAGCAGTTCTTGTTGGACACGAAGATTGAGGCCGATGCCGCGACGGCGATGAAGGCGCAAGAGGGCGTCATGACCGAGTGGACTCGCCAGCAGCAGCAGCAGATCGAAGGGCTGAAATACGTCGTCGAGCAGATCCGGGCGCACGGGGACAACATCGACCGGGTGCTGGCGCGGGTGACGGACATGGCCGGCATCCTCGGCAGCGCGGTGACACAACTGGCGCAGACGGCTGCCCAGGCGCTGAATGTCTCGTTGGGACCGGAAGGCGTGCGTGCGGGAAGCCAACTTGCGCCTGCAGCCGCACCACCTCACGGCGCGGTGATGGATGAAGATGCCCTACGCAGAATCGTGCGAGACGAGATGCAACGCGGGCCGGAATAAAGCGGATCCGACGGAGACGCGGAGGCGTGCGGTGGAGACACCGTGGCGCTGGCGTCTCGTGGGTACCGCAGTCTCCGCGTCTCCACGGAGCCGTTGAGGTGCATCTTAGCGTTATTGTGCAAAACGATAACACGCCTCGGAAGGGACAACCATGCGACACCTGCTGCTCATCACCGGCATCCTCTGTGTGACGCTCCCCGCATGTCTGTCGACCGGCCGCCAGGCGGCCGCGATCGGCGAGGGGGCCGACCAGGCCAGCGGCACCGCCGCGAACCAGCAGGCGGGCGTGGCGATCGCCGACAGCACGACCGAGAGCGGCGAGCGGGGCGCCTCGCCCAGCAGCGCGCAAATGGGCGGGATCAACCTCAGTTGGCAGACCGGCGTGGCCGGCGCGGGCGGACTAGCGCTAATTCTCTATGCGGTGATGGCCATCAGTGCCGACCGGCATGAGACACGGCGCATGATGCAGATGCTGGAGGCTCTCACCGCGATCGCCCTGGCCCGCGATGGCGCGGACATGGTGGCGCTCTGGCTGGATCGCCGAGTGCTCGTCTCGCACGCACGGGACCAGCGCACAACGACCCTTCCTGCGCGTTGAATACAGTGAGATCGCGCGAGTCGCGGGGAGACAACGAGTGCGGGCGAGGAGAGGGTAGGGACTGTGGCGGACCCGATCATCATTGATGTATTCCAGGATGCGACCATCAGCAGCAATCCCGCATACAGTGCCGGCCGGGATAGTGATGGGATCATCGGCGGACCTGGTGGCAGCGGCTATCGATTCCTGTGTGCGTTCAACGCCATCGCCGGCGAGATCGAGCAGGCGGTCATCAGGCTTCGCGCCGCGGGCAGCGGCGTTGACGGCGAAGCGATCGACCCTGCCCTGCTGTGCATCGTGGCGTTGGAACATACGAGCGACTTCGATGAGGACGTGGTCACCAGCGCATCGCCGGACGGCGTGACGATCTGGCCAGGTGCCGACTACCAGTTGACGGCCCAGACACTTGATCCGGGCATGGTGGATTTTCTTACCCCGATGGTGACGCTGCCGTGGCCCGAGAGCTTTGGCGAGATTGACCTGGACGTAACACCGATCCTACAGAATTACGCTCGCGAGGCCCCGACGCGCTGGCGGTTCATGCTGTTCTCAAATGACGAGGCCGACAATGCGAGCATAGTGTCGTGCGGCCAGAAGGATTTCGAAGATGGTGACGGTCCGCAGTTGATCGTGACGCTCGCCGAATCGCCAGAGATTCCCCCGACACTGGGTCGATCAAGGGCTCGCGGTCGCGGACGCTGATTCTGCCTGAATTTCCACCCATCCAAGGGCGGCGCAATCATAATCCGGAATACTCGCAAAAACCGCTTGACACTGGGCCTACAATAGTGCATACTTAGTGCATGGACAGTGAGGCACGAAAAGCCCTGGCGACGATTCAAAAGTGCGTGGAAGCGGACCGCGTAATCATCCTCCAGCACTTTGACGCCAGGCTCGCCCGCCGCAACCTGATGTGGGTGGATGTTTTGAGCATCCTCGAAGAACCCACCGAGGTCCGCGATGATGGCGTCGACGAGCGTGGACGCGACAAGTGGGTCGTGGCCGGTGATGGCGCGGACGGACTGCCCATCGAATGCGTCTGCGCGATCGACGCGGATGATGACGGCGAGATTACGATTTTCATCACGCTCTATGAGGAATGAATCCATGATCAAGACGAAGGGAAAAACAAAATCTCGGACGACTAAGGTACGGCGTGGACCCCGCGCCGTCGCAGCGCGACCCGAGACCCGAAGTGCCGCGCCACTGCCACGCCATCCCTACACCCGGACATTGAAGGATGGTCGCACGATCTACGTCGAGCTGCCCGGCGAGTGGGTCACTAAGGATCGGGGCGGCGAGCTGGCCCTTCGGCCGCCGGCGATGCGCTTGCTCGACAAGCTCCAGGCGCTGGCCATGTCGACAGCCGACCGGGCGCCGACGCCCGGATATCTGGCGACACTGCGCGTGGCCCTCGGGCTGACGCAACGGGAATTCGCCGCCAAGCTCGGCGTGGACAAGATCACCGTGTCTCGGTGGGAGCGAGGCGACAAGACGCCGAGCGAGGAATCGTTGGCGAAGATCGACGAGGTTCGAAAGGCCGCAGTGGAGAAGGGTGTCGTCGTCGGAGAATGACTATTCGCGATCTACTCATCCATTCTGCTTCAGTGCCATGCGGAACAGATGGAATTTACCGCCGATTTCCGGCGGCTCCCGCTTGATGTCGAAATCCGTGACGATGACAGTAATGCGAACGGGATCTCGCCGGAGCCTGATCTGATTCGCCAGGTCCGCATTGATGGCGATCGTGAGGCGTACGATTTCCACCGCGTCTCGTCTGCGAGATTCCGCGGCGCGAACACGCGCGATCACGGCATCCATGTGCTCTTTAGCAGCAGCGATCTTTGGTGCCCACTTGTCGACGATCTCCCTCCTTCGCTCCCGAAGGCCCGCCGCCTCTATGTCGTACCGCCAAGTGATCGGGCGGCGCCCCCATCTCATCTGGTGGCTCGCCAGCACCATATCAC
>CAZRFP010000192.1:0-7304 GCA_964599535.1 uncultured Planctomycetaceae bacterium
GAATGACAGCGTTATACTCATTTAAGATGATTGGCGAGGCGTCGCCATCATTGCGATCGCCCGGCGTAATATTCTTTAACTGATACGTATTAGTTCCACCATCCGGAAGCCGTCCGTATGAGATGCCGACCGGCAACGCTCCCGTGTTTAAGTAATCTACTAACGCGCCACCTGCCGTGTATAAACCGACCGACGCACTAGTAGAATTCAGACGAAATGCTGCATGCAGAGCACCCTCATCTGGTTCATTGTCCGCCCAAACAACTAAAAACTGGCCTGCGCATAATGGCGTGCTTTCAGCAAACTGCCACTTGAATGGATTATCGTAACTATCCGTAAGGTGCATGCCCTGTAAGTCAACAGTCACATGGCCTGAATTATAAATTTCGATCCAGGGCTCCGCCTCACCAGATTCGTCTACGAAGGTAGAGTTGTTGGATAATAAAACTTCATTAATATACAAATCCGGAACGAGCGGAAAACTACCGACGACGCTATTCTCTGCTCCCGGCGTACCTCCGGAAACTAAACTCGCTGCCCAATTGCCCGCTCGGTTATTGTCTCGGCTGGCATCAATAAGCTCAAGCGATGGCCCACCGCCATCCGGAGTGGTTGCCCAAGGTGCGACGTCGTCATAGTGAACTATGTCAATAACCGTTCCGTCCTTGTGCCTCAACGTTATTGTCTCACCGCCGTTATCGAGGTTTCCTGAGTATTGCCCGATTATGTACTTTCCACTGCCATAGGTACTCCTGAACACGACATCGTTCTTAACCACAATCGCGTACTCCTGTGGCAAAATGACGGCACCGGCCGGGATGGTCATTGCGATGCCGTCAATTCGCCATCCTGAAAGATCAACCGACTCGGTCTGCGATGGATTATACAACTCCAGAAACTCAGCATCCTGCGTGAGCGTCGGGTTGTACATTAATTCGTTGATGACTATTGGGGGATGACTCGACTGCGCTAGTGGAATACTGCCGGCCACTCTATGCGTGACGAACAAGTGAGTCCGCCGCACGGCAAGATAGTCATTCTTGAGTATACTAATCGCTGTTGCCATAGACTGAGACTGCCCATACTGTCCCCACTTGGCAACATCGAGCACAGCTTCGACGCCGATGCGAGCGGACAACTCATCGATTCTTGCCTCATAATGCGATCCTGCAAGCAAATCGTCCATTAGCGTGCGCAGGCGCCGATAGAACATCTCGCGAATCTGCGGATCGTTGTGAAGGGCATCGACCATTCGATTCCAGAGATTGTCCCATTTTCGATGCTGCTCATCAGAGAACAACGGATGGCTCGGAGAAACGAGCGGATTCGTCGGGTGCGGTGCATCCTGGTCCGCCCAAATGCCGTCGCTCAACACGCCGCCTCCTGCACCGAAGTTTCTCCCGAACGTTAAGTCCATGTCCCATGTGTGCTTAGACCACCTTTGCGTACCTTCGGTGTCACGATACAGGAAAAAGTTCTTCGCCACTTGATCATTGTTGTGTACGATAACCTGAGCTGCCATGTAATTCACCAGGGCTGGAATGTCGACATGATCGCGAATGAAGTTGGCCCTAGCAGTACCGGACAAGTTGTTAATGCCATTCAGAAGATCGAATAAGTCCGTGTAGTCTTCGAGTTTTCTGTTTTCTTTTTGATATTCGCTAGGGAGTACCGCGAGCGTACGGAAGCGGCAGTCATCATCGGACTTGTACCATGCGCCTTCCGTACTTAGGTTATTGCGCTCCAGGTAGTCCTTGTCTGGTGCCTCAAGAAAGTTATACAGACCGTAGAAAGCGCCATTCTGGTGCAATCTCACATGAAACACCTGATTATACGGAGCGCCAGCGTCGCGAAATGTCTCATATGAAAGAACCTCCCGAACGTAACTCTTGTCAGAGTAGTTACATTGAAAGCTAAACTGATCAACAGGCCTCGCAATGAGTTCAGGCGCAAAGAACTTGTGACCCTGGGGCAATATTATCTTCCAGTGGTTTTTCGGCCAACTGCGCGATGTTTGCCCGCGGACGCGCACTCTTATATTGTCGTAGACGACGCCATCGTAAATTAGAACAGCCGGCTCAAGGTCGTCAGTAAACTTGTGGGCGATTGCCGCGGCGTAGTCCGCAGGAGCCATATACCAGTGGAAAATCGGTATTTGCGACGTCAGTGATGGATCCGGGATGAACAAGCCAAAATAGTTAATCGTGTCGTCTGTTCGCGGATAACGCATGCTGCCGGTCGGCCCGTCGGCCGTGATGCGATATCGAATCAGCGTATGCACGGCCTGCCCGGGTATCGTAGCGCCATAAATTCCATCGCCGGCGTCGCCGTCTTCGTGTAGGCCGTCGTCGTGCATGTCGACTGCTACGTCGGCCGCGAAGTTGATTTTGTACGTCATCGTAACTGTATTTGCATCCTCTACTCTGCATGTCACAACAATCGGAGTCGACGCGCCGGCATCAGGCGTATGCTGCACTTCAGTAATCCAAGGCGGAAGCCCTACTGCATACACACTATTGAGAGCACCCGCAGTATGACCCGTCGGCGCGATCGAGGCGCGCCAGTTTCGAGGCGTGTTAGCATCGAGTGAAGGATCGATGCGCTCAAGCGACGGCCCTTCTCCGTCAGCCATCGTTGGCCAAAATCCAACATCGGCATACTCTACAGCGTCAACAACTGTGCCACCGGCATTTCGAACTGTCAGCAACTCGCCACTATTACTAAGGTTGCCCGTGTACTCAAAGTCAGCAGCCACACCATAGTGCGCTAAGAACGCTCCGGCATCCTTAGCGATGATAAGGTACCCTCCCGACGGAATGCTTGCACCGGCCTCGAAGCAGAAGCCCGTTCCCCCGATACACCAATTCTGAAGGTTTACCGCTGAAGCGCCCGTATTAAACAGTTCAACGAAGTCGTGTGCTTCGTTATCCGTGGCCGGGTGGTACATGATCTCGTTGATAACAACATTTGCGTCTACTGTAGCTGAATGCCACAGCAATAGCAGAACGGTCAGGAGGGCATAGCCGAACTTGGAGAGCATCGGCGTCGGATGAAAGTTGCCTTCACCCCCTTTAATTGGCATGAGCGTAGCGGCCCTTTCTTTTTCTTGGCGCAATAGTCAGAGTGTGAGAATGATCCTAATAATAGCTGAAAGACTCACATTTACAAGAACTTTCACATTAGCGAATAATCCACGCTAGGCGATCATGTGTACCTATACACGATCACAACAGCGGTGACGCCTATGGCCGAGCGTGACTGATCATCGCGCTATTTCCTGCGAGACGGAAATGCCGCAAGCTCATGCCGATCTGTTAACGGCCTAGTAGGTTGCTCGGCTGCCTTCTCTTGTTGAGCATTTCATCATCAAGTTGAAATCGGACCCAGCGGGTCCGGTTGCGACGGACAGTTAGCAAATACACCATCCCGGATCACCCACTACTCACATGCCGCATTTTGACAGCGATCACTCGTCGATAGCGAATGGTCCGTACTGGCCTGGTCGTCCTCCGAGAAAGCTCTAGCAGCCCGTGGTGAAAGTCGAAAAAACCGCATTCTTGACTCCGCCAGAGGCGGTAAAAACGACTTTTGCCACAGGCTGCTAGGCGCCCCGGCACGCCCCATTCTCGCTCAGGACCTAGCTTGTCACTACGCATTCAGTAACGCCAACACGAACGACTCGACATCCTCAAGGTCAACAGCAGAATCACCACTAAAGTCGCCGTGACAGACATCCGAAGCGGTTGGAGATTCTCTGAATACAGCTTCTACAAACGCGGGCAGATCGCGCCCGTCGACAAGACCGTCCTGATTCATGTCACCATCAGCAAATGCACCACATATGACAATCGAAGCCGAGAGACGTGCGCCCGTCACGTCCTGAGCAACATTTGGATGACCATAAACTGCGGTAATCGAAACACTGCCCAAAGCGCTCGGTATGTCGATCTCGCTCTCCGCGGAAGGCGAAGTGACTTCGAACACAAAAGTTGTCACCAGCAAGCCGGATGGTGTGGCCTGTGCCGGAATTCCAAATTGCGCCAGTGCGGTGTACTTTGCGTCTCCATCGGCAAAGGATGTGTTTAGCCCGTCGGCGCCGGAGTCGTTAAAGAACATTGAATTCAGCCATGCATACGGGCCGTTATTCAGGACGCCCGTCAGTTGCAGAGAACTCGCATCCCACAAAAGCAATACATCCATAGCTGAAATGGCCTGATTGGAAGCACTGTCAGAGCGCGCGTACAATCCAACATTCAGCGTATCGCCCACGCGCACGTAACTTTGAACCGGACGCAGTTCAAGATCAATAGCAGCCCGCAATTCTGCTTGACAAAACATCAGGAGTATGTATGCCGCCGCAACGACAGGCACTTTCCCAGCTCTCACAGCAATTCCCCCTTTAGTATGCTAACTGGTCATGAATGGTGTAAAGGCAATGTGCATTTACTAATGCTATTCACTGACACACACAAGCACCAGACAATAGACATTGAACGAATAAAACCAGGTCTTCATTAACCGTCAACTCGCCGTCTCCATCCAAATCTGCCGCGCAGAATTCCTCAGCCGACGCGCCTTCCGGATCAAGAAGTACTTCGCTGAATCGCTGAATGTCGCCGCCGTCGCGAAATCCGTCTCCATTAATATCACCCTTGGACGCTTGACCCACGATTATAGCACCCAAGCTGCCCGTCGTCGGCAGGATCGTTTCGTTCGCGGAGGCCGTGGTGAGTTTGGTGGCAAAGGGTGGCGGGGAGGCCCTAAAATCAAGCTCGCTCACGCCGAGACCAACTGTGTTGAATCGGAACGTCGCGACAACGGCATCTTCCTCGGTCGCCCCCCCCGCCAGAAGAACGGCACACGTACCCTGCCCACCACTACTGCTCAGAAACACAAGGGTTGCCGAATCCCACGGTGAACCAGCACCGTCTCCCATGGTAACACCAGAAAGTTCAAGTATGCCTGGATCGAAAGAAAAGAGCGCCTGTACGCCGTTGATAGGTTCCTGCAGTCCGCTAACCCGGAGTCTAACGGTCGCCTCGGTGCCTGTTGTCACGCAACTTGAGCAGAAATCCGTGTCGAATGTCAAAACTTCGGGCCTTTCGATCGTCAGTACGCTGGGCGGCCCGATCGAAAACTGAAGCGGCTGATTGAGGGAATCGCTGAAATTCGAATCAGGCACCGGATCAACGTGAATCTCGAACGTGCTTCCTGGTGCTGCATCCGGGGATATTGTCAACGTGTAAGTTGACAGGTATGCAGGTGCAGCCCCGACATTCGTCCCTCCGGATAGCCTTACGACTGCCGCTGAACGCGCCAAACAGTTTGTACTTGAGAACACGTTCGGAACGCCAAAGAAAATATAGTCTGGGCGCGTAATGTCAACTCTGACATTCGGATCGGGAGTGCCTAACGGGCAGTTGACACTGACCGTTCCTATTCCCGACGTCAGTACGATCGAAATGCGCGTTTGGTACCCGCGCACGTCTAAAATGTCCTGAACGAAAACACTAAGGTCGACCGTACTTCCGGCCAAGGCAGTCGGACTTGCGAGTTGTGAGGTTACTAATCCCTCGCCGCGGCTTGTTGTCGAGCCAGTAAGGAAGACGAGGGCAAACACAACAGATGCCCATGTCCTCCTCCTTGCATTAATTGACTTCATTTGACCTCTCCAAACCTGATTGCTTCGACTCACTCACCGCGAACCTCTTCGCTAATAAAGGAGTGTGAACTTAACTAATATAAGGCTATAGGTACTTGTTTCAGCACCACTACTGTCAGCCTCCAAAGTCGCCCTACGCCATGCCATACACTTCGCAGCCCTGGCGTTCTTGGGAACGCCCCCCCCACCAGACAGTTTTGTATTGCATATGACTGAACGAAGTATCATTGACTGTCCCATCACCGCCTAACGGCCGGTTTCACTGGCTGGATTATCACGTCCTCCGCTTCGAGCAGCCGGAGCTTCCTGTCGAATTCCGGCAGAATCGGCAAACCGTGCCGAGCTGCAAACGCGCGCACGTCACGACCATCTACCACGCCGTTCCCGTCAATGTCCGCCGATAACGCGATGGGATCGATATTTCGAAGTTCAGCTGTACTGATACTGGTCTTCCTACGCGAGGCCAGTTCTTGCCGATCCGCAAGTCTCGAAATCCCAATTGTTCGGCGATTGTCAATCGGTCGAATCTCGTCGCCAATAGGCGGTGCCAAGAGCGGACACTCATCGGCCATGTCTCCAACGGCGAAGAAGTTGATCTGGAAAGCCGTAAAATCTGCAGTGTTTTGCCATCCGTCACCGGTCACGTCGGCGCCCAGCGAGCAATCTTCAGGATTTCCGCTCTCACAATCACTTACCTGAGTGTCCCAGCGAGAGGCGAGTATCGAGAAATCGACAATGTCGATCAGGTTGTCCTGGTCAACAGTCGAAGTTTGCAGATCGCCGGCTATAAGCAAGACGTCAACAATATCATAATGATCTCCACTGAGATCAATCGGAACGAGTCGGCGCAGCGTATGCCCTTCAACGACGCTCAACCAGCCAGCATCGACATCGACATTCCGCAATGTCACGCTTGCCGTGCCGGTGCTTCCGGTTCGAACGAACGCGACAGACTCAATTCGTGAGTCGAGCGAGCTGGAGCAGCTCGTGATGTCGAAGCGCACGTCACGGCTGGCAACATGAGCAGACTCGGCAACGCCGCCATTCAATCCCTGGATTTCAAGATTGACCGTCAAGCATGATTCGACATCCACAATCTGCTGACACGAGCTGATGCAACCGTTTGCGGCAGTTACTGTCAGGTCAATCGTCACCGTCGAGCCGGAGCCGGCTGTGTATGTAATCTGGTCGGTATTCTGTCCTGACTCCAGCGTCCCGCCGGTCACAAACCACTCGTATTCGCTCATGCCGGCCGGACCATCGGCCGTATTGGTCGATCCAGCACAAATCGGGGAGTCCGTCAAGATGAAGCAAGTCGGAGTCGTATTGACCGTCACCGTCGTCTCAACACAAGAAGAACTGCCGCAGCCGTTCGTCCAGCGAGCGTAGTACGTCGTCGTGACCGCCGGAGCGGCAATCACCAGAGGATTGCCCGTACCCGCAGGCGTACCGCCGCACGAACCGGTGAACCATTCCAGCGTCGTGCCCGAACCGCCCGTGGCGCTCAGTTCGATCGTGCCGGGAACAGCGTCATCGCAGTAGTTCGACGGATCAGACAAAGCGCTGGTCGGATCCACCGGTGAAGCGTTGACCGTCACCGTCGTCTCAACACAAGAAGAACTGCCGCAGCCGTTCGTCCAGC
>CAZRFP010000193.1:0-7283 GCA_964599535.1 uncultured Planctomycetaceae bacterium
CCACGCCGATGATCAACTATCCCGAAGTCGCCATCCTCGGCATGGGCAAGCTGGAGGAAAAGCCCGTCGTCCGCAACGGCCAGATCGTCATTCGCAAGATGCTGCCGCTCTTCCTCTCGTTCGATCACCGCGTGATCGACGGGGCGGACGGCGCGCGGTTCTGCAAGACGGTGATGGGCTTCCTGGAGAATCCGCTGAACCTGCTGCTGGCGTCGTAGACCGCCGCGCGGAATCGAGATCTGTACTTACCTGCGGGCGCAGTTCACTGCGTCCGCTTTTTTCTGCGCGAAAATGGAATCCGCAGGGTGTACATCCCGTCGGACAGTTCGCTCTGCACCGGATAGCCGCATTTGTGGAAGATGCGCAGCATTCCCTGATTGTCGAGCAGCACCTCGGCCGTAAACCCGGTGATGCCGCGGTCGATCGCGGTTTCGGCGAGCGTCTGCATGAGCACCGTGCCGATGCCCTTGCCCTGATCTTCGTCGCGCACGAGGAAGGCCGCCTCAGCGAAGGTATTGCGCGCATCGCGGCTGTAGTGGGCGATGGCCATCATCTGACCGTCGGCGTCGGCGTCGGTCAGGACGACCAGCGCCATGTCGGCGTCATAGTCGACGCGCAGCAGCTCTTGCAGCTTCTCATGCGGCATGGCCTTGATCATCCGGAAGAAGCGGTAGTGAACGGACTCGGGCGATAGCTTGTAGAACATCTCGCGCAGCAGCGATTCGTCCGTGATCTTCAGCGGGCGCAGGAACGCGCGCGTGCCGTTCTTGAGCGTGATCCACCGCTCGATGTCCTCGGGATATGCGGGCGACTTCATCTGAAGCTCAATCTGATCCTGATAAATCAGATTGCGCGCCTTGGCTTCGGCGATCAGCCATGGCCGGAAGCGCGGATCGGCGATCTGAATCAGCGCCATGGCCCGCTCGCGAACGTTCTTGCCGTGGAGATAGGCGACGCCGTGTTCGGTGACGACATAATGCACGTCGCCGCGGCTCGTCACGACGCCCGCGCCGTCTTTCAGCCGTGGAACGATCTTGGAAATGGCCCCGCCGCCGGTGGTCGAAGCCAGCGCGATGATCGGCTTGCCCTCGCGCGAGCGTGCGGCGCCGCGGACGAAATCGACCTGTCCGCCGATGCCGCTGTAGAAGGCGTCGCCGATCGAATCCGAGCAGACCTGGCCCGTCAGATCGACTTCGATCGCACCGTTGATCGAGACCATCTTGTCGTTTCGGGAGATGATGAACGGATCGTTGACATACTCGGTCGGATGAAATTCGACCATGGGGTTGTTGTTGACGAAGTCGTAGAGCTTGCGCGAGCCGATGACAAAGCTGGCGATGATCTTGCCGCGGTGCAGCGTCTTTTCGCTGTTGTTGATGACGCCGGCTTCGATCAGCGGGATGATGCCGTCGCTGAACATTTCGGTGTGCAGACCGAGGTTCTTGAACCCCGTGAGGCTGTGCAGCACGGCGTCGGGAATGTTGCCGATGCCCAGTTGCAGTGTCGAACCGTCTTCGATCAGATTTGCGATGTGCCGGGCAATGCGCGCGGAGATTTCGTCCGGCTTGCCCATCGTCAGTTCAAACAGCGGCAGATCGCAGGGCACCATCACGTCGATATCGCTGACGTGAATGAAGTTGTCGCCCAGCACGCGCGGCATCTGCTCGTTCACTTGCGCGATGATGAGCGGCGCCATGTCGGCAGCCGCCTTGCCCACGTCGCACGAGATGCCGAAGCTGCAATAGCCGAACTCGTCGGGCGGGCTGACCTGCAACAGCGCCGCGTCGATCACCATCCGACGCGAGCGGAACAACTCGGCAATCTCGGAGAGAAAGATCGGCGTGTAGTCGGCGCGGCCTTCGCGGATCGCGCGGCGAACATTCTCGCCGATAAAGAAGGCATTGTGTCGGAAGCGCCCGGAAAACTCCGGCGAGACATAAGGCGCCGGACCGAGCGTCATGATATGGGCGATCTGAACGTCCGTCAGATCTTCGCGCTCCGTCAGCGCCTGCACCAGCAACTGCGGCACGGCCGGCCCGCTGCTGAGAAAGACGCGCTGACCATTCTTGATCAGCGAGACGGCCTGCTTGGCCGACTTGATGAGGCTCTTGTATCGCTCCTGCCAGGGTACAATCACGGGCTTCCTCGCGGGGTCTTGTGTCAGTTCAAACATGGCACGCCTACCGGCCCCTCGGGCCTGTTGGATGTTAGCGACTTGTCACCGTTGCTACATCCCGCAATCGGCGTGCCGGGAGCGAATGCGGAATGTCGGTTGCTTGACGTAGAAGAGCGGTCGTTTAGGCGTTTGCGATTCGCATGGCGAAAAAACCCGCAATTCAATGCGGAATGTCGAAAGGCATCCATTGCGCATGGCTCAAAACGAGATCGCCTGTGTCGCAATCCAACCCTGCCAACTACGCCTCATCTCGGGCGATCAATGGTCGACCGGCGCTGTATCCGTCGATTCACCTGAGGTCGTCTGATCGTCGTTGTTGTGTGCTTCGTCGTTTCGTGGGCCGTTTTCTTCTCCGCGGGCAATCTTCAGCGCCAGTGCCAACGTTGGACTCAGCACGAGCGCTCGCTCGTCCGTATAACGACGAATCGCCTTGCGTCGCTTTTCAATCGGCCATTCATCCTGCCGAATCGTCCACAACTCAAACACCAGCACATCGCGACCGAGACGAAAGCCCTTCGCAGCTTCCGCGAACGCAACAGGCCACGCCCAGAACGTGGCCACGGCGAACGACTTACCGTGCTTCTCCTCAATCGCCTTCGGACCAAACTGCCACATCGACTTCTCCATCAGCGATTCAGACGGGCAACTGATACTCCACGCCAGATCGTTCGGCATCGGCCCGGGCAGTCCGCCGTCGGCTATCGCCTTGGCGTCAAGCTCAAATGGTGTTACCCGGCAGGCCAATTCTTCCGTCATGCCCGCACCGGCCAGTCTGCGACGATGCGTCTCATCGTCCGGTAGTTCATGTTGTTCGACAGCGGCTGCACGCGCCGTTCGGCGTTGAAGCCGGATCAGTTCCTCAAATGAACGCACAAACGGCGGTTCGTCCTTGTCGATTACGACGACCAGACCCTTGCCGAGTTCGGCCTTGTACGTCCGGCGCACATGGGCAGCCAATTCGGCGATCCATCGGTCCGTCTCGCCGGCCGTCGCTTCTTCGGCGGCGTAGATGTAAGCGCGCGGCGTGTGCCAGAGGCGGCGGCCGTTCAGTTCGGTCGGCAGTTCGGGCGGCGCGTCGAGCAGCTTGCCCGGTCCGCATCCCGCGGCGGATGCGATCAATGCGATCATGGCCATCGCCGTCGGTCGAATGGACGGTCGCGTTCGTAACCTCGTGATGATGACAAGACGGTACCAGGCCATTGCCGGGCATCTTAAGGAAACTACGACAGGGTGTCACCGACGCATGATGCGGCTCACGTATCGACGTCCGATTAACGGATGTTGATGATCGAAATCTCCGGCGGGCAAAGAAATCGAACACGCGGCGCCTGTCCGCGCTCGCATCCGACGCCGCGGCTGACGTAGATCCAATGATCATTCATGAAGTGCAATCCGCCGGCGGCAACGTGCCGAGGCACATGCGAGAGCGTAATAGGCGGACCGTACAGCGGGACCACAACTTGCCCGCCGTGCGTGTGACCGGCGACGACGAGGTCGACACGAGAGCCGGCACTCAGAAGTTCGACGACATCGGGACGATGGCTGACGAGAATGCGGATGTCGTCGTGGCCGGCGCTTCGCTCCAGTTCACTGATGACTTGGTGTGCCTCCGGCGTGTCATATCGCAGCTCGACGCCGCCGATGGTCACCAGCCGATCGGCGTACGCCACTTGCGCAATCTCATTGACGAGCAGACGTACATTCGTTCCTTCAAATACGCGCCGAAGCCGTTGAGGCGAATCCACGTCACCGAGCACGCAGTACACGCCGGCCGGCGCAGACAGTCGTGCAAACAGCGCGCGAAAATCGTCGCACACGTCCTCGAAGGCCGAACCCTGGCTCTGGAATATATCCCCGGGGATCAAAATCAAGTCCGGCTGCTTGGACATGAGTTGCTCGACGGCGGACTGTTCGTACTTCGTGATCCGGCCGGTCTGCAGATCGGCCAGCACTGCGATGCGCAGCGGCGCCGCGCCTTTGCGTTGAGGCGACGGAGTCAAATGCGCGCGTTCGACCCGTAGATCAAAGGGTTCAATGGCGGTGGCGTAGACGCCGATGGGCGCACCGAAAAGGGCAAGCACCGCCAGCGCCTTAACCGGCTTTGTCGTGCGGATCGACCAGCGCGATGTGACAGACGCACGCATCGCGGCTTGAACGATCAGACCGAGCATCGGAATGACCACGACGAGGTCGATATAGACCAGATTCATGATTCCAAATAGATTGATACCGAGCAGCATAAGCACCGGCAATTTGAGTAAGAAGAATGCCGAAGTGGCGACCGCCGCCACCGCGACACGGAAGAAGTCGATGGTGCGCGGAAGCGATTCGCCGGTTCGCCGTTGAACGCCGAACAGCGCGACGAGCGCAACGATCAAATCGGCCAATGCCGAGGCGCAAATGAGTGCCGTGAGATTGAACGTCATCGAATTATCAACAGCCCAGCTACAACCAGTGCGCCCATCACAATCGGCAACATCATGGCGACGAATCATGCCCGCTTCAATCCGCGCAACAGACGCGAATCATCCACGCCGCCATGCAGTTGCGTTCCACGGGTCGGCGCGTAGTCCAACGGTTCGATCTGCGATTCATCGAACAGCGCTTTCATGCTCGGTTCTCGCTGATACGTTGGTCGATTGCGGTGGGTTCGATATTCCTACGCCAGGGGATGACGCGAATCAACGACCACGGCGCAGATGCCTCGATGGCTTTCCCATGCGCAGCCCTTCGCCGCTGATGCGCCGCTCGGCCGGCATGGTGATCTCCTCTTTCAAGGTCGGATGACGGAGTTCCGGCAGCGCCGTGTCGATGCAACAGCGAAGATACTCAACAGCCTCGTCGATGTCGTCGGTCACTTTGAAGATGTCGAGGTCCTGCGGTGAGATCGTGCGATACTCATTCAGCAGCGTATTACGCATGAAGTCCACCAGCGGCGACCAGAATCGAGAGTCATAAAGCACGACGGGATAGCGCGGACTCTTCTCCGTCTGGATCAGCGTCATCGTCTCGAAAAACTCATCCAGCGTTCCAAAGCCGCCGGGAAAGCACACCAGACCCAGCGAGTACTTCACGAACATCACTTTGCGCGCAAAGAAATAGTGAAACTCCAGGCCGATCGTCTGATAGGCGTTTCCCTCCTGCTCGTGCGGCAGCGTGATGTTGAGGCCCACGCTCGTTCCGCCGGCCTCGAACGCGCCCTTGTTCGCCGCCTCCATGATGCCCGGACCGCCGCCGGTGATGACCGCCAGTCCCTTTTCAACGAGCTTCGCCGCGAGCTTTTCGGCGGCCTTGTAATGCGGCTCGCTCGCATTCGTGCGGGCCGAGCCGAACACGGCGACGGCCTGGCCAACCTGACTCATGGTCTCAAAGCCGTCGACGAATTCCGCCATGATGCGGAAGAGCCGCCAAGTCTCCTGGGAAGGGTCTCGAAAAATCGGTGTGTCCGACATGGCGGAGGCCTCCTGTCGAAAGTGTCGCTTCGTCTGAGCAACGACTGAAAGTCAACATGATAGCCGTTGTGGACAGTCGAGACGAATCGACCATCCGATTGATCGCGACGTGGCCGACCGAATCGGCCGGTTGCCCGCGATGTGTGCTTCGTTACAATGCCGATCGACTCGGCGGAAGGATCGCATGCAGCGCCGCCGTGTCTCGCCCATACCATCGAGGTGCCACGGATGCGCCGATGCCTCTTATCGCTTTCCATTTTCGCCTGTGTCTTCATGGCGACGGCCTCTGCGGACGCACAATCCAAGGACGACACGTTTTACGAACGACTTGAATACGATCCGGAAACCGGCGAATGGCGGGAGATCCCGCCGCCCATTCCCGGCACCGAAGGCGGCGACTTGGCGCTGGCCCGCTCGCTTTTGGCGCGCGGCTACTACGACGACGCACGCAAGGCATTCAAGCAGTGGCTCAAGATGTATCCGAATTCGGCCTACCGGCCTGAGGCGCTCTTCTACGCCGCCGAAACTGAAATCAGCGCCGAAGACGCCAAACGAAAAAGCGGCGATTTGATCAAGGCCTACGAATGGCTCGAAGAAATGTTGCAGGCGTCGCAGGGGACCGATCTGGCCGATCGCGCGATCCGCAAAGAGCTGATCATCGCCGAGATGCTGCTCTTCAAGGATCGCAAAGCGAAGAAGTTCAAGGGCATGTTCTGGCTCTCGGGCAAGGACGAAGCGCTGGACATGCTCAATCGCGTCGCCGATTTCTGGGCGCCGAATTCACCCATCGCCGAACAGGCGCTCCGAATCAAGGCCGACTATCACTTCGTCAACGGCGAATACGAAGAGGCCGAAGAAAACTATGCCCGGCTGATGCGTGAGTATCCGCGTGGCCGCTATCATAAAGTCTCCATGTTGCGCAGCGGTCAGTCGGCGCTGGCCCGCTTTCCGGGCGTTGATTTTGACGAGGCCGATCTGCTGGAATCGGAGAATTACTTCCGCGATTTTCAGCGGGAGTATCCGCGCGAGGCGGCCGAGTATCAGGTTCCCCAGACGCTCGATCGCATCACCGAGAGCCTTGCGGAAAAGGAATACACCGTCGCAAAGTTTTATGAGCGCACCCGCAAGATCGACGCCGCCGCGTACTACTATCGCTCCGTCGTCCGCAGCTTCCCGCGCACGACGTGGGCCGCGCAGGCCGAAGGCCGCCTCGTTGCCCTCGGCGCGATCGAGGTCAGGCCCGATGAATTTGATGATCCGACGATGCTGCTGCCCGACAGTGCCGCGCCGGCGCCGACCGTAGATGAATCGGATGAAGTCGAGTCCATCGAAGACCGGCCCGACGCGAATTGACACACACCTCGCGACACCAGCGTCCAGTTATTGTGGCACCGGCGTCTCGCCGATGTGCCGTCGTTGTGGCACCGGTGTCTCGCCGGTGCGCCTGAGTTGTTGCACCAGCAAAACAACGCAACCTCGGAGTCCAGCTATTCCCGCATGCCGGCGCCGGCTCACAGCCGCTCGGTGATGCTCTTGCCCTGCATGAAAAGCTGCAAGTAGTCGCGCCCGCCGGCCTTGCTGTCGGTGCCGCTCATATTGAAGCCGCCGAAGGGCTGCACATCCACCAGCGCGCCGGCGCATTTCCGGTTGAAGTA
>CAZRFP010000194.1:0-7212 GCA_964599535.1 uncultured Planctomycetaceae bacterium
GCGCTGCATGGGATGGCGATCTACGCGAACTGGACTCGAGAAAGTGAACCGGTCGCGCGACTGGAGCGCGGCATCGCGGCGTTTTCGAAGTATCTTGAACCGATGGTGATGGCGGGGCCTGAAAGTGAAGGCGAAGCGGAGGCGAAGGAAGTCGGTCGTGTGCTGGCGCCGGCCGGCCACCAGGGACATCTGGAGATCACCGGCCGGCTGTTGATGTGCATGATGGGGGCGCCCGACTCGAATCGGTATGAAAAAGACACGGCCGGCATGATCGACGCGCTGCTTGCATCTCAATTGGAAGATGGATTGATCGCGATGTCCGTGGAAGGCCCGGACGAGACGGGAAGTGTCAAGCCGAGCTTGGCCGACGGCGCGCGTGCCTTGCATGTGCTGGCGCAAGTTTCGATGTCCAGGAATGATCCGCGCGTGACCGAGGCGGTAGAGCGCGGATATCGGCATTTTCGCAGTCGAACGGTTGCGTCGATCGATCCGGAGGCCGGGGTGGCACTGCTTCGAGCGCTCTGCTTACATTATGTGAAGACGAATGATGCGCGTGTGAGCGACATGGCCTTTGAACTGGCCGATCGTTTCGTTTTACTTCAGATCGGCGACGGCGATCGACGGCAGCCTGAGATGGCCGGGGCGATCAATGCCCACAAGCTGGGCGAAGTGGGAATCGATACAGCGGTATATTTGGCGGGCTTGTGCGATGCGGCTCGGCTGGCGGAGCGCGTGGGCGATGCCGATCGATCGGCTCGCTATCGCTCGGCGATTCGCGCGGCAGCGCGATTTGTCATGCAGCTCGAATTTCGCGAGGCCGGCTGCTTTTTTGTCAACTTGAAGCGAGAGGCGCTGGGCGGTGCCCGGGCGGCACTTTGGGACGGGCGGCTTCGTGCGGATCACACGGCCGCGGCGCTCGAGGGCTTGATCGAAGCGCGGCGTCTGCTTCACGGCGAGCCTCAGCGCTGAGCTCGGCGACCGCGACATCGGTGGCCGGTACAGCATCAATCCTGGGTCCATTTTGCCTGATCTGACTCGGTATTCTCGAATTCGTCGGGGTAGACCCTATTTGCAGGGCTGTAAATCAGTTGCGCGCCGGGAATTGCCTGGTAGCCCTACCGAAATTGCGCTGGGATGCCGGCGCATATCTCGCCGATACTGTCAGAGTCGAAGCCCTGTTATGGGTCGCAAACGCAGGATTCGCCGAACCGGGATTGACCTTCGGCGGATGTTTGCCGCTCGGCCGTTTGTGCGCCGGCGATTTCGGCAGTCGGGAGACGAATCGAGTTGTCCGCCGAAGCTGCGAAACTGATGCCCGTTCGTGCGACGCTGGCCGGTCGATGGCAGGCGCCGTCGCTGGCGATCGGCGTGGTCGTGTTCGCGTCCGGGCTGTATCGCATGTCGGCGTCGCATCGGCCGGTGTCGTTCGAGGAACGGCTGTCTACGGCGCAACAGCTTCGTGAAGCAGGGGCATTGACGCGGCTGAACGCCTATCTGCTCTATCTTCTAAAGGACACGAAGCGGCCGTCGGAAGAGCGCGCGGAGTTGCATCGACTCCTGGCGAGTTCGATTCACGCGGCCGAAGTGCGATACTCCATTCATAAAACAGCCAACGCCCATTCAATCATCACGAACTTTGATCGCGCTGCATCGATGGGTGCGGCGATGACGGGTCCGGATTGGGTCGCACTGGGCGATGCCTATTTCTGGATGGGTCGCGCCGAAGACGGTTCGCGGGCACTGCGTCACGCACTCCGAATGGGCGTTCCGCAACCGGATGACCTGTTGCGTCGTTTGGTTGAGTCGGAATTTCGCGGAACGGCGTCGCTGTCGGCGGACGCTTTGATGGATGTCGATGCCGTGCTTGAGAGCGATCGCAGCCGGCCGGCGAATCTGGTCTGGGCGCTGGACCGCCGCGTGAGCCGGCTGCTCGAACAGGGAGACGCAAAGGCAGCGCTGAACCTCGTGGGAGAGGTCGAGCGCCGACTAGCCGGGTCATCTGAACTTCCGATGGTGCGCTACATTGAGTCCCTGTGTCTTCGCGCGGAAGGGCGCTCGTCGGAGGCCGAGGCCCTGCTTCGTTCGCTTCGCGAGAATTGCGAGTCGCGAGATGAACTTTGGGCGCGCAGCGGATGGCAGCTTGGACGCATTCAACTCGACGACGAACGACCCCAATTGGCCATCGCCTTCTTTGAGGAAGTGCTCAGTGCGTTTGACAGTGGACCGATCGAGCAGGCCTGCGAACTGGGACGCGCCGAGGCGCTCGTCGAACTGGAGCGGCCTGAACGGGCTTTGCAGGTTTATGAATCGCTGATCGACAGTATGGCGGCCGTCACGCCGTATGTTCTGGTTGATCGAGAAGCTGTTCGGACTTCGTTGACGACGATCGGTCGTTCGCTGATCGGCGACGGCCGTCGGACGTTGGGGGTGTCGTATCTGGAATTGGCGCTCAGCCTCGTGGCGCCGTCAGATGAGAACGCTCGCTCGCAGTATCTACTTCAGATCGCGGGAGGTTTGCGGCGCGCGGCGGATGACATCGTGCAGCGCGTTTCGTCGACTGAAGAGTCAGTCGAAGCGGCGCGGGCGCTTTACGTTCGCGCGGCCGAGGCGAGCCTTGAGTTGTCGAGCCTGAGCGTGCTCGATCCGAACGCCGCGGCGGTAGCCCTCGAGGCGGCGGCGGATGACTTTGACCATGCCGGTCATGTCGAACGCATGATAGACACGCTTCGCGCTCATTTAGATCGATTTTCCGCGGAGCAGGTCGAATCCGGCCGTGCACGCGTGCTGCATCGATTGGGCCGTGCGTATCAGGCCATCGGGAGCTTTGCGGCGGCGGCGGATGCGTATGACCGCGTGATTCGCGAGTTTTCGCGCCAGCCTGAAGCATTGGCTTCGCTTGTGCCGCGTGCGGAGTGCCTTCTGCAGCTTGGCGGACTCGAGTCGGCTCGCGGCGAGCAACTGCTGATCGAGATCGTGGATGACCGTGGGGCCGATCCGCAATTCACTCCGGCGGCACAGGAGTATCGCGATGCATTGATGCTGCTGGCGGAGTATTACGCCACGCCCGACGCGGAGCGGACGGCGGCCGACGCCGCGGATGCGGCAGCCGAAGAGTCGCGCGCCGTCAAGGCGGTGATGCGCATGGAAGACGTATTGGCGCTCTATCCGGACGATCCGCGTGCCACGCGCATGACGTTTCTGCTGGCCGAGTCTTATCGACAGGCGTCATCGGCGCTGGCGGGCCGAATCGCCGGAGATGATCCCGCCGCGCGCCGCGAGGCGGATCGCCGCATGCGGGCGGCGCTGGCGAATTATCTGAACGTGAAGACGCGGCTGGGCGGAATGGACGAATCGTCGTTGAGCGCGTTGGAGCGGACGTATCTACAGGCGTCGTATCTGTATGCGGGCGATTGTTTGTTTGATCTCGAAGAGGTCGAAATGGCGCTGGATGCCTATCGCGAGGCCGCTTGGCGGTATGAGAACGAACCGACGGCCGTAGCGGCGATGTTGCAGGTCATGCACTGCCACGAGCGGCTCGGTCATGTTGACGAGGCCAAGGCGGCACTGGCACGGATGCGATGGTTGTTGAGGAAGATTCCAGACGAGGCATTCGTCGAAGGGCGCGGCATGTCGCCGAAGGCCTATTGGGAAGACATGACAAGGCGCCTGGAGCGGACGGGATTGCACTAAGAAAAGCCGGGGTTCATCGCGCCGGCTGATTCATGGCGTGCGAGAATGCAAATGGATGTGAGTAGAATGGCAGTCGCGAAGGAAGATACGAACGAACAACGCCTGATCGGTCTGCTGCGCCATCAGCAAGTGTTGTATCGCCGGTTGAGACAGCTTGCCGAGCGGCAGAAGACTCTGGTTCTTGAGTCTGACGCGGCGGCGCTGATCGAGCTTTTGTCCGAGCGGCAGCGTCTGGTGGACGGCTTGCTGGGTTTGAATGGTCAACTCGCGCCGTTTCGTGCGCGCTGGTCGGATGTGTTCGGCTCGTTGACGGAGCCATCGCGGCGTGCAGTTGCCGAAATGCTGGAAGAAGCCAACCAATCGCTCGGGGCGATTATCGAGGGCGATCAGCGCGACAGCGCTACATTGACGGCCCGCAAGCAGGGCATGGCGGAAGAGCTGACGGGCTTCGGCGCCGGCGGCCGCGTGACAGCGGCGTATGCCGCGTCGGGTGCGGTCCATCCAAGCGCGCTCACGGAGGCGAAGGGTTGAACACGGTATTGATGACTGGTCGAAGCGAGCCGATGGAGACTTGCGCCTTAAGCGATCGCGAGCGTGAGCTTGCCGCTATTTTGAAGGCGTATAGCGACGTGACGGATCGGCTGAAGTCGGCGCACGAGCGTCTGAACGACGAAGTCGCGCGGCTTCGCGAGGAGCTTCGCGGTAAGAACGAGGAGCTGCGCCGCCGCGACAGGCTTGCGGCACTCGGCGAGATGGCCGCTGGCCTGGCGCATGAAGTGAGAAACCCGCTGGGCGGCATCGCGTTGTATGCGTCGATGCTCGAACGCGAGCTGGAGGGCAATGAAAAGGGGCATCTGGCGGCGAGCCGGATCTCGAACGGCGTGCGCTCGTTGAATCGACTGGTGACGGAGATTTTGGATTTCGCGCAGGAAGACCACCTGGAAAAGCAGGTCGTGACGATCGGCGCGCTGTATGCCGAAGTGGACGACGCGCTTCGGCCCTGGGAGCAGCAGCACGGGGTGGAGATCCGTGTCGATGCAGCGATGCACGGCGTTAGCCTTTCGTGCGACGCGAGCCGGATGCAGCGCGTGCTATTGAATCTGATGCTCAACGGAATGCAGGCTGCCGGCGAGGGCGGATGGGTTTCGCTCGCGGCGCGGCGTACGGCGTGCGACGACCGACACGGTACGGGCGTGCGGATTGAAGTGGTCGATAGCGGTACAGGCATACCCACTGATGCCCTCGATCGCATTTTCAATCCGTTCTTTACGACGAAGGCGTCAGGGACGGGGCTGGGGCTGGCGATCGTGCATCGCATCGTCGAAGCCCACGGCGGAACGATACGAGCGATGAACAGCGCCGAGGCCGGAGCGAAGTTTGTCGTGTGGCTTCCGGATGAGGCGAGTGGCGCCGAAGTCGGTTCACCCACGTTGGCGGGTGTGATGGCGGGCGCCGTGCATGGCGCATAGCGGAAATTGAACAGGCGTTGAACGACAATGCAGCGTCGTGCATGAAGCCGGCGCTTTGAATAAGGATTGTACGAGAGAGTAATCAGTTAACGACAAGGAACAGGCCGGCGCGGCGGACAGGGATGACAGCCGCCGGCGCACAACTTCACGGAGGATCATCATCCATGCCGCGTGTATGCATTATCGATGACAAGGACGTCATGCGCGATTCCCTCACGGACATTCTACGCGGGCGCGGCCACGAGGTTCGCGCCTTTGCCGATCCACAGCAGGCGCTGGCCGAGGTGCATCCGTCGGAGACCGACGTGATCATCTGCGATCTTCGCATGGCGGGGATCGACGGGATCGAGCTTTTGCGCTCGTGGCGCGGCCGCTGGGTGGAGACGCCGTTCGTGCTGATGACGGCGTATGCCAGCGTGCCGACAGCGGTCGAGGCGATGAAGCTTGGCGCGTTCGACTACATCCAAAAGCCGTTCGATGCGGATCAGATCGAGCTGGTCGTGCAGCGCGCGGCGATGATGGGCAGATTGCAGGGCGAGAATGAGGCGCTGCGTGAGACGGTGCGCTCGTTTACGGGCGAGACGAAGCTGATTGGTTCGAGCCGGGGCATTCGCAATGTTCGCCTCCAGATCGAACGGGTGGCGAAGAGTCAGGCCACTGTGCTCGTGCAGGGTGAAAGCGGCACGGGCAAGGAGTTGGCGGCCCGCTCGATCCATGAGGCGTCGCAGCGATCCGGTGGTCCATTGCTTGTCGTCAACTGCGCGTCGCTTTCCGGTGCGATGCTTGAAAGTGAATTGTTCGGCCACGAGGCCGGCGCGTTTCCCGGCGCGGACAGCCTGCGAAAGGGTCGATTTGAGTTGGCCCAGGGCGGCACGATCGTGCTGGATGAGATCAGCGAAGTTTCGCTGCCTGTGCAGGCCAAGTTGCTGCGCGTGCTTCAGGAGCGTGAGTTCGAGCGCGTCGGCGGCAATGTGACGCGCAAGGCGGACGTGCGCGTGATCGCCACGACCCATCGCGACTTGTCGGATTGGGTAGCGCGGCGCCGCTTCCGGGAGGATTTGTTTTTCCGCATCAGTGTGCTGCCCGTGACGCTGCCGCCGCTGCGCGACCGGCGCGAGGATGTCGCGGAACTGGTCGAGCACTTCATGATGCAGATCGCACGGCGCGAGGGGCGCGAGCCGAGGCGCGTGACCGGCCGAGCGCTGGGGCTGCTGCAGAACTACCATTGGCCCGGCAACGTGCGAGAGCTTCAGAACATCTGCGAGCGCGCCGCCGTGCTGTGCCAGGACGATTTCATTGATGTGCCACTCATCGAGTCGTGGTTGACGACGCCTGAAGTGCGTCCGGAGACGCTGACTCGGCAGGGACGGCCGGGGCATCTCATGGAGGACATGGAGCGTGCGCTGATTGAGCAGACACTGGTGAAGTTCAACGGCCATCGCGAAAAGACGGCGAAGACGCTGGGCATCGGCGTGCGGACGCTCGGTATGAAATTGAAAAAATGGCGAGAGGAAGCGGCCGCTGCAGCCGCGTCGCTTGTCGCGGCTAATGCGGCGGCAACGGCGGCGGCAGCGCCCCCCTCGCAGATGCAAGCTGGCGTCGCGGCGATGGGCGTTGCGACCGGTCAGCGGCTGGCGGGCTGACGCTGGAAAATTCGGATTGCGTGGCGCTTTAATTGCTTTTCTCGCGCGGGAATTGCGCGAAGGGATCAGATGCGCGGCGCGAGATGGGTGTGATCGGCGGTTGAAGAGTCTGTCCGTCGATTGAGTGGGTAGATCGTGTGCGTCGGCGAGATGCCGGCGCCACGGGTGCATTGAACAGGGAGCATTGACGTGTTCTTGTCGGGCGTGACAACCGCCGGTCCGATTCCAATGCTGGATAAGGTGCTGGCGTTCACTGAGTCGCGGAATCGGATGTTGGCGGAGAACATCTCCAACATCACGACGCCGGGCTATCGTGCAAAGCAGCTTGATGTGAGATCTTTTCAAGCAGCGCTGCGCGAGGCGTCGGCGCGTCGCGAGGCGCGCGGCGGTCGATTGGATATTGCGTCGAC
>CAZRFP010000195.1:0-7193 GCA_964599535.1 uncultured Planctomycetaceae bacterium
GATTGTCGAAGTCGAATACACGAATAATTCAGGGCAGCCAATCTCTTACAAGCCTGAACCGAAGAAGATTATTGTACGTTACTGAGTGAAACTGTGATATATAACTACTTGGGAGTAAATCATGGCCCGTAGACCAAAGTGGACAATTGCCGCTGTGGGGTTCTTGGTTACCACTTGTACTTTCGTAGTATTGGCTGATCCGCTCGGTTGGTTTTCCAAAGCGCCTTTCGAGTGGATTGATACAGACCTGGAAGGCCGCATTTCCATTTCAATTTCCGGCTGGCCGGACGGTTCCGTGGAAGCGCTGGTGCGCCCTCGGCGTGAGTTGGCCGAGGACGAGTTTCCGAGTTACGGCCACATCAGCATCAATGACACCGTGTACAAATTCGCACCGAGAACCGATAAGAACGGCGAGTGGACGTTTTACGCCAGTTTGCCGGTCGGCGCGGTCCCCTTGAATGGAGATTTTGTCTGCGAAATCCTCATCAAGGATCGAACCGACGCCGTCATTTTCAGGAGCGGCTTTGAGTACGAGAGCAATTCGGAGTGAGCATTACCGAAGCGTTGATCAAGCACGATTCCGCGAAGCAAGCCGAACAGAGCCGACGGCCGCGCGCCGTCGGCTTTTCTGTTTCGTGCGCGCTTCTAACCGCGACGGTGACGTTAACCCAGCGCGTCGGCATACACCGGCGCGGGTGACGGGTCGGCGATCACGGGCGGGCGCCCGATCGAGTAGTACGTGAACCGGTTGCGTCGCATCCAGCTTGCGTTGTACAGGTTTCGCCCATCGAAGATGACCGGTCGCCGCAGGGCCTGCCGGATGCGGTCGAAGTCCGGGCTTTTGAATTCGTCCCATTCCGTCAGCACGAGCAGCGCGTCGCAGTCAGCCAGCGCCGCGTAAGCGTTATCGGCATATGTCAGCCGATCGCCGTACGTCGCGCGAAGATTCTGAAGCCCCTGCGGGTCATAGGCACACACCTCCGCGCCGCAGGCGAGCAGCCCGTCGATCACCGCCAGCGCCGGCGCCTCGCGGACGTCGTCGGTGCGTGCCTTGAATGTGACACCCCATGCGGCGAATCGCGCGGCCGATAGCGTCGGTCCGAACTCGTCGCGCACGCGATCGAGCAGAGCGTGCTTCTGCCGTTCGTTGGTTTCGTGGACCGCGTGCAGCATCAGCGGCTGCACGCCCACTTTTTCCGCCACGCTCGCGAGCGCCTGCACGTCCTTCGGGAAGCAGCTTCCGCCGTAGCCCACGCCCGGATGCAGAAAGTGCCGCCCGATGCGCCGATCGGTCGCCATGCCCAGCTTCATCTCGTCGATATCGACGTTGGCCCGCTCGCAGATGCCCGCCATCTCGTTGATGAAGCTGATGCGCATGGCGAGATAGCTGTTTGCCGCATATTTGCACATTTCCGCGGCGCGGCGGCTGACGAGGATGATCGGCGTGCTCGACGGCGTGAACGGCAGATAGAGCTGGCGCACGAGTTCGGCGGCATCGCCATTGACCGCGCCGATCACGACGCGATCCGGCTCGCGAAAATCGCTGACGGCCGCGCCTTCCTTGAGAAACTCGGGGTTGCTGACGAGATCGACGGGATGCCGCGTGAGCTTGCGCATCATGCGCTCAATGCGATCGCCGGTTCCTACCGGAACGGTGGATTTGATGACGATCGTCTTGCCCTCGGTCATGCGCTCAGCGACGGCGCGGGCGGCCGCCTCGATGCCGGAGAGATCGGCGCTGCCATCGGCGGTCGGCGGCGTGCCGACGCACATGAAGATGATCTGTCCATGCCGCACGGCTTCGTCGAAGTCGGTTGTGAACGTGAGCCGGCCGGCGCGCGCGTTCTGAATCATCAGCTCTTCGAGGCCCGGCTCGTAGATGGTGCATTTTCCGGCGCGGAGGGATTCGACCTTCTCCGCGTCGATGTCAAGACACGTGACGTGGTTTCCGCAATCCGCGAGGCAGGTGCCCGTAACGAGTCCGACGTATCCGGTGCCGACGATGGTGAGTCTCATAACTTGTGCTCCTGTACGGGGCGTTCAATGCGTCGCATCTTCAAGCAATACTTCAAGTCGCTTCGTTATTTGTCGGCGAGATGGCGAGTGGGCTTGCGGAGGAGCAGTTGAGGGGCCGAAAAAGGCATGGGGTGTGAGGCCTGGGGCGCTCGGGCGGGTTTCGTCGGCTTCCAGCCGACGGGATTTTGCCACTAACTTTCATTCGGTGGATTCATGGCAATTTCAACTCTCCGAAGCCGGCTTTAGCCGGGCTTTCGCCATGGAATGCACTCTTCACAAAATAAGAGCGGGGCGAGTCGATCGCTCGACCCGCCCCACTCCTGAATCATCGAGAGTCTGGAATTGAGAATTCAGAAAGGAACAGACTCGTTGCCGGTTCCTTAATTCCCAATTTTACGTTCACCATTCGCCGTCCGGCACGGGGGCCGGACGCTACGGCGCGCTTACGGACATGTGCCGGGGCTGCCGATTAGTGCATCGGCAAACGCCTGAATGTCGCGGCCGTCGATCACGCCGTCCTCGACCATGTCCGCACAGCGGCAGTCATCGATCATCGCGTTGCCCAGCGCACAGTTTACAAAGGCGGCGATGTCATCAAGATTGACATTGCCGTTTTCGTCCGCGTCGCCCATGCACGTCGCGCAGAGCGAACACGGCACACTGACATAAGTCCCCGGGCTACCCCGATCGCCGTTGCCGGCGTTGTAGGAGTTCTGCTCGTCGCCGACCACGGAGAGCTGCCAGTCATACACATTGTTTGCGCCGAGATTCTGATGACACGTCCAGCCGCTGATGCCCTGCGTGCGGATCGATCCGGGGAACGTCTGATCGCCGTATGTCAGTCGGTCCACCAGGTCGCCATTTTCGTCGAAGATGTTGATCTCGTCATTGCGACCGAGGTTGTTTGACACGCCGCCGATGATGACGACCGAACCGGCGAGGCTCCAATTTGCGTCAAACGCCTCTACCGTCGACTCCGTGAATACGACCGACTGCCCCGGCGCGACAACTCCGAAGGCCGTGAGCATCGTCGAAAACGGCAGTCGGCTGTCGTCATCGAAGCTCCAGCCGGTCATGTCGATCGGCGTGTCGCCGATGTTGGTGAGTTCGACGAACTCGCCGCCGCCCGCGAGCGGATTGTACATCCATTCCGTAATGCGAATCTGCGGCGGCTGCGGTTGCGGGCACTCCACGAGCGCGCACGTCGTGCCCTCGCCCTGCCACGTGCCAAAGAGAGACTCGCAGCCGCCCTGAGTGAAACCATCACTGCAACTGCCGTTTGCGAAGCAGCACGCGCCGATCGGCTCGCCACCGCCGCACGCATCGAGCATGAACGCGCCGGGGTTGCCGATAGCGCCCGCCGCGTTGATTGAGCCTTGCACATCGCCCACCAACGACTCACTCCAGCCATTGATGTTATTTGTGCCGATCGCGTAGTTGCACACCCACGCGCTGACGTTCTGCGTGCGGATCGTGCCGGGAAAGTCCTGATCGCCATACGTCAGGCGGTCAATCAGCAGACCCGCCGCGTCGTAAATATTGATCTCGTCGTTGCGACCGAGGTTGTTGCCGATTCCATTTAGACCCAGATCGCCGACGATCTTCTGCGATATCGGCAGACCCCAATGCGTGCGGAACGCCTCGGCGTCGGCTTCGGTGATGATGCCGGTTTCGCCGGGCTGCAAGGTGCCTAGACCGCCGATCGAGAACGCGCCCGGTGTGCGGTTTGAATCGTCGAAGCTCCAACCGGTCAGATCGGCTGCGATGGTGTCGAGATTGGTGATTTCAATGAACTCTCCTCCGGGGCCGGAGTACATGTATTCCGTGATGCGGACGATTGCATCGCTGGGCTGCGGGCAATTGATCGTGCCGCACGTGGTTTCGTTGCCCTGATAGAACCCGCCGATCTGGGCGCAATAGGCCTGCGTCGCCGTCGGTCCATCGACGCAGTTGCCCGCAACGCAGCACGCGCCGATCGGCGGCGTCGTTGTGCAATCATCGAACACGAACGCGCCGGGGCTGCCTACATCACCGAGGGCGGAAACGAACGATCCCTGCGCGTCGCCCGCCAGCGACAGCCGCCAGTTGGCGATGTCGTTCGCGCCGACGGCCACGTCACACGGCCATCCGGAAAAATTCTGCGTGCGGATCGTGCCGGGAAATGTCTGATCGCCATATGTCAGACGGTCAACCAGTTGACCGGCGTCATCGTACAGATTGATCTCATCGTTCCGGCCGAGGTTCACATCCAGCAGACCGATGATCTTGGTGCCGACAATGTTCCATTGAATCGCGAATACGGCGCGATCAGCCTCGGTCAGAATGACCGACTCGCCCGGCTGCACGACGCCGAAGGCCGACAGATCGAACACACCCGGAATGCGGCTGTCATCGTCGTAGCTCCAGCCGGTCATATCAACCGGCGCGCCGGAGAGATTCGTGAATTCGATGAACTCCCCGCCCGCGGCGCTGTAGGCATACTCCGTGATGCGAATGGCGGGCGGCGTGTCGGAGTTTCCGCAGACGATACATTCCGTGAGGAAGGCGTCGATGTCGGCCTGTGTCACGGCATCGGCATTCGTGCCGCCAGGACCGTCGGTCATGTCCATCTCGCGCATCATCAGAACGAGCTGAAATTCCGGCCCGTGACGCAGAAAGCGGTCGTACGCCACTTCGTCGCCGCTCGCGGGGCTGCCCGGCGTCGGGTCGTAGACGGTCGCAACGACATCGTCGAGCGTCGCGCCGAGGCGGTCTTCAATCAACCGCCGATCAATCTGATTCACGAAGCCGTCGCAGTTGAAATCACCGCGGAGGAAGCGAAACTGTGCGATGCTCGTATCGGTCGGATGATCGTTAAACGTCCCGGGCGTCAACTTAAAGCCGGTCACGTCGATATCGGTGAACTCATAGGCGCCGCCGGCGCTGGGCGTGCAGGCCGGGTTAATACC
This sequence comes from uncultured Planctomycetaceae bacterium, assembly GCA_964599535.1. Lineage (GTDB taxonomy): Bacteria > Planctomycetota > Phycisphaerae > UBA1845 > UTPLA1 > JADJRI01. The sequence continues at coordinate 4,965 of CAZRFP010000195.1, forward strand.
GTTGTCCGGCTCAGGATCGCACAAGCCTGTGTATCGCGGCGCGGCCATGTTCGTGGGCGCCTTCGTTTCGGGATAGCCGGTGAGCAGATCAGCACCGGTGTTGTACGCGAAGAAGTTCGGATCGCCGGGGAAGACGTCGAACAACTCGCCATAGATAAATGCTTCATCAGCAATCGCGGTCGGCTTGATCGAGAACGGCCCGGGTGCGTTGCCTACCGAATGATAGCCGCGCTGCGGGTTTCGGATGTAATAGTGCAAACGACTGACGCCGTCGGGATTGAAGCCGGGCGTCTCACTGAATTCGTGACCTGGGGTACGATGGTATTCCTTGCCGCCGTCGTGCGACCAGGCCAGGTCATCGACGACCTGGAAATGTTCGACGCGCCGCGCCGGCTCGCCCGTGTTGATGAGATTCAATTCCGTGCCGAAGTCCACGTCGCCATCGCCGTTTACGTCGTGGCGGACATCTTTGTAGAACGAGTATTCCGGTCCGTACTGGCTCTGGCCGAATTCGTCGAGGCTGTGGTCGTGTCGCTTGCGCACCAGAACAAACGTGGACGAGCCGTCGTTTTCCAGCTTGCCGGGCGTGTCCGTTCCCCACGGCGGATCTATGTGCGTTGCCGTGAATGAAGCAATGTTGGCGTCCGGATGGATCATATTCAGATTGATGAGATTACTGAAGCCGCCGGTGTCGTTGTAGAGCACGAGGAAGCCATCGGAACCGAGCGATAGTCCGTCGAGACTGAAGGCTTCGTCGATCTCCGGAACGGCCTCGCCGGGATCAAACACGCCGTTGCGGTTCAGATCACGTCCCCCCTTGAGCAGTGCGATCGCATAGCCGTCGAGACTCATACCCGGCCGGCCGTACAGCTCGATATACTCCCAGATTTCGTCCTGGCTTCCGGCGGGATTGGGCACCACTTCGTTAATGATGACTTGCGCGCCGCTCTCGGCGGCGAGGCTCACGGCGATCACGCCGCCAAACAGACACATCAGGCACTTGCGTCGCATGCTTTCTTTCTCCTTTAACAGCCTTCGTTTTCCGTCAGATTCTCAACACAAAATCTGCCGTGGATGATGCTTGTAAACGCGCGCACGGAAGGCGGATCCGCATCGCGGATGTCACAATGATGACACTTTCCAATATCACGCGCCTCCCCCTCGGACGACCGGCGCGATCACTCCAGTGCGTATAGATTTCTCGAACGGCGACCGAAACTCAGAACGCCGTCGAACACATCAGGCCCGAGGTCCTTCTGGCCATGGGGAATCGATGTCGCAAGTATGCCGAACTCACCGTCGCGATCGTGGTCGGTAAAGCTGCCGACGTGACCGTCTCCGAAGAGCACATTCGCGCGGATGCGATTGTGCTTCTTCAGCGGGTTATGGCGACCCATTCCGTGTGCCGGACCGAAGTCGGAATAGTTCTGCGTGCCGTACGGACCGGCGAACGGTCCGTCGGTCATCGACTTGACGGAGCGTTCGCCCAGAACGAGATCATCCACGTCGGTGCGGCCGTCGCCGAGAAGCGGCACGCGGGAAGATTGAATGTTCTTCAGGCTGCTGAGGCTCAGCGCGCCAAGAGTATTGAGGAGGCTCTTGAGATTCGTGCCGGTGCCCGGCTTCCACTCCGTCCGGCCCATGTACCAAGCTTGCGTGTAGTTGGTGTTGTATCCGCGCTCGACGAGTTCCTGCGCCTGAGCGGGCGAATAGGTGTTGCCGCTGATCCCCAGCTTTTGGTTGTATCGCGCCGGGTTCGACGGACAGAGCATTTTTCCGGGAAAACCCGAGTTTGAATTGACGAGGTCGGCCACCCAGCCGACCGCGTCGACCGGGCCGTCGCGCCCGTTGTTGACTTCGGGATCAAACGATCCGCTGCAGAGAAACTCGTCGTTACCGTTGGCGTAGGCCATGAAGCCCGTGCCGAACTGCTGCATGAACGCTTTACACTGCGTCTCGCGGCCGCGCTCGCGGGCGGCGCTGAGCGACGGCAACAAGATGGATATCAGTAGTGCGATGATGGCGATGACGACGAGAAGTTCGATCAGGGTGAATGCACGCGCCCGCGAGGGGAACCGAAATCGATCGTGTATCATGTTTTCTTCCGCTCTGATTGCTGACACTTCACCGGCCCGTGGCTCGATGGTACGCCCATCGGGTTCGTCCACCGGTTTCCGGCCGGCTTCGAATCGGCCAACCCGATTCGAAGCTGCTTTCATCCCCTCCGGA
>CAZRFP010000196.1:0-2009 GCA_964599535.1 uncultured Planctomycetaceae bacterium
GTCAGATTCATCGTATGCTCTGGTCCGTCAAGGGCAAGTCAGCGGCCGACCGTACGGATCATAGGCATACCGCTCGACGATGGCCACCGCCTACTGAAGAGCGGGGCTTCGATTATCTCATGCACTCGCCTGCACTCGCCGGCGTTTGGTGCTCGGTCGGGCGCGGCTTCTATTGCGCGATGCTGAATGCGCAATGCACGGAATGCACAAGCACAGTACATAATGGAGAATGCGCATAGTTGAACGAACGGATCACATGCTGAGCAGGCGATCGACAAAGAGCTGCAAGTCTTTTCCGTCGAGCACGGAATCCGCATTCATATCTATCAAACAGAAGTGGATCGGATCGGGCGATGCCGACAGGAGCTGCGAAACGAAGAAGTCGATATCGCTCAGCACCGGATCGCACTCGTCCGCATAGCCGTTGGCGTTGCAATCGAGCTGGCACTCATCTGGAATGCCGTCGCCGTTGCAGTCGTTCACGAGCAAATCGGCGATCTCCAGCGTGTCGAGAATCCCGTTGCGATTACAGTCGAGGGCCGATGCCGGAAATCGCAGCAGATAAACAGCGCCCGATGTCTGCGTGCTGCCGAACTGATACGACGGCACGTTCACCTGAACGCGATAGGCTCGAAATGGAAAGACGTGCGTATCGGCGCCGCCCGCGCCGGTCGGATGGGCAAGCTCCGTCGTGCCGTCCGGCCTGCGATATTCCCAAGTCCAGTTGATCCAGGGTGACGCGTTGTTGGCATCTTCCCACGCAGAGCGCGTCTCGAGGACATTCTCAGTCACGCCGAAATCGGTCGTGGCGGCATCGAGCTTGCGCCGAATGATCGACACATCGGCCAGCGCGACCGGCAGATGCGACGGAATGCCGATGACGTTCAGCTCCGGCTCGACATTGGACAGCATCACGTCCGCCCCGTCTTCAAAGATATGCGGCAGCGCGCGATAGGTGACGACGCCGTTGGCCCAGGCCGCCAGATCAGCCTCGCTGTCGACGTGAAGCTCGTAGCCGCTGCCCGTGCCGCAGCCTTCGTAATCGGCGGGGAAGGCGCCCCAGGCCGGCGGAATGTGCAGTGCGTCATCCTGCAGCGTCAGCAACTGCCCGCGAAAGGCGTCGGGCAGTCCGATCGACTCCGTCGGCCGTTGGCGCGTCGGCGTCGCCGGCAGTGACAGCGACAACGTCTGATTCACGCCGACCGTGTCAAACAGCGGCGAATCGTCCGGCTTTCGCAGATCGACAACGTCCGCCACGTTCTCCATCAGCCACAGCGCGGCGGCGAGGTTCTCTTCGGCGCAGGCGAGTATCTGCGCCTCCGGGAGCAGGAATCCGCCTTCGGCGCTGGTGCGCGGGCGAACCTCCGGCGTAAAAGACAGCACGCCGTGCTGACCGTATGCGAAGTCGTTGAAATCGCCGTTGGTGCGATAGATGGTGTAGCTGCTCTGGCCGTGAACATAGGTGAGACCGTGCGTATCGGCGACGAGTTCGGAGAGTTTTCGCGCCATGGCGCGCATCGAGGTAAAGCTCTCGGGCGTGGCCTGTGTCGTATAGCCCCACGAAAAGAGCCAGAGTTGGCTGTAGGAGTGGTAGCTCACGCTGACGGCGAATTTCTGCTGCGCGACAAGATTCTGAATCGCCACGGTCTCCGGCTCCGAGGCGGCAGAGGGTCCGCGATAGGTCTCGGCGCAGGCATTGCCGCTGGAGCCTTGCGTGTCGAAGCCCCAGTTAAAGGCATAGTTGCGGTTGAGATCGACGCCGCAGCAGGTGCTGGTGTTGGGGTTGTTCGTGCAGTTGCTGACGGGATTGATGCGCCGGTTCTTTCGCCACATGCGGATGTTGGTCCACGAGAAGGCATAGCCGTCCGGGTTGACGATGGGAATGAGCCAGACGACGGAATTATCCACGATGCGTTTTACCTTCGGATCGGTTGCATATTGCGTCGTGAGATGTTCGGCCATGTAGAGCATCGTTTCGTGCGTCGCCCACTCGCGCGCGTGGGTCACGC
>CAZRFP010000196.1:2109-7101 GCA_964599535.1 uncultured Planctomycetaceae bacterium
CGTCGCCCACTCGCGCGCGTGGGTCACGCCCTTGAGCAGGATTTTCTCCTTGTCCGGCGACTCGACGTCGGGGTTCTGTGTGATCTTCAGCGCCCAGATTTCGCGGCCTTCGCGCGACTGGCCGACGGAAATGAGCCGCGTGATGTCGGGATAAGCTGCGGCGAGGTTCTGCAGGAAGCAGAGGCTCTCGTCGATGTCATGATACACATCGTAGGGCATGAGGCTTGTTCCGATGGGTTCGCAGCCGGGCGCGCCGCGCGGATCGGTCCCGCCGCCGGGCGACTGCGATTCGGCCATCGGCCCGCCGATGAACCGCTCGATCGACGGGATGCGCTTTTTCGACAGTGTTTTCCATGGGGCGAAGGCGGCGATGTGATCGGCCAGCGAGCCGGCGTCTTCGATCGGCACGCCGCGCTGCCTGAGAACCGCCAGATCGTCGGGATCAAGAAAGAACACCGCATGGCGCGAGCCGTCGTCGTCGCGATCAATCGCGCAGGCGTCGAAGCGATCATGCAGCCAGGCGTGGATGTCGGCCGGGGCGGCCTCGAAGTGGTCGATGCGAATGCGTGCGACACGCGCGTCGTCGCCGATTACTGCGTTGTCCGACAAGGCCTGAACGGCGGCCTGCGGTTGGGCCGCGCCGATGGCGGTTACGGTGAGGCAAAGTACGGCAGCCATGACAACGCAAGGTGCCGGCCGCGCGGCATAATCCGATAATCGAAATCTCATAACGCACTCCACCAGGAAGGAATTAATTACTGCATGTTATCACAAAAGAGCTGATCGGCTCAAACGGATCGAACCGGAATGGGCTGATTTCGGAGCATTTGTCTGAAAAAAACGCTATTCAGGCGTGTTCAGCAGCGCCGCCGCGACGATTTCAAGGACATGGCGTGCGTGAACGCACGTGTGATGCTCGATCTGATGTCGGCAACTGAACCCCGTCACCGCGATCTCCGCGTCGCCGCGCTCGCGAACTGCTGGAAAGAGCCGTTGCTCTCCGATCGCCTTTGCGATGTCGTAATGCTCGGCCTCGTGGCCGAACGCACCAGCCATACCGCAGCAGCCGGTGTTGAGTTCGGTCGCGCGACCGCCGGTGACGAGCTGGAGCAGATGGAGAGCGTCTTCGGTTCCGGTCATCGCCTTCTGATGGCAGTGGCCGTGCAGGCGGACCGGACGACCTTGCGGCGTGATCCTTTTCGCGACGGCATCATCCTGCGTGATCGCGCGGAGGATATACGATTCCGCGGGCGCGGCGGCGGCGGCCACGCGCCGGGCGGCGTCGGTGCGGACGAGTTGGGTCCACTCGTCGATGATGGCGGAATGGCAGCTCGGCTCAGTCGTGAGAATGGGAATACCCGCGGCGGCATAATCAGCGAGAGTATCCACGTTTCGTTGTGCCATCTTTGTGGCATCACCGAGCAGGCCCTTGCTGATCGCCGGCCGGCCACAGCAGCCGACATCGGGCACGATCACGCGGCGACCGAGAGCCTTAAGCAGGCGCACGGTTGCGAGGCCGGCTTGCGGCGTGAAGTGGCGCGTCCAGGTGTCGATGAAATAGACAACCGTATTTCCCTGCAAGTCTCCGGAATGCACATGATGTCGGTTGCGCTTTAGCAGCGATCCGAGTCGTCGCGTAAGCGCCTTGTCCGCGAATCGCGGCGGCGGTACGCGACGGTCGATCCCGAGCGTTCGATCCAACACCGCGCGAACGAATCGGCTCTGCGCCAGCCAGTTCGACGCTCTCGGAGCGAGCGCGCCCATCCTTGAAAGGTCTGCAATGCGGGCAATCAGCCGGCTGCGCAGCGGCGGGCCGTCGCGTCGGACATTTATCCACTGCCACTCGGCCTTGAGCTTCGCCATGTCGACGCCCGTCGGGCATTCGGTTTTGCAGGCCTTGCATGACAGACACAGGTCCATGACTTCATCCAGCGCGGGGTCGTCCAGATCTTGCACGGTGTTGCGGTTGGAAAGCGCCAAGCGCAGGGCGTTGGCGCGGGCGCGCGTCGTGTGCCGCTCGTCGCCCGTCGCCATGTATGACGGGCACATCGTGCCGACGAGCCTCTGACGGCACTGGCCGACGCCGCTGCACATCTCCGCCATACCTGCCATGCCGCCGTGGGCGCTGAAATCCAATGTCGTATCAACGGCACTCGCCCGGTAGGCCTCGCCGTATCGGAAGCTGCCGATCATTGGATAGGGAGCGACGATCTTGCCGGGATTCAGAATGCCGTGCGGATCGAAGGCCGCCTTCACTTTGCGAAAGGCCTCGATGATGCGCGGACCGTACATCTTGGCGAGCCATTCGGATCGCAGGATGCCGTCGCCGTGCTCACCGGTCATCGTTCCGCCGAACTCGAGCGCCAGCGAGCTGATGCGGTCGGCGATGCGGTGCATCTTCGCAATGTCGGAGGCGCTCTTGAGATTCAGGATCGGCTTCACGTGCAGACAGCCGACGCTGGCGTGGGCGTAATAGCTCGCCTCGGGCACGCCTTCGTCTTCAAGCACTTGCTTGAATCGCGCGATGTAGTCGCGAAGCTTCGACGGATCCACGGCCGTATCCTCGACGAAGTCGTACGTCTGCCGATCGCCCGGCGTCGACATCAGGAGCCCCAGCCCGCTCTTGCGGATGTGCCACAGATCGGCCTGTTCGACGGCATCGGTCAGGACGGGATGTGCATAGCCTGTTTCGCGCGACGCCAGATCGCGCGCGAGCGCGCTCAGTCGTGCTCGCAGTCGTGCGTCGTCATCGTCGTACAACTCGATGATGAGCAGGCCGCGCGGATCGCCTTCGACGAGCCAGCGGCGGCGCTGCATGATCGGATTGCGCCGCGCGGCGTCGAGGATGAGCTTGTCGAGCAGTTCGACAGCGGCGGGCGCGTGTTCGAGCACGGCGGGCGTGGCGGCCAGTGCGTCGAGCAATTCGTGAAAGTGCGCAACGACCATGCCGGTGTGCCGCGGGAGCGGCTCGAGTTTCAGCGTCGCGCCGACAACAATGCCGAGCGTGCCCTCGCTGCCGCAAATGAGCGTTTCGAGATTGATTCGGCCCTTCTCTTCCGGGCGCAATCGATCGAGCGCGTAGCCGCCGTTTCGCCGGAGGATGCGCGGAAAGCGCGCGGTGATGTCATCGGCATATTCAACCGCCGTGTCGCGCACTGTCTGCATGATATTGTGCTCCAACGCGGACGGCGCGCCGCCGGCGCGCGGCCATCGCGCGAGGCTCCCATCCGACAGCACGACATCGAGCGAGCGGACATGATCGACCGTGCGGCCGTAATAGACCGAATGCGCGCCGCAGGAGTTGTTGGCGATCATGCCGCCGATCGTGGCGCGGCTGCTGGTGGCGACGTCCGGCGCGAATTGCAGCCCGTGCGGCGCGAGCAGGGCGTTCAACTCATCGAGCACGACGCCCGGCTCGACGCACGCCGTCCGTTCGACCGGATCAATGGCGAGTACGCGATTCATGTGTCGCGAGAGATCGATGATGACGCCGCGGTTGACGGCCCCGCCCGCCAGACCCGTGCCGGCGCCTCGCGCGGTCAGCGGGACACGATGCCGCGCGCAGGCCGCGACGATCTTCCGAACGTCGTCGACGCACTTCGGCAGGACGACGGCATCGGGGACGATCTCATAGATGCTGGCATCTGTGGCGTAGATGGCGCGGGAGAGTTGATCGGCGCGGATGTCGCCGCGCAGATCGGCGCGGATATCTTCGAGCGTGCGAAGGACGGCTGCGTCGGGCGTGGATATGTTGTTCGTCATGTGCGGCGCGGGTGGATTGCGGACATCGCTTCTCGCTTGCCTGCCGCGCGATCTTCGCGATGATGTGCCGTGCCGCAGGCGCGCGGCGGTCGTGTTTAGACCGCTCGCGGCAATCGAGCAGGATTGTGCGCGCGACCGCAAGTTCGGTCCAGCAAGTTGAAATCGGTGCCGCGCAAACGGAGTCCCGTACCCAGAGCCGCGCCCGTAAAGAAGCGGTGGGTACGAACTCGAAATGACCGCGGATAACATGGCGGCTTCCACTTTCGCGAGCTTCATGCTTGCATCGGCAAGATACCGGCGCCACAGTCGTTGCGATCGCGACGAAACCGGAGGACTGATTTCGTATTACGCGCCATGACCACGCCACCGATCAACACACCAGCGCCCGGCCGCGACGGCGGCGTGCAGCATCTCAACGCCGCCGATCGGCTGATGCTCGTTGCTCACGAAGGCATGCGCCGCATGGGCCATCCCGGATTTCAGTGTCAGACGCATGTCTGGCTTGACGGGCGGCTCGATGTCGATCGCTTCAAGGCGGCGCTGGCGAAGCTTCGCGCGGCTTACCCGGTCATCGTTTCGCGCCTCGCTCGCGACGAACGCGGACGACCGATGTGGCAATTCGACACCGACCGTGACGTTGAGTTTATCGAGCAATCGCTCTGCGGCGGCGAATCGGCGGATGTCTGGCGCTATGGCGAGGGACTGTTCGAGACGCCGCTCGATCTCGATCAGCGCAATCCGATCGGGTTTCATCTGCTGCACCTGCCGGATGGGCGCGACGTGCTCATGGTGCGGTTCAGCCATGTCTTGATGGATGGCAAAAGCCCGGAGTTTGCGTTGTCGGAGGTTGATCGGTTGTTTGGCGAGGTTGATGCCGCGACTGTCGCGCATCGGCGAGACGCCGGTGCCACAGTCACGCGCGGCATCGACGAAATGGAACAGCAACTTCGTCGCCACGGATTCCGCAAGCGTCTTGCATCGTCGTGGAATGTCGTTCGCAGTCAGATCAAGCTGCCGATCCAATCGGCCGTCATGGCGCGCGGCGACGTGACGAACTGGGCGTTCAAGCCGTTGCGGATTCTCGTTTGCGAAATGGACGAAGCGCGGACGAAGGCGGCCGTCGATCGCGTTCGTCGGCTGTGCGGCTTTGCGAATCTATCGCCGGCCGTGCTGGCGAGCGTCTTTCGCGCCATTCGCGAATTGTCAGACAAGCCGATCACGCGGCGCACG
>CAZRFP010000197.1:0-7075 GCA_964599535.1 uncultured Planctomycetaceae bacterium
CCGCACGTCCGGTGGTGTGGGAGGCAGGGGCCGAAAGGCCCCCGCCTACCCGATTCAAGGTGATGTGTCGCTCGCGACGATTGGCGCGCCCATGTCCGCGTAGACGCACTCGGCATCGATGCCGACGATCATGTGTCGAAATCGCGTCCCAGTGTTTTCAAGCCCCGGGCGCGTGACGTGAAACCACAACTCCAGCGCCGCGGGGCTGCGATCGTAGCGCGTCAGGTGAACGAGCATCCGATAGAAGCCGCCTTCGTCATCGGCGAGAAACTCGTCCATGCGCCGGCACAGCACGTCCAGATAATCCGCCCGGCGGCGCAGACCGTAGCCCCGCTCATCCTCGCCGGCCGTGGCGACGAGGTCTTCCGCTTCGCCCGGCGTGATGCACGGCAGCGCCGCCACCAAGGCAGCCAGTTCTTCGCGGTAGACGACGGATGAGCCTTCCATCGAAAGGACGAGCCGCTGTGGATTGAAAGTCTCGGTCGCCATGTGTGGAGTGTCGGCGCATGGGCACGACGGTCGTGTGCCGGCCATTCGATCAATCGCGCCGCCCGGCAGACTGCCGGGCGCGCGTGGCCTCTTCGAGAATGCGTTTTTCGCCGCGCGAGAGGCTCTGGATACCCTCGCGGCGCACCTTTTCGAGAATGTCGTCGACGCGGCGCTCCAGATCGTGCGCCTCTTTGCGGCGCGCCTCCCACTGTCGGCGTTCGCGGCCGCTTCGCCAGCCATCGAGCGCGCGGAACCATCGTTCGCCGCGATAGCCGAAATAGACGCCGAACGCCAGACCGGCCAGATGGCAGGCATCGCCGCCGGCGTTGGGGCCGCGATTGACCAGATTCCACGTGTAGAGCACGACAAAGATGACGCACGCCAGCCGAATCGGCACTGGGAAAAACACGAGGATGATCCGCACGGCTGGAAACATCGCCGCGCAGGCGCCCATCAGCGCCAGCACACTGCCCGATGCGCCGACCAGGCTGATCGGAATGCCCAGGTAGTCCATGCGCAGCCAGCCGAGCAGCGACAGAACGACATAAAGGAACACGCCTACCAGGCTGCCGGCCGTGTAGAACAGGAAGAACTTCAGCGCCCCCCAGCGCGCCTCGAGCATGACGCCGAGAAAATAGAGGCCGATCATGTTGAAGAGCAGGTGGAAAATCTCGCGCTGGTCGTGGAGATAACTGAACGTGACGAGCCGCCAGATTTGAAAGCGATAGACTGCGTCCTGGACATACATCGCCAGCGACTTGAAGATCGCGCCGTCGCCGCCCCCGGTGAACTGGCAGAGAATGAACATCCCGATATTGGCGATGAGCAGCGCCTTGACCGCCTTGCCGGGCGCGGGAAGTCCGCCGAACCACGAGCGCAGGCCGACGCCATGGGGTCGGCCGCCACCATGGGAGCCGTAGCTGTTCGCGGAATCGTCGTCAGTGTAGGGCCGCTCGTGCCAGCTCATCGATGCTTCCTCTGCTGCCAATTCCAGCGCAAGAGCGTGAGCGCTGTCTTGGCGTCTTCGATGCGTCCATCGTACGCCATTTCGATCGCTTCGTCACAAGGCACCGCTTGCACGGTGATGCGCTCGGTCGGCTCCAGACGCTGCCGCGTCGGTATGAGGTCCGTGGCGACGAACGCATGAATCTTCTCGCTGAGAATGCCGGGCGATGGGTAGAACGCGCCCAACGGCGATAGGTGAGCGGCGCGATGGCCTGTTTCTTCCTCAAGCTCGCGATGCGCCGTTTCGATCGGCGATTCGCCCGCAGCATCGAGCGTGCCGGCCGGCAGTTCGAGCAGCTGTCGTCCGACGGCGTGGCGGTGATTTCGGATCATGAGCAGGGTGTTGTTTGAGAAAAGCGGAAGGATCACGACGGCCCCGGGATGCCGCACGAATTCATAGGTGTAAATGCGGCCGTCGTGTCCATTGACGCCTGCTCGGACGATGGCGAATTTCTTGTTGTCGTAGACTGTGACCATGCGAATCTTTCGTCTTTGGGATGACTGCTGTATCGCTTCCGATTATATGTAGAGCGTCGCCTGCCGCATTGTTCGGCGCGTTACATCAGTCTGAGTAATGAGTTAAGGCTGCCTGGGCGACCGGTCGAACTTCGGCTCGTCAGGGATCGGTGAGGCTTGTTCGGCCGTGGCGACAGTCATATGACCGAACAGGTGGTCCGATTCGGGGTTTGTATGAAAGTCGTGCCCGCTTGAGCCAGTGTTGAGAATCGGCTAAAATGCGCGGCTCGCGCTACGGATTCGCCTTTTGGCAGTTCGAGGCGATTTTTGAGGTGACTCCAATGAAAGACGACGTCCATCCGAAATACTACGACAACGCCGAAGTCAGTTGCGGTTGCGGCAACAAGTTCACCACCGGCAGCACGCAGGCGAAGATCGCAGTGGAAATCTGCTCCGCGTGCCATCCCTTCTTCACCGGTGCGCAGAAGTTTGTGGACACCGCCGGCCGCGTCGAGAAGTTCCAGAAGAAGTTCGGCGGCAACTATTTCAAGACCGCCAAGAAGCCCGCCACGAAGGCCTAGCTGAACCGCCGTCATATCATCACGCCGTTGCCGCGCAGTCCTTCCGATTTCGCGGCAACGGCGTGATTGTTTTTGCGCGCATTGCATCTACCCGCGCGTGGCTCCGCTGGCTTCTACTCGGCGATGGCTCGGCGCGATGCGCCCAACCGTGCCGTGTGGTTTTGAACGAGCATCATGTCCGAAATTCACGCACATCCGAAGTTCATCGAAAAGCTCGAAGCGCTGTCGACGCGCTACGACGCCATCACCGATGAAATGAGCACGCCCGAAGTCGCGGCGAATTCCAGTCGACTCGTTCGCCTCTCAAAGGAGCATGCGCGTCTGCGGCACATGATCGAGCCATATCGCGCCTATCGCGCGACGCTTCGAGAAATCGCCGATGCACGGTCGATGCTCGCTGATGCTTCGGTGGATGCGGAGCTGCGCGAGATGGCCGAGTACGAGATTCCCGAGCTGGAAGGCCGCGCCGCCGGCATCCTGGAAACGCTGATTGACGATCTGATCGTCGGTGACGAGGCCGCGGTTGATTCGGTCATCATCGAGATTCGCGCCGGCACCGGCGGCGACGAAGCAGCGCTGTTCGCGGGCGATCTGCTCGATATCTATTCGCGCTACGCGGCGCTTCACGGCTTCAAAGTCGAGACGCTCGATTCGTCGCCCTCGGACATGGGCGGCTATCGCGAAGTCGTGATGAGCATCAAGGGGCGGGGCGTGTACACGTACTTCGGTTACGAGGCCGGCGGACACCGCGTGCAGCGCGTGCCCATCACCGAGACGCAGGGGCGCATCCACACCAGCGCCGCGACGGTAGCGGTACTGCCTGAAGTCGAAGAAACGGAAGTTAACATCAACTGGGAGAAGGACGTTGTGGAACACGTCAGCCGTGCCGGCGGTCCGGGCGGGCAGAACGTGAACAAGGTGTCGAGCGCTATCCGGCTTGAGCATCTCGCGACGGGAATCACGGTTTCGATGCGCGATGAAAAAAGCCAGCACAAGAATCGCGCCAAGGCACGGCGCATTCTTGCAAGCCGCGTGAAGCAGCACTTCGACTTGATCGAGCGCACGCAGCGTGAAAGCGCGCGTCGAACGATGATCGGCTCCGGCGATCGGAGCGAGCGCATCCGAACGTACAACTACCCGCAGAATCGCTGCACCGATCATCGCGTCAACGAGAACTACTCGCTCGAAATGGTCTCGCGGGGTGAACTGGACGCGATCATCACCGATCTGCGCCGGCGCGATCGTCATCTGGCCCTTGCGGGCATGTAAAGCGTTTTAGCAGCCCGTTTGTCCTCCCGACTTACAGATCGGCTACGCCATCTATTGGGCTGCGTCAGCCGTCCCGATACAATCGGATCATGCGCCTGAGCGGGCTGCGGCTCGCCAGCGCGTTCGTTGTTCTCAACTGTCTTTGAAACGCAAGGAGATTCGTCGTGGCGGCCACTGCGAACACAACGCCCACCAAGGGCTTCTGCACCGTCGAGCAGCACATTCTTTCGAAACAAGGCGAGCACGCGCACGCCACGGGCGCGTTCAGTTCCATCCTTGTCGGCATCACGCTGGCCGGTCGGATCATCTCGGCCAAGGTTCGCCGCGCGGGCATTCTCGAAGTGCTCGGCGAAGCAGGCGACGTGAACGTCCATGGTGAACAGCAACAAAAGCTCGACCTCATCGCCAACAAGGCGATCGAGCAGTGCCTTTGCTATCGCGAGAGCGTCGGCATCATCGCCTCGGAAGAACTCGACGAGCCGCGCATCGTTCGCGAGACTTCGGGCAAATATGTCGTCATCTTCGATCCGCTCGACGGCTCGAGCAACATCGACGTGAATGTCTCCGTCGGCACGATCTTCTCGATCTTTGAACGCGACATGACGGCGCAGAAGGGCCGCGATCCGTTGAACGACGTGCTGCAGCCGGGGCACAAGCAGGTCGCCGCCGGATACATCGTCTATGGCTCAAGCACGGTGTTGTGCTACACGACGGGTGAAGGCGTACACATGTTCACGCTCGATCCCTCCGTCGGTTCGTTTGTGCTGGCACAGGAAAACATGCGTATGCCGCTCAAGGGCAAGTATTTCAGCGTTAACGAAGGCAATTACGAGTCCTTCCCGCGCGGCGTGCAGGAGTATCTCAAGTGGTGTAAGTCCGAGGAGGCGGGACCGTACAACGCCCGCTATATCGGCTCGCTCGTCGCCGATTTCCATCGGACGCTTCTGCGCGGCGGCATATTCCTGTATCCGCCGACCGCCAAGTCGCCCAAGGGAAAGCTGCGGCTCATGTACGAGGCCAATCCCATCGCCTTCATCGCCGAGCAGGCCGGCGGCCGCGCGACCGACGGCACGATGAACATCCTCGAGCGCGTGCCCGGCTCGCTTCACGAGCGCACGCCGCTGATCGTCGGCAGTGAGACCGAAGTGGAGCGCGTCGAGCGCTTTATGAAAGAGCATGGCTGACGCTATGATCCCTTCATGAAGCCGCGCGAACTATTGAATATGGGCTTTGAGCAGGGGCCTGTCGTCGGGGCGATTGTGCGTGCCTGCGGCGCCGCGAAGGTCGACGGCATGTCCAAGCACGATCTGCGCGAGGAAGTCCGCCGACTGAAGGAACATCCGGATTCTTATCTTGAGAATAAGTACTTCCGCGAGGCCGCGGAGATTCTCTGCCGAAATTGCGAGAGGCAGTGGTATGATCTTCGAACGCCCGGCGACGCCCGCGGGATGTTCGGCATCTGGGGCGAGGAGCAAATCGATGTCGGCGCGATTGAGCAGATGACGAATGCCATGCGTCTGCCGATTTCGGTGGCCGGCGCGCTGATGCCCGACGCCCACGTCGGCTACGGCCTGCCGATCGGGGGCGTGCTGGCGACGGACGGGGCGGTGATTCCCTATGCCGTCGGCGTTGACATCGCCTGCCGCATGATGCTCACCGTTCTGCCGATCGAGATTCGAGCGCACGAGGCTGATCCGATCGAAAAGAACGAAAGCGAGTTCATCCGCGTGATCGAGCGCAACACGCGTTTCGGCGCTGGCGCGGCGTTCAACGGCCGCGAGCGTCGCGACGCCGAAGTCCTTCACGAAGACTGGTCGATCACTCGGATCACGAACGAGATGAAGCCGAAAGCGTGCGAACAGCTCGGCACCAGCGGCGGGGGCAACCACTTCGTCGATGTCGGCGAGATCGAATTCCGGGAGGAATTTCGCGGCGTGCCGGCCGGTCGCTATGCGGCGATTCTGAGCCATTCCGGCTCGCGCGGTCCCGGCGCGCGGACGTGCGAATATTATTCAAAGCTGGCGCAGCAGTTGCATCCTGATCTGCCGCAGGAGCTGCGCCGTCTGGCGTGGCTGCCGCTCGATCGACCGGAGGGCATGGAATACTGGGCGGCCATGGAATTGATGGGCCGCTTCGCGTCGGCCAATCACCATTGCATCCATGCGACGATTCTGCGCGATCTGAAGATGGCGCCGCTGTTGCAAGTTGAGAACCACCACAACTTCGCGTGGAAGGAAACCCACGGCGGCCGTGAGGTGATTGTCCATCGCAAAGGCGCGACGCCGGCGGGCGGCGGCGTGCTCGGCTTCATCCCCGGATCGATGGCCGCGCCGGGGTTTCTCGTGGAGGGGCGCGGCGAGGCGACCAGCCTCGATTCAGCCGCCCACGGCGCGGGGCGCCAATTGTCGCGGACGCGGGCCAAGGCGGCGTTCCGTTGGAATCCGGTCCGCAAGCTGCTGCGCGAGCGCCGTGTCACGCTGGTGTCAGCGGGTCTTGATGAGTCGCCGGGAGCGTATAAGCCGATCGAGGACGTGATGGACGCGCAGAAAGACCTTGTCCGCATCCGCGCCCGGTTTGATCCGCGCATCGTCAAGATGGCCGATGACGGTTTCGTCGAAGATTGACGATTCGGCCGCACGCCCTCGCGCCGATCGGCCGCCTTGTGAAGGCCCCTTCGGACCGCGATAATCGCCGGTCTATGAACATTCGAACTTCCGCCCAGATTCGCCGTGAATTCATCGCGTACTTTCAGGAAAAGTGCGCTCACACGTTCGTCCCGTCGTCGCCGTGCGTGCCGCACAACGATCCGACATTGATGTTCACCAATGCCGGGATGAACCAGTTCAAACCGATCTTCCTCGGCCAGCAGGCTCCCGACGTGGACAAGTGGCCCGGCGCGACGCCCGGCCTGCCGACGCGCGCCGCCAACACGCAGAAGTGCATCCGCGCCGGCGGCAAGCACAACGATCTCGACGATGTCGGCCACGACACGTATCACCACACGTTCTTCGAGATGCTCGGCAACTGGTCTTTCGGCGATTACTTCAAGAAAGAGGCGATCGAGTGGGCGTGGGACCTGCTGACCCACGTGTGGGGCCTCGATCCCGATCGTCTGCACGCGACGTATTTTCAAGGCGATGCGGATGAAGGTCTGGAGCCGGATACGGAAGCGCGCGATTTGTGGCTGAAAATTCTGCCGCCTGATCGCGTCCACGCGGGGAACAAAAAGGACAACTTCTGGGAGATGGGCGACACCGGCCCGTGCGGCCCGTGCA
>CAZRFP010000198.1:0-7059 GCA_964599535.1 uncultured Planctomycetaceae bacterium
GCAGTTGCGCGTCCGCGCAAGTACCGTAAAGTCGTCGCCGAAGTCCTTGACCATGTCGGCGTGCGACATCCAGACGCTGGCCTCGCGCGGCATGTGCCCGACGATCGGATCATGCCCGACGACTTCAAGCCGTGTTCGACCATACTCACGATGCTCAGCCAGGCCGACAGACGCCCCGAGCAGGCGGCAAGCTGCCTGCATGCCGTAGCAGATGCCGAGCATCGGAAGGTTCATCTCAAACAGGCCGGCGTGTGGCTGGGGGGCGTTCTTCTCATAGGAACTGGCCGGTCCGCCGCTGAGGATGATACCAACGACGTTGTGGCCGCGCAGAACGTCCGGCTCGACGCCGGGGGAGAAAATCAGGGAATGGACGTGGTTTTCCCGGACGCGCCGGGCGATCAGTTGCACGTATTGCGAACCGAAATCGAGAATGGCGATGGTCTGAGGGGGCATGGGGGTAATGTACGGCGGAAATCGGCGGCACGGAAGCCTGCGCCTCGGGCACAAAGGCAGGGTTTTCAGGCACTTTCGCCGCCTTGCCACAGCCGGTCGGTCCTGCTAGACTGCGTGGCTCAAATTTGATTCTTGGATATGAGGTGTCGCATGGCGTCGAATGCTCAACCCGGTCAAAAAATTCTCGTGACGGTCAAGGCCGCTCCTCGAAACGAAGCCGCCGCGAAGACGCTCTCGCGCGTCTTCGGCCGCAGTGACGGCGGACGCAAGCTCCGCGCCTCGCGAAAGAAGGTTCGAACGTCGAAGACCTGGCATCATCAGCGCGGCGGCCGCCCCTGGGCCGTGCGTCCCAAGGCGCCGCGGCTCTTTCAGCCCGCAAAGGGCGATACTTGCGAAGTGCTGGCGACGACAGCGCTCCTGCGCGACCTGAACAGCGTTTCCCAATTTGTCGATATCAAAACCGTCTGACGCCCATCTGGCGAAGACGCCTATTCCAAAGTCATTCCGAATCTGATTCCTTCTGATCCGGCTGTTCGGCGGGCGGCTCCTTCCACGAGCGCTCCAGTTCCTCGATTTTCTCGCGCGTGGTGCGCTCAAACACAAACGGCAGATCCTCCGCACCGTGCTGTGCAATCTCGCCATTCTTGTCGAGGATGTAATAGCCCGACTCGGTCTGCATATCGCCTTCGCTCACGCCGACGCGCAGCCGGCCGTCCGGCTTTTTCGAGACCACGTAGGTGCGCCAGACCGTCTTTTTCAAGTCGGCGTCGACGTCCCGAAGCATGAATCGCTGATCGGCCTGCAGCGGAAGCAATTGAAACAAGTGCCCCGCGAGATGAACAAATGGCCCGGTCGGGCGGCGGATTTTCATTTCGTCGCCCTTGCTGTCGCCCGCGATGGTCCGAAGCGTGATGTCTTTATCGCCGACGGCCATCGTCTGCGTCGTTTTCTCGACGACCTCGCCACCGGCATCGCGGCGGATGATTTCCCATGTAATCAATTCGGGCTGCAACTTAAGCGAAAGCCACCCGCTTGTGCGCATTTCGGTACGCTGGCCGGACGGGCCGCGAATCGTGCTGACATCGCTGTATTCGTAGACGAGCCGCTTGCGAGCCTTGTCTGCGTCATTGGCCTCGATCACTTTGAGCGTGGAAACGGCGTGGCCCAGCGGCTCGCCCTGTGCGGTGACGATGAAGCACACCTCTCGAACGTAACCGAGGCGATTGGCGGGCATGGCGTCGATCAACCGCCTCCCGAGCGCCCGCGGCGCGATCACACTGTCGGCCCCGGCCCGTTTCACTCCGTCGCTGGCAGGCCGCGCCGGCTCGTCGTCGGTGGTGGCCGCAAAAGCGGCAACGCTAATCACCAACCAAGCCATGAACGCGGCAGCTCCGGCGGTAAACCGCCGCCTGTGAGAACACCGCCGAACAGATCGCCGCACGATTCCTTGCACATGGTCCATCAACATCCCGGGCACCTCACACGGTCGTTATGATGCTTACACCGTTATCATAGCGATTTCGCACATGTCTCGCGCGATCCGTCGGCAGGCCCCATCAATTCACACCCCCCTGCAAACTTTCCTGAGTTCGCGCGAACGTCCCTATCACGAGACGACGTATAGTTGTAGAATGCCCGACGACGATGCGAGGGTTCGCAGGAGGCGCGCCCTTGAGCCAGCGTCGTGTCTTCGTCGCCGATCAAAGAGGGTCTCGCTTTGCTCTTCGATTCACTTTTAGGCATGTTCAGCGTCGACATGGGCATCGACCTGGGCACCTGCAACACGCTCGTTTGCGTGCGCGGCGAGGGCATCGTACTCAACGAACCCAGTGTCGTCGCCGTGCGCAAGGGTACCAACCAGGTTCTCCAGGGCGGCAACGCCGTCGGTCTCGTCGCGAAGGAAATGCTCGGCAAGACGCCCGGCAGCATCACCGCGATTCGCCCGATGAAGGACGGCGTCATCGCCGACTTCGACATCACCGAGGCCATGCTGGGCTATTTCATCCGCAAGGTGCACGGCGGGCGCAGCCGTTTCATTCGGCCGCGCGTTGTCATTGCCGTTCCCTCGGGCATTACCGCCGTCGAGAAGCGCGCGGTGTACGGCTCTGCTGAGCGGGCCGGCGCTCGTCGCGTCTATCTCGTCGAAGAGCCGATGGCCGCGGGCATCGGATCCGGCCTGCCGATCGCCGAGGCACGTGCGAGCATGATCGTCGATATCGGGGGCGGCACGACCGAAGTGGCCATCATGTCGCTGGCCGACATCTCGGTGAGCACGTCGCTGCGCGTCGCGGGCGACGACATGGACGAGGCGATCCAGGCGCACATGAAGCGCACGTATAACCTGCAGATCGGCCCGCAGACGGCCGAATGGCTGAAGATCGAGATCGGCTCGGCCTCACCGCTCGAACAGGAAGTGGCGGTGGAGGTTCGCGGGCGCGACATGATTTCCGGCCTGCCGCGCAAGACGGTGGTGACGAGCCAGGAGATCCGCGAGGCCCTGCGCGAGCCGATCAGCCAGATTCTCGATTCAGTGACGCACACGCTGGAGGCGTGCGAGCCGGAGCTTGCGGCGGACCTTGTCGATTCTGGCATTCATCTCTGCGGCGGCGGCGCGCTGCTTCGCGGGCTGGACCGGATCATCAGCGACGGTACGGGGCTGCAATGCAAAGTCGTGGACGATCCGCTCTCCTGCGTGGCCCGCGGTACGGCGGTCTATCTCGAAAACCTCGCTGACTGGAAAGACACGCTCGAATCGGACCATCACAATCTGTGATGTCGCACTGCTCGCCGACAGACATTCCCTGGCAATACGCGTCAGCCTGTGTGGCAGAGAGCTTGAACATCCCTGTGCCGTGACGTTTATTCGCCGCGCGACATCATGTCACATGAATGTCACGGCGGCAGAAGCGGATCATGCCCGAAAACCAAATGAGCGCGCCCGCCGACAGCAGCACGGCCATGTCTCGAAGCGGCCACTCTCCGCTCAGGATAATCGGCAGCGGCATGTAGTAGTGAAGGAAACCGGTAAACGATGCCGACTTGGCGGCCGGCCAGAAGGCCGCGAGCAGGTTCAGAATGAACGAATAGAACACGATCAGAAAGCACCACATCAGCGCATGCGTTCGCCGTTCGCACGAGGCCGAAACGGCCAGCGACAAGCCGGCAATGAAAAAGTACGCCGCGTGGAAATTCACGACGACGACGGCCAGCCGCGACATCATGTCCGGCTCATCCACGCCGACGAGCTTTGCCCCGAGCCAGACGCCCGCCCACGCGGCCCAGAGAATCGGCACGCCGAGAATCAACACGCAGGCGCTGACCGAGGCGTATATCGTCGCGCGCGACACGGGCAGCGTCGCAAGCGTGTCCATCGTTCCGCGGTCCATCTCGCCCGAAAGCACGCCGCTCGACATGGTGAACAGGAACGCAACGACGAGCACCCATGTGAACGGATGCGTGAAGACAAAGCTCGCAAGGCCCGTCGTCGTCAGCGCCTTGGACAAGTCCGCGCCGAGCATTGCGTTCAGCAGGCGGCGCACCCATTCCATCTCCAGCCAGCGGCGGCCTTCGTCCAACGGAATTGAATGCGTCGCGAACATGAACAAGATCACAAACGCAAACAACAACGCGGCCGCCCCGACGCCCAGCGGCAGGTAATCGCGAAGGGTTCTCGCGGTGAGTGCGGGGTTCATGCGGTCTCGCGATAGTACGTTGTAAAGAGGTCTTCCAGATCGGGCGCGCCGATTGTCAGATCGCTGACGCCGATGCGCACCAGCCAAGTCAATAGCGGTTCCGCGTCGCCGCGCCATGTCGCGCAGGCCGTTCCGTCGCGCCACGAAAGCGCCTCCAGACCCAGCGGCGGCGCGTCGCCGTTTAACTCGCGGCCGGGCTTCAGGCGAAACTCCACGTGTCGTAAAGCGCGCGCCTTCAGCGTCTCGATGGCGCTGTCTTCGATCAGACACCCGGCACGGATGATGCCGACGCGGTCGCAGAGTTCTTCCACTTCGCCCAGCGTGTGACTGGAAAAAAGGACCGTTCGCCCGTCGGCCACGACGGCGCGCAGCTCAGCGTAAAGCGTCTGCTGCACAAGCGGATCGAGCGCGGTTGTCGGCTCGTCAAGAATTAACAACTCGGGTTTGTGCATCATGGCCTGCATCAGGCCGAGCTTCTGCTTCATGCCGCGCGAATAATCGCGGATGCGCCGGCGCAAATCGAGATCGAAGCGGGCGCGAAGCCGTTCGATCTCCGCCGCCGAGCCGCCGCCCCGCATGGCGTCGCAGAACCTCAGAAACGCGCCGCCAGTCAGATGATGCGGAAACCGCACGTCGCCGGCCAGATAGCCGACACGCGCGCAGATGGCCGTTGAATCGCGCCAGGCATCTAACCCGAGCACGCAGGCCCGGCCGGCCGTGGGCCGCAAGAGGCCGACGAGAATGCGCAGCATCGTGGTCTTGCCCGCGCCGTTGGGTCCGAGGAACCCGAAGATCGAGCCTTGTGGCACATGCAACGCGACGGCATCGAGCGCGCGATGTGCGCCGTAGCATTTGGTCAGTTGATCGGTTTCGATGATGTCCATGTTCTGATCTGTCTCGATGACCGGCGCGCTGGCCTTCAAGCGGCTGACTCACCGGCAGTGTTTTGCAACGGGTAACTGTAGCACGCCGATGGCAACCCGTGCTACACTGCCGCGCCAGCCCCTCATTTTATGAACGAAAGGACGGCCTTGCATGGTTCGGCTCAGGCTATTCACCTCTCTCGGTCTGTTGATTCTGAACATCGGCTGCTCGGCCACGACGCAAACGGATTCTCGCGAATTCGTGGTCATCAATGCACTCGTCTGGACGGCCGACCCCGACCGCGCGGAGGCGACGGCGTTTCTCGTGGTTGACGGGCGGTTTGCGTATGTCGGTGACGAGGCCGGCGCGCGATCGCGCGCCTCGGCCGACGCAGCAACGATCGACGCCCGCGGGCGGCGCGTCCTGCCCGGTCTGATCGATTCTCATCTGCATCTGATTGACGGCGGACTGCAACTGTCGCGGATCAACCTGCGCGACGTTCCGGACCGACGGGCGTTCGTCAGAACCGTCGCCCGTCATGCGGCGGTGCTGCCGAAGGGTCAATGGATGCAGGGTGGCCGCTGGTCGACCGAAAGCTGGCGTGATCCGACACCACCTCGAAAGGAATGGATCGACGACGCGGCGTCGAGCCATCCGGTGCTGCTGTCGCGCATGGATGGGCACGCGGCACTGGCGAACAGTGTCGCACTGGCGATCGCGGGAATCGACCGGTCCGGCCCGGCTGATCCGCCGGGCGGCGTGATCGAGCGCGACGACGAGACCGGCGAACCGACGGGCATACTCAAGGACGCGGCGATCTCACTGGTGCGCCGGCACATCCCACCGCTGTCGGACGCGGAACTTGACACCGGACTGGCCGCGGCAATGAAGCATGCGAACGCCCACGGCATCACAAGCGTTCACACGATGTCGAGCTATTCGCATCTGGCGGCGTTTGATCGCGCGCGCGAAAACGGCACGTTGACGCTGCGAATCCGGCACTACATCAGCGAGGATGACTGGCGGGCCTACCTTGATCGCGCGAAGACTCACGAAGGAAATGCCTGGGTGCGCGTCGCGGGGTTTAAAGGGTACGCCGATGGTTCGCTCGGCTCGCGCACGGCGTACATGAAGGAACCCTACGCGGACAATCCGGCGGACAAGTCCGATTGGCGCGGACTGCTCATCGATCGAGGGAAGAATGTATCATTGGTTACGCTATACGCGGATGTCATGCATGCCGGCTTTGCCCCCGCGATTCACGCCATCGGTGACGAGGCGGTGTCACAAGAACTGGCCCGGCTGGCAGATGCCAATGCTGTCCTGCTTCACGGCAGCAGACTAAGGCCGCCAAAGTCGGTGAGGCCGCGAATCGAACACGCCCAGCACCTTCTACCTTCCGAGATCCCCCGTTTTGCCCAGTCTGGCGTGGTCGCTTCGATGCAGCCCCTTCACAAAGCCGATGACGCCCGATATGCAGAAAAGGCCATCGGACCGGAGAGATGCAAGAGCAGCTACGCCTTTCGCAGTCTGATCGATGCCGGCGCGACCGTCGCCTTCGGCAGTGACTGGCCGGTCGTGTCGATTGATCCGTTTCTCGGCGTGCGCGCGGCCGTCACGGGGCTGTCGCTGGATCGCAGGCTATTTGTTCCCGAGCAGAACATCACCGTCGCCGAGGCGCTGACGTGCTACACGCGAAACGCGGCCTTCGCCGCGAACGACGAGCATGAACTCGGCATGATCCGCGAAGGGTACTGGGCGGATTTCGTGGTACTCGATTTCGATCCGTTCGCCTTTGATCCGGCGAAACTGGGCGAATTTCGAGGCGAAACGTACGTCGCCGGCCGCCGCCGATCCTGAATAACTGGACTGAAACGCTACAGACTATCGTGCGAGCGCATCAAGTACGCTCATGATCCACGACGTTCTCCAGCACACCCATTTCGTCGAACTCCATGCGCACAACGTCGCCGGGCTTCAGAAACCTCTTCAGTTCCGGGCCGCAGCCGCCGCCGACCGTGCCGCTGCCGAGGACGGCGCCGGGATACAG
>CAZRFP010000199.1:0-6997 GCA_964599535.1 uncultured Planctomycetaceae bacterium
GGCATCTCGCCGAGCGTCTCCATGCCCAGGGCGCCGAGAGCGCGGTCAATCATCTGCCCGGCGAAAAGATGGAGCGCCGCGTTCGAAAACTCGCGGAGCCGATCGGCGCGAAAGTCATTTACCCCTGCGACGTCACCAAAGACGAAGACATCGACGCGTTCTACGCAAAGTATTGCGAGCATTACGATGGCATCGATTTTCTTGTGCATGCCATCGCCTACGCCAATCGCGAGTGCCTGACCAACCGCTTCTGGCAGACGGGACGCGAAGACTTCAAGCAGGCCATGGACATCAGCGTCTATTCGTTCATCGGGGTCTGCCAGCGCGGCTTCAATCTGTTTCGCGAAGGGGCATCTGTTCTGACGCTCAGCTATCTCGGCGCGGCCAAGTTCGTGCCCGGCTACAACGTCATGGGCGTCTGCAAGGCCGCGCTGGAAAGCTCGGTCCGCTATATGTCGGCCGATCTCGGTGATCTGAAGCGCGTCCGTGTCAATGCGATCTCCGCGGGGCCGTGCCGCACGCTGAGTTCGGCGGGCATCGGCGGCTTTGATCAAATTCTTGAACACTACCCCACCAAGTCGCCCCTGCGCCGAAACATCGAGTCGGACGAAGTCGGCAACGCCGGACTTTACCTCTGTTCGAATCTCTCCAGCGGCGTCACCGGCGAAATCCACTATGTCGATGCAGGCTACAACATGGTTGGCTGGTAAGACCTCCCGCCTTCCTTTTTTCACTTACAACATGCATCAGGCGCGGCTGACTTGCGCGATGGCGATCGCGTTGCTCGCGGTCGTCGGCTGCGCAAATGCGCCGGCGACGTTCAGCGAAGTCATCGAAGCCGATATCCTGAGCGATTCGATATCGAACCGCGCGTCGGGTCGAATGAGAATTCTCGACGTGCGAAGCGCCACGGACTACGGAGAGCGCCACGTTGAAAACGCCGTGCGCGTCGATCCGATCGAATGGATGCGGGCCAGCCTCAGCGCCGAATCCGGCATCGAGGATGTCGACGCATGGGAGCGGAGAATCGGCGCCGTCGGCATCGGCGAAGGCGACAGCGTGTTCATCTACGATGACGGCAACATGAAGGATGCCGCGCGAATCTGGTTCATCCTGCAGCACTTCGGCGTCCGAAATGCGGCTGTCGTCAATGGCGGATGGCCGGCGATTCATCCGCTCATCGATGGCGGAGGCATTCGAAGTTCGACGACGCCGACCGTGGCGCGGCCGCGGTCGTTCAAAGCCCGTGTCTCAACGGATGCGGTGGTCGCCCTGCTCGATCGAGAGGGGACGCGCGAGGCCTTAGTGCGATCAAGCGTGCAGATTCTTGACGTTCGAACGGCCGGTGAATACAGAGGCGAGATCACCCATCGTAATCCGCGCGGCGGCCATCTGCCCGGCGCCCGCAACCTGCCACATGCCGAGTTACTGACACCCGATGGTCGGCTCCGCTCGCCGGAAGAACTGGCCGCATTGTTTGAAGCGGCGGGCATTTCAAAGGGCGAACCGATCGTCGCCCACTGCGAGAGCGGCGGACGATCGTCACTCGCGGCGCTGGCCGCCGTTCGCGCCGGCTACGGTCCGGTCAAGAACTACTACCACAGCTTTTCAGACTGGTCGAGCGACGCGACCTGCCCGGTCGTAACGGGTTCCAAGCCCTGATCCAAGGTTGATGAGCGCTGCTATGAGCCAGTGCCGGCCGGCGTCATGCGCATCGCCGGCGGACCGCGCAATTCCTCCGGATTCGGCGGAAGCGCCGGCGTGGGACGCGAACGGAACTTCGCATCATCCAGCGTGTGCTTGTTTTCGAGGTCGACAGGCACGCCGCGAATGAACGCTGCGACGACGCGATTGGTCGCTTGCAGCGGCGAATCCGTGGTGATAATGACGTCGGCGATTTTTCCCGTGTCCAGCGACCCGAGCGAATCTCCAAGGCCGAGTATGCGCGCCGCGTCAATCGTGATCGCTTCCAGCGCCGCGCGCGGCTCCAGTCCGTGCGCCGCCGCCATGCCGGCCTCGATGCCCAACTGCTTCGCGAGGCTCGCTTCGCCCACGGTGAAGCAGAACCGAACACCACGTCGATGCAACTCAGCGGCGTTGCGATACACGCTGTCCCACGGTTCGAATTCTCCCGACGGCAGCGCCATCGAACGGGCGATCACGACATCGACGCGCTTCTCGGCCAGTTCGTCCGCCAGTTTCCAGGCCTCGCGGCCGCCGAAGATGACCGGCCGAAGTTCGTACTTCTCGGCGAATCGCAAGGCTTCGCGGATCGCTTTGAAGGAGTCGGCGCGGAAGAACACCGGTTTTTCTCCACGAAGATAGGGCAGCATCGCATCGAGCCGGCGATCTTGCTCAGGCAGCATGTCGGCATTGCGCTCGCCAAGCGTCTTCATTCGCTCATACTGACGCGCTGTTCGGAAGAACTCCTCAACAGCCGCCAGCGTCTTGGGAAACTCCTTGGCCTGCCGCTCTTTTGCTTCCTCGTCCATCCACCAGGGAAAGTCCTTCGCGAGTGAAGGCAACTGCACGAAAAGACCGGCCGCCGCTTCAGACCGCGCCTCGGGCATGCTCCATCCGTCAAGATGCACGACGCCGGCTTGCCCTTGCACCACGCCGCCGCCGGAACAGATCAGTGCGCTGGTGACGCCCTCGCTTCGCGCCACGCCGATGGCCGACGCAAACGGGTTGTAGCCCGAGAGCGAAAGCACATCGGGCTGAAAGCGGGCAATCTCGTTCTGGTCGACCGTGCCTTGCACCGAACCTATCTCAAACAGACCGAGCGTGACGCCGGCGCAGATCAGGCCGGGATAGACGTGCAAGCCGGCCGCATTGATGATCGACGCTCCGCTCGACGGCGTATCACTCATCTGAGCCGCGGCGCCGACCGCGCGAATGCGCCCGTCTGCAATGATGACGACACCGTCTTCGATCGGCGGGCCGGAAATCGGATGGACCGTTGCGCCCCTGATCCAGTATTCGCCGCGCGGCGAGAGCACCACATTCAGCGGCTCGCGCGCCGCATCGAATTCACGGCCAGGCATGGGCGTCGGAGGCGCGGCGGGATCGAACTGTTCATGCTGGAAGTACACTTCGCCATCGATGAGCGTCATCATGCACCTTGACAACGTGTCGAGCGGATGGCCGTCAAAGATCGCCAGATCGGCGCGCTTGCCCAGTTCGATCGAGCCGACGTGCTTGTCGACGCCTAACTGAATGGCCGCGTTGATCGTCACGAGGCGCAACGCATCGTTCGGTGAAAGCCCGCCAAAGCGGACGGACTTGGCGGCTTCGAGATTCATGTGGCGTATGACTTCGTGCGAATCGGAATTGACAGTGGTGACGATGCCCGCTTGTGCCATGCGCGCGGCATTATGAGGCACGGCGTCGTAGGCCTCGATCTTGTACGCCCACCAGTCGGAGAAGGTCGACGTGCTCGCGCCGTGCCGAAGTACTTCCGGGATGACGCGATAGCCTTCGAGCACGTGCTGCAAGACGGCGATGCGAAAGCCGAACGACTCGGCCATGTCCAGCAGCCGAAGTATTTCGTCGGCACGATAGCAGTGGCAGTGAACCCAGATACGGCCGGCATGAATATCGCACAGTGCGTCGAGCCGCAGATCGCGGCGCGGGGGCATCGGGTCCTTGCCGGCGGCCCGGTCGAGCTCAAAGGCATCCCACCGTTTCTTGTATTTCAGCGCCGCGTCGAACGACCGGTGAAACACGGCCTCGACGCCCATGCGCGTGTTCGGAAATCGCGTGCCGCGCGTCTGGGAGTTTGATTGCTTGACGTTTTCGCCCAGCGCGAACTTGACCGAGCGCGGTGCCTCGACGAAGCGCCACTCTTTCACCGGGCGACCGTACTTCAGTCGGACCACCACGTTCTGGCCGCCGATCGTGTTGGCGGAACCGTGCATGGTATGGATCATCGTGATGCCGCCGGCCAACGCGCGAAACGCGCCAACATCTTTCGGGTTTATCACGTCAGCGATGCGTACCTCAGGCGTGACGGAGAGCGACCACTCGTTCAGGCCGCCGCTTGTACACGCATGGGAATGGGCGTCGATCAATCCGGGAGTCACATAGTAGCCACGGGCGTCGATGGTCGTGACATCCGGCGGCGGCGGAATCGAGCCGCCGATCGCCGCGATGCGGCCGTCTTCGATCAATAGATCGGTTTCGACCCGTTCGCCCTCGGTGATGGTCAGCAGCGTTGCATTCTTCAGCAGCAGACGGCCGCCCGTCTGAAGGCGCGGCCGGCGATCGGCCTCAATCTCGCCTTGAAACTCCGGCCAGAGATCGGTCTCGTCGGGCTGCGTCGCAGGCGCGCTGGTTGTCGCCGGCTGGGTCGTCGCGGCATCGCCGCTTGACGGTGCGCCTTCCGCGCCGGTGGATGGCGCTTTGGCAGCCGACGGCTCGTCCTCTTCTTCAGTTTCCGTTTCTTCCTTGCCGACATCTCGCGGTTCGGAAGGTTCGTCCCTGGTAGCCGATGCGCCGCGCCGACCGCGACGGCCGCCGGCTTCTGCCGGTCTAGCGCCTTCGCGCTTGTCTTTCGATCCGAGATCGAATGCGCGGCCCTCGACGAACACCCATTTCACTTCGCTCTCCTTTTCGGCCAGCGGTCCTGAGAGCAACGTCAGATTGGCCAGGTGCCCCGGCGCGATTTGCCCACACAATGCGTGAACGCCGAGAATCGAGGCCGCGTCGGACGTGAGCGCCGCCACCGCTGCATCCTCGCTCAATCCGCGCTCGATGGCCGTGCGAACTTGCTTGAGCACCTCCGAGGGAGACTTCAATTCATACGAGGCAAATGCAAACAGCACGCCGGCCTCACGCAGCATCTTCGCGTTGTCGATCTCTTCAAACCGAAGGCGCTCGCGTTCTTCGTAGATGCGCTTCGGCTCCCAGGCCTGCTCTTCCCAGGCCTTGTCGAATACCGCCGAGCGATCGGGACCGCGCGCCAGCGACTCTGCTTCGTCAATGACTGCCTGAGTAGTTGGTTCGGCACGCTTCTTTGGCTTCTTCGGCTCATCCGACCCCTTCAGGCTAAGCACAACCGGAACGCCCTCGCTGCTCAGGCGCTCGCTCACTTTCCAGGCCTCTTTGCCGCCGATGATGATCGGTCGCAAGTCAAACTCGGCCGCGACATCGAGCGCTCGATGTATCTCCTCTTCGCTGTTGGCCAATAGCGCCACGGGCAAGCGACCGTCGATCAGCGGCCAAAGCGCCTCCAGATCGCGATCATACGGGATGCGTTCGACACCGCCCTGACGATCAGACCACGCAAGCAAGTCGCGGTGCCATTGGGCATCCATGAGTGTTTGACGAAACAGCGCTATCGCTCCCATCGTCGTAGCGGGATAACCCGATGATTCTCCTCCGCCGCCACCGCCGCGCCGCGCGCGGCCTGCGCCGACGCGCGTGACGAATGCGGCGTGCTGCGCAATGCCGTCGCGCACAATCGAACGCCGCACGGGAAGCTCGCCCATCGAGATCACGGCACTCTCGCCGGAAAAGATCGCGGTCTGCGGCGCTACGAGCGTCGCCGTGAAACCCCCCGCCCGCGCATCTTCGCGCCGGGCATCGACGGGATCGAACAATTCGGCCACGCGCCAATGCGGATGTACGAGCCGACGGTAGGCCTCGACCATGGCCGACTGCACGCCTTCGCGCACATCGGGTGTTTCATCGGTCACACGGATCAGTTCATCGGCTGACGGCTCAGATTGGGAGATGCCGCGATTCGTGCAGGCATCAATGAATCCCGCATAGACGACCATTCCGGATGCGTCGAAGCGCTCGGCATGGCCGGGGATCGCGACATCCGTTCCCACGGACATGATCCGGCCTTTGTCGATGAGGATGGTGGCGCGCTCGATGATCTCGCCTGGTGAGGCCACGATTCTGGCATTGGTGATCGCGATGGGCGACTCGACGCGAATGTCGTTCGATTGAGCCATTGCGCGACCGAACGTCGCCGTCAGAATCACAACCGTCATTATGCTTCGAATGAATGTCATTGGCTTTCCCCTGCGTAAACTCCGGTGCAGCCGCGCGGCTGCGATCCCCATGTTTCGTTACGCTCTGATACTTGTCCGCTCACCGACCCGAACCCAAGGTTCCAACCTTCCGGATGCCACAATCCATGCGGCAACCGTCGATCGCGTTCCCGGTTTAACAAAACCCCGGGGGACTGACCAAGCGGCAAGGAACCTGACCGCTGAGGAAGAACCCGCATGGGGTGCTCCAAAAGCGATTTCGGTGCATGGTACACGGTCCGAAACGAAGATAAAGCCACCGCTCTGCCCCCCGGTATTCAGCCGACCGGACACCCGGTTTTGAGTTATACTTTATCTTGTACGGAAGCCGTTCACGGCGGTATGATGCGCCAGTATCGGGCAGCGGCAAGCGGGACAGTGCGCCACTGTCCCGATCCCTCGCATCTGCCGATCTATTAGGAATTCGTCCTCGTGTCCTCGCGAATATAAGGAAGACTCTCCTATGACTCCGAACTCCCGCAGTGCGCCTCCCCTGCATCTCGCGTTCTGTTACCGGTACGCCAAATTCCTCGCCCCGGCCATCGCGGCCTTGTTCATCGCGGTCGGATGCGATACCGCGAGCGAATCACTCAGCCCGACCAACGCCGGCGGCGTTCGAGGTCAAAACCAGACGGCTAATTCCCCGCCCGGCAACTTTGCCGAAGGCGACGCATCAAACGACTCTTCCAGCAGCCAGAGCATCGCCCGAGCCATCGAAGAGGCTGACATCGTCAAAATCGTCGGGGACAAGCTCTTCGCTTTGAATCAGTATAAAGGCCTGCTCATCATCGACGTGCAGGACCCCGACCATCCCGCCCTGCTGGGGCAGCTTGATCTGCGCGGCCGCGGCGTGGAAATGTATGTCGGCGAGACGCAGGCATACGTTCTGCTCAGCGCCGATTCGTATTACTACTACGAAGGCGGCCACGGATTCTCCGGGTATGACATCGCGGTCGCAA
>CAZRFP010000200.1:0-6990 GCA_964599535.1 uncultured Planctomycetaceae bacterium
GCCCGACCGCTGCACCGGGCCGAACTCCTTGCCTTGAAGTCAAACTCGACGGGCGAAAGCCCGGCAGGTGCGGAGACACTCCGCAATGATAGCGCAATCCAATATAACGTGGACGAAAGGGCGATACAATTGAAATTTTGACCCGTTCCAGACGGGAAAGGGGCGAAAGATGGGCAGGTTGTGAGGTCGAAGAGCGGGAAAAGGCAGATCGGACAAGTCATCAAAAAGGGCGATTCAATCGGCCCTTGTCGCAGCGACGCTGACACAGGATTCCGACAGCCGATCGGCTTCCCGCGCGGCATCAGCGAGTAGGGTGAGAACAGGCTCGGTGATGTCCCGGGAGGCGATTTTCCAAGGCGTCGGCTGCCGCGCGACTTGCACCTCGCCGCGTTCCAATAGGAACTGAACCTGCTCAGTCAGTTCCGAAATCTGACCTCGAAGCTGTTCGAGATCGCGAACGATCGAAAGCGATCGGTGACGGCGCGACTTCAGATAGACGACGATTCCACGTATGAAATCCGACTCGCGGGCCTTGGGCGGGCGTGGCATGTCTGTTTTGGGGAGGTTCATCCTCAGTTCATGTGCTAAGTCGGCGCAGAACTCGCGCACTGTCGGGCCGCCCGTCGATTGCGCCAAGGCGTCCAGCCGCCGTTCGATCTTGGCCAACCTTGAACGAAGTCGAATCGAAATCGTCGCCACGACCAGCGTGCAGAATCCTGCGAAAACGACGACACCCAAGGGAATCAGCATCGATCGTTCCTGAAGGTCGGTCTGACCAGCGAACAGCGACATGCTTGTCATGTAATGAACAAAATCTGACACGAAATCCATATCGACGCGCGGCGGCCTTGGCATGGGTTAACGACGAATCGACTATAACGGGAGGACAGGAGTTTGGATTTGAGTCAAGTTCTGACCCTGCCTGGTTGAGTGGAAGCCCACAGTTGGCAGATGGTCTGTCACAGTAGCGGGGGCATATCGCGGTCCAACTTGAACGAGACCATCAGGCCTCTATGCCCCCTGCCCACCCCCCGCCGTTGAGGTCCCATAAGGTATCTTATGTTGCGTTAGGGGTGTTTATGATTCACCACAAGTATCAAAGGCCGTCGCTTCCGCTCGCCGATAATGACCCTAAGATGGCTACTGACGTATTGTTACGTCGCCGGTAGAATAAACTGCCGTCGCCCTCAGAACGCGCATGCTAGAGAAGGATTGCAACCTGTGGATTGAACCTGCCGCCTATCGGTGCATTCCGACCACGGGAGCAACGCAGCCCGACGGCACGGCCATCATGGAGGCCGGACTCGCCTCGGAGGCAGCCAAGAAGTTCTCAGGGCTCGATATCGATCTGGGGCATCTGATCAAGTCGCGCGGCAATCATGTTCACGTGCTTCGGCCTGGCTTGTTGTCTTTTCCAGTCCAGCAGTATGCCTGGTCGGGACCGAATCTACAGATTATTGAAAAAAGCGCGAAGCAGCTCTTGGCAATCGTCGGCGATGCGAAAACGCTTTTGCCGCGTCCCGGGTGCGCGCCTGGGCAGCTTGAATGGGACGCCGTGAAAAAGGTGCTCGAATTTCTGCCAGATAACATCATCGTTATCCGGCACATCTGACGCGCGAGCCGGTGCCTAGCGCGGAATACGATAACCCACAACCAACGGAATGCCGGCCGGCAGAACCGTCGGCGGCGGTGTCGCGGTCAGCGCCAACTCGATGGATGTCGGATCGTCCTCTGCTGGGCGCGTCTGGGCTTTGATAAGCTCAGAAGCCGACGCATCGTCGTATTGCAGCCAGTTTTGAACGTGGTCGCGGACGCATTTCTCGATTGCGGGCGCATCCTTGCCCGCCAAGTGTGGCTTCAAGTCGAACAACAGCGACGAGAGTCGCGCCGCGAAGAACTGATAGGGAAGGCTGACTTCGAGCAAGCTGTTCATGTCAGTCTGATACGGTCGACCTGCGCTGAGTCCGTTCCAGAAGAGCACATCTTCGGTGTCTTTGAGATTGACGACGGCGTTCAGACCGGCTGCGGCCAATTCCTCGATTTTCGACTGCCCCATCTGTGTGTCCGACGGACCGAACTTTTTCTTGCCGTCTTTTCCGCCCATTGCCGAGGTGAATCCCTCCACGCGGCCGTTGACGTACCCCGACATGCCTGACGGCCAGCCTGTCTTGGCGATGCTCCGTGCAACGTTAATTGCGCCGACAACGACGCCCTCGGCCCAGAGAAAGTTGGATTCGACCGTGGCATCCTCGCGGAAGACAAAGTCGAGATTCTTCGCCTCGGCGCGGCTGTGCGGCTCGCGCAACAGGCAGCGGCCGAAAACGACGCCGAGCATTCGGGCATAAGTCTGTTCGCGCAGCGTTTTCCACTTCGCAAACTGCCACTGGTCGAACATGTTGACCAGCGCCGGCAAGGTGGGAACCTGCCAGGCGTGCTTCACGCCGAAAAAGCCCGCCGATGCGGGGGCGAGCAGCACGGCCGGAAGGCTGGCGGCATGCTGGGCAAGCTCATCAAGCATTTCATGGTCGGACTGCGTGCTGCCAAACGGCGTGAGCACGACGATGAGGTCCGGCGCATCCGCACCCTGATCGAAGACCGGGTCGATCAGCAGCGAAACCAGCCGCTGAGTCAAATCGGAACGATGTGCGTGCAGGAGCGAGAGCCGAACACCCTTCCGAAAATCGATCTGCGTGATCATGAACGACAGCGACTTCCAGGCGGCCTCGATCGGCTGAATCTGCTCGGAATGCAGGACTGTGTTGAGCCAAATCGACGCGATGCGGTCGATCTCCGCGAGGGTGCGGCGAACGGCCAATGCCTCTTCGGCGGGCACACCGCCAGTGCCCGCCGCAGCCGCCACCACGGAACCGATCGGACTCTTGGGCGGCGGCGCATCACCCCCCCCGCCGCTGTCGTCGCCGAAATCCAACTGATCCATGAGGCGGTCAACCGCGGCTGGATCGGACGGCGCGGCCGCCGGCGCTGCCTTGAGCGAATCGCGAAGCCACGAGAGCTTTGAATCCTTCGCAATCACCTCATCGATGAACGGTCCAAGCTGCGGAGCGGCCAGTTTCCCGAGCATGCGATCGACGAGCTTTGCGCGAACCTCCATCAGGCGCGCCGTGGCCGCCATACGTGAGGCGAGGCCGATCGGCTCAAAGTCTCGCAGACTTTCGAATTTCAACGTCGCTTCGGCCATCGCACCGCTTTGCGACATCGGATCGGCCAGCGTGAAGGACACGGCCGGCGCGGCGTCCTTCATGACGGCGTCGAACGAATCCTTGTTGACTTCAACGATGCCGTCGGCCAGGGCGCCCGAGACTTTGCCTTTGTCAGAGCCGGCGAAATCGCCGACGACGAGTATGCGATACGGCTTATCAGTCGTGACTTTGAGTCCGGAGGGCATGGGTATCTCCACATCCAAATCGTGAATGTCGGTTTCGTCGGTCATGTGTAGGTTCCTTCCATCGGCGGCGCATCGAAAGTGCGAGAAGAGCGGCGATCGCCCTGCAGCGTGTCGTACCAGCCCCTGCAAATACGAACCTGTCATCGCAGACCCGCTTCTTGACGGCGCGAACCTCGCACCAGAGTGTCAAGCATACGTCACTCCGGGCGATCTGATTCATGACGTGCCGGCGCAGGTCCACGGCCGGATCAATAGGAGTCTTTTATACGCGAATCGGCAACTATTCAAAAGGCCAGTTCAATGTTCCGTCGGGAACGACCGCGGTAGCCCCGGCTGAGTCGATCGCATCCCGCGTTCCCGCCACGTTCCACTCTTCCACCCCGCCGGACGGGTTGAACCAGAAGAAACGAAGCGTCCATTTGTTCTTGTTCGCCGGATCGGCCGCCAAAGTCGGGTCCACGCAATATTGCCGGAGGATTCTCTCGCCGTCGCGACTTCCGCTTTTGTTCCATGCGGAGTGCGGCGGTGACTTGCGCTGGAGCAACGCAGCCGAACCCAGTTGCCCGCGCGGATCTTCGGTGAGACGTCGAACGGCCTCGGCGCGCTCCGTGGCACTGAGTTGATGAATTCCGCCGGCTTCGTCCCTGATGAGGGACGACAGCGCCTCGAGTCGATTTGTGCCGCGATTCGTGACGATTAACGGACTCTTGTCGCGCAGGGCGAACACGACCGATCGCCGATCGCGGCTCATAATCCAGAGAATCTGGTGATTCTTGAGCCAGGGAAATTTTTGGGTGATTTCTTCGGCCCAGACATCTTTCGTTGAGACGCCGAGCAGCTGCGCCGCATGTTCAAGAATCTGTTCGGCCGTCGCGGGTGTATTGGCAGTCACTGTAATATCCTCGTTTGGCTCAGTCGAAGCGGATGACGGGCGCGCTGGGGTTGTATCGCTCGAGGAACTCGTCCTCCGGCACCCGCCGGCAACCGTCGCTGCCTGAGTAACCAGGATCACGTACAAGAACAGTCCGCGTGCCGTCAGGATTGGTTTCCACGCCATCGACAACGATCCTGTGACCTGGATTCTTAAGCCCCACCATCGCAGGCTTGCCGCCGCTCGTCGCGGTCGCAAGATCGTCGATGGTGAGATTGTTTTCCGCGCGAGCGCTCGGTACGCCGTTGTCGTGCATCAATGAGGGTATCTGCCACGGATCCGAGCCATTCACCGGATCATACCAGCCATCTGCTTCGGCTTTGTCACGAAGCTTTTTCTCGCCGGGATCCTTGCCGGTCAACTGCATAATGATCATCCTCGACGATGCGAGGACGCAGGACATCGGTTTTTCCTGTTCGAAGAGCGGCTTCCCGCGGCAAGTGCTATTCATAAACCGGCGTGCAATCAGGTAGCCGACGCCTACAACGATGAATGCGGCAATCAGCGCTGCCGGGCCGAAGCCCTCCGCCGTCGATTCACCGTTCTCGGCGCTGCTTGCAGCTTCCTCGCCGCTTTCGCTCCCGGCCTCGCCGCCGCCACCACCGCTTCCTCCTCCTCCGCCACCGCCGCCGTCCCCCCCACCGCCACCGCCGGAATCGCCGATCAGTACGGAAGATTCGCCCTGCATGATGGGATTCGGCGCCGTGCCCGCCTCGCACTTGCCCAGATCGCCGACGCGCGCCGCAGGCTTATTGCCGATCAAGACGCTGGAACTTCCCTTTTGAATCGTTCCGCCCACATGTGGAACAGGCCCCGGCTCGGCCAATGGACAGAGAAACGCATCGCCCTCACAGGCTGCAAACAAATAGCCAATGAGGACCATCGCGGGGCCACCGGTCACGACCGGTCCGATCGCGCCGCCGGAGTGCGTCATGGGATCGCCTAATCGAGCTGCTGGGGGCATCGAGCGTTATCTCCTGCGCGAACGTCGCGCCGTGGCGGACGCCTGTTCCTTGATTTCGAGCGGATCCTGCTCTTCTTCTGGTTCGATGCGAACATACCGAATCGTTTCCGAATCGAAGTACCGCAGATGCACCCAGGGGGAACGCCCCTGTCGCGTCGCCGCCAGCAGCGACGGGTTGTGTTCGAGCTTGACGTCGTCCTGAACGATGTCGGTCAACCGCTGAAGGCGATTCGACGTCATGCTCGCCACGTGCAGATCGCCCTTCCCATCAGCCAGCAAGAGCACGAGATTAAACTCGTACGTCACGACGCCGCTGATGATGCGCGGCTTGTCAATGCCGGTCAGTGGCAGCATGGCGACGCGCTTGTGCTGGCCTGTCGTCGTATTGATGTGGAACACATGCAATGCGACCGCCGACTGCGTGACACACACGATCATGAGTGGCGGATCAAGCGGAACGGGCGGCTGGGCTTTCTGCTCAGGCGTCATCTGCTCTTCGAAGTATGGGGCATCGCGTACGGGCGCCTTCGTATCGAAGAAGGCATCGAGCCACACGACAGGATCATCGGCGACATGGATGGAGCGCGTGACAAAACCGCTCTTCGGATCGGCCAGCGTCAGCTTGGCCAGCATGACCTCCCGGCCGCCGTCGGCCGACCAGACAAACTGAAGCCTCAGTCCGTGCTCCCAAAACGTGAGGTAAGTGCCAAGCGGCTTGGTGGCGCCGAGATCAAGCAGGAACTCCTCGAGCTTTCCATCCGGCGTGGCCTTCAGAATGAGCAGCTCATTCCGCTCGTTTCGTGCGATGGGGAGCCAAAGCACGCCGCCGGGCATGCTGAGCGCAGACGCCAGCAGTTCACCTGGCGCGGTCAGTTTGATCTCGCCCTTCTTGCCCGCGGCGCCCGTTTCAAGATCAAACGGCGCAAAGAGAATGTTCTTTTCTTTCTTGGTCCAGACGAGATGCCCGGCGCGCACATCGGTGTTCGCGATGATCGCGGCGGCGGGATTGCTTTCTTCGGTGACGTCCGGCGCGCGGTAGCAATGCTGCACGCAGCGCGGCAGGGACGGGCTGTGCAATTGATAGAAAAACAGCTCGCCCTTGTCCTGCTTATGGCTCCAGGCGGCCGGCATCATCAGCGCCGGGCCTTGCGATGTATGACGCGGCGCGGTCGCGGATGCGGGCTTCGCCGAGAGCACTCTCAGCTTGGCCGGCTCGGACTCCAGCATGTAAATATGCTCGGCGGTGATTTCGTAATCGCCCTGCTCCAGTTCACCAAACCACGAGAGCAGATCGCCGGTGATGTCGAGTTTCTGCTTGGGACCGAGCGTGATCGTCTTTCCCGGGACGCGGCGGCCGTGGCGATGGACGCCTTCGCGTTTTTCGGGCGTGAGTTGGCCCGCCTTGCGCCGCTCTCGTTTGCTGGTCACGATGAGTTTGATGGTCTCATTGTCCGGTTCGGGCGGAGCGAAATCGGAAATGGCGGCGTTCGACGTGTTTTCAATGATGACCTTGAAGTGCACGGACTCTCCGCGGATGCACTCGTTCTTTTCGAGTTCAAGCGTCAATTTCAAGCTGCCGTTAGCCATGATTCATCCTCGGCGCGACGCCGTCGTTCTCAGGGAGTTACCGTGACATTGGCCGTAGCCGTCATGCCTGCTCTTGTGTAGGTGAGTGTGACCGCGCCGGCC
>CAZRFP010000201.1:0-6895 GCA_964599535.1 uncultured Planctomycetaceae bacterium
CCCCGGTCTCCAGGATGAGAACCTGATATCCTAGGCCACTAGACGATGGGGGCCTGGTCCGGTCGGAAGCCCCTTGCGACGCCGCCGACGAGACTTAAGGGGGAGTGCTTATTAAAGCAGACTCGGCTCAGTTGGCAAGAGGCGTCAACGAGCACCGCATGGCAGCCTGGCGGATTGTCATGCCGTTCCCCGCTGAATATACTCCCGTCAGATCGCGGTTTCGTTCGAAGGCGACAGGTTGCTCGGAGTATACACGATGCCGATTCGCGAGTTTTATTGTCCGGACTGCGAGGCTGACTTCGAAGAGTTGGTTCGTAGCGTGGATTCCGAACGGGCAGTTGGGTGCCCTCGGTGTCATAGTCGCAAAGTCGAGCGGAGAATCAGCGTCTTTTCAGCACCGAGTGCCGGACCAACACACCGAGCCGAAGTTCGCGCCGGCTGTGGTCGATGCGGCGATCCCGACGGTCCGTGCAGCCTTTAGTCGGCGCGTCCGGGTCTTTTTCGACCTTCCAGAGGATTCGTTCTTCCATGATCGACAACAGATCAACGCCTCAATCCCGATCGATCGCACTGACAACCTTACTGGCATGGATAGTGCCGGGACTGGGACACTGGTGGCTTGGTGAACGAAAACGCGCGATGATTTTCTTCGTCGCGACAACCGTCACGTTCTGGACCGGGATCGCGGTCGGTGGCGTACGATCGTCCGTGACGCCACGCGACAACGGCCTTTGGATCGCCGCACAGCTCTGCACCGGACCTCAATCGCTGATCGCATTGGGAATCAGCAATCGATTGGCCGCGGAGAAAGACCTGAGCCGCCAGTTCCGGGCGCCGTGGCCTGCATCAGACATCGGCGTGGTCTACGCCGGCGTTGCGGGCCTGCTCAATCTGCTTGTCATACTGGATGTCATCGCACGCATTGAAGCACAAAAAATGCACTTGGCTTCACGCGGTCCGCCGCGAAAGGTCGGCTCGTAATGGACGCCCTGCTCGATTTCCTGCACTACCTCTTCATTCAGCCGAAAACGATCAACGGTTCGGCCCGCCTGCTGATGCTCGTGCCGCTCGCGCTGAGCATCAGCATCGTGTACAAGACGATTCGCTGCCGTGATCTGAAGTCAATTCCGCTCGCGGCGGCCGGCTTGTGCGCGATGATCCTGGTGGGCATGTTCGCCGTGGGTGCATTCCTGCTGTTGACATTCCGTTGGCTGGCCTGATGCCGCGTTTGATTTTCCGGTCTTGCGCAACCTCAGCGCGGGGTCACTGCCTCGGAGTCGGAATTGCGTTTGACTCGCCTCCAGTCAGCAATCCGAGTACACTGGTTCTAATTCAGTTAACGCAGCCTCAAAGAGGAGTTGTCATGTCCGTAAACATTACGAAAGCCATCATCTGGAAAATCGACACACCCAACACCCCCGGCGCCATCAGCACGACGCTCAATCCGCTCGCCGAGCACGGCGTCAATCTCGATCTCGTCATGGGATTCACAAACCCGGATAAGACCGTCGCGTCGATCGAAGTGTTTCCGGTCAACTCAACCAAGGCCCAGAAGGAAGCTCGAAAGGCCGGCTTCTCCAAGGCGGAGTATCCCTGCATCGTCGTTCAGGGGAAGAACGAAGCCGGACTCGGTCGGCGCATTACCAGCGCGCTGTCGGATGCTGGAATCAACGTTAATTTCTTTGTCGCGCAGGCCATCGGGACGCTATACGTCGGGCTATTCAGCTTCGAGGCACAATCCGAAGCCAACCTGGCCGTGAAGGTTTTGCGATCGGCGCTAAAAAACGGAACGACTGCGGCCGTTGCGAGGAAGACCAGAGCACGCGCCCGCAACTGAATCGCCAACGGTTTCACGGGGAATATGATCATGTGCAATTATTCAAAACTCATCGGCCTGATCTTGACGCCGATGCTACTGCTCACGGCCTGCGACAATAACAACTCAAGCTCGTCGAAGTCGCCCGCGCCTTCGGCCTCCGGTTCGGGCGCTTCAACGGAGTCGCCGTCGCCGCAGGCTCAGCCGCAAGTCGGCGCCACGCGCACGGAGCCAACGCCACCCGCTTCCACGGGCACCACATCGAATCAAGCGCCTAGCTGGGAAGTCGAGGACCGCGTTCATGACTTTGGCACAGTCTGGACCGGCCGCATGATTATCCATGCCTTCAACATCAAGAACACCGGCACCGCCCCGCTGACGCTGACAAAGCCCAAGGCCTATTGCAGTTGCTCGTCGGCTGATTCCTATCCCGAAGTCATCGAACCGGGAAAGGTAGGCACCCTCACCTATCGACTGGACATGAAAAATAAGGCAGGGCCGGTGCATGAAAAGCTGGAGTCGATGACGAACGATCCTCGCAAGCCCGCTCTACTTTTTGAAATGCGCGGCTTTGCCCGGACCGTTTGCGAGCTTGAAGTGATCGAAGACCTCGCCTTATCGGAGGGCCGTCTTCCGCCCGACCGCGCCGCTCAGGTTCCCAAGGCGCGCGGTGACTTTGGCCGCGTCAAGGAAGACGAGATCGTTCGACGAGTGATCCGTATGAAAAATACCTCAGGCGTACCGCTTGACCTTACGCTCCAGCCGATCAATAGCGCCTCAATCACACATCCGACACAGGGTACACGCAGCGCTCCGCCGATGTTTGAAGCGACGCTCGCAGTCATTGAACCGGGCGAAATCTACGACCTGACCATCGTCGGAAAGCCGCCCTTTGCCATCGGTTACAACGGCACGGCGTTCCACTTCAAGACGGGCATTCCCGATCAGTCCACCTATTCACTCAACGCTGTGGCATTTTGCCCCCCGCGCGTCGAAGTGACACCGACTCGTATCGTCTACAACGTAGATCGAGCCACCTCTAAGCGCCGGCCGATCAAGATAACTAACAACGGCACGACGCTTATGCGCGTGACGGCCGTCGCCACGAGCAATCCGGATATTTCCGTGACGCTTCTGCCGCCGGACCCGGTCGAACCCACCACGAGCGTTGTCGAGGTGATTCTTCCGCCGGATCCCAACTATCGAGCGCCGTCTTACGGCGATATCGTGCGTATTGAGACGACCGACTCCGAACATCCGGTCATAGAGATTTACATCTTGCCTGAATTGAACAGACCGGCAACGCCCCGGCCGGCGGATAAGCCGCTGGAGTTTTTTGCTGGAAAGATGCTCTGACATTGCGCTGACCACCCGCAGGTGACAGCCGATCAAGCACGATTCTCCGATCGTGCGTCAACGCAGCATATCCAGCGCTCGCGCAGGCCGCACACCCAGGTCATCGCGATAGTAGTCGACGGCTGCACCCTGCCGCGCTGATACGCGCGCTGTCTCGGCTCGATCTTGAAAGCTGCCGCCGCGAATGACGCGATAACCTCCGTCGCCCTGCCCGGCCATCCGGCGGCCGGTGCGATCGGCGAGTGGAAGGTGATAGCCTCCAAAGGCATCAAAACACCACTCGGCAACATTTCCGAGCGTGTCGTGAAGTCCAAACGGATTCGGGCGAAGCGCGCCCGCCGGTCCGACAACGCCGATGAAACCATCCTGCGTCGCCTCTTCATCGCTGAGATTCGCGGCGCCAACGAGTGTTGCGGGGTTCGAACCCGTCCACCACGGCGTCCGCGTTCCGCCGCGTGCGGCGTACTCCCACTGCGCCTCGGTCGGCAGAATAAGTCCCGCGCTCCAGAGAACGGATTCGCATTCTGACCAAGTGATGTTGTCCACCGGAAACGGACGTTGATTGGATGGCAGATCGATTCGCGGCGGAACGGCCTGTGTGAGTCTCTGCCATTGTTCGCGCGTCATTTCGTGCTTGGCAATGAAAAAGGGCTGCAACGTGACGGTGTGGACAGGCGACTCATTCGGTTCGGCGAGCGGATCAATAGGATCATCAGTTTCACCAGTCACCCGCGACGCACCCATGCGAAAAGCGCCGCCGGGCAATAGAACAAAGATAAGACCCGTTTCGCGGGCGATCTGCATACGCCCGTCCGCATCAATCACCGGCATCGCGCCTGTCTGAGTGTGACAGAATTCCCATAGGCCGGATTCTGAGTTGCGGCCGATGGGCACAAGACCTATTTGAGGCTCAAGCCACGGCCGTTCCGCGCCGGCGGCGTCGCGCGAATCAGCCGTCGTGAGAATCGCGTAACTCGGACACT
The DNA here is from genome assembly GCA_964599535.1 of uncultured Planctomycetaceae bacterium. Classification (GTDB taxonomy): domain Bacteria; phylum Planctomycetota; class Phycisphaerae; order UBA1845; family UTPLA1; genus JADJRI01. The sequence goes on from CAZRFP010000201.1 coordinate 4,156, forward strand.
CGATCGGATCGGCGCACGACCGCGCGGCAGCCTCCCACTCTGCGCGGTAGCGCAAGATCGTATCCTGCTTGATCGTCCGCGCAACACTCAATCGGCGGCGCATGTTGGATACCAGACCGGTTCGCCGATCAAAAAAGTCGAGCAGGCTGCGTTCAAGCTGAATCAGCGCATCATGTCGCAGACGGTCCGTCTCGTCGCTGAATTCACAGACATGGTCGCGCGCGACCGTACCCATCAGTTCGCTTTCGGCCCGCGAAAGGTCCTCCATTCGCGACCGGTAGCGGCCGATCAGTTCGTCGCGTTCAGGATCGATGCCGGGTGAGGTGAGGCGCTCGTTCAAGCGCTCGCGCGTGCGGGCAAGTTCATCGCGCACCTCGGCCAATTCGCCGGCCTTGCGAAAAACACGCCGATCGAAATCTCGCTTCTGGTTAAACGCGAGCGAGCGCTCGTGCAGCGCGATCAGCTCGTTGCGACAATCGAGGATCAGCGGACGCAGCCGTTCGGCAGCCTCCAGCCAAGCCTGCATTTTCGGCATCGACTCGGGAAGCGGCGGACCGATGTTCGCGGCCTGATCACGCAGCTGATCTAGTTCGGCCTGAGCCGCGAGCATGCGAATCTGCTCGACGCGCTGATAATAAAGCCGAAAGCCCCATGTGCTGAACATGAGGCCCGCGACCAGGACGACGAAGATCGTCGTCAATGATGCGACGAGCGTTTTGTTTCGCCGTGCGAACTTTCGAAATCGATAGATCGACCCGGGCGGCCGAGCGCGAATCGGTTCATCGCTGAGAAATCGACGTATATCCGCCGCGAATTCGGCACAGGACTGATAGCGCCGCGCGGCTTGCTTTTCCAGCGCCTTGAGAAACATCGTCTCGATGTCGCCGCGAAAAGCTCGACTGATATGCCCGAGACGCGTCGGCTCTTCTTCCTGAATGGCACGCACCGCTTCCGGAATGGACTGGCGGCTGATGTTGAACGGAAAGCGTCCCGTCAACATCCGAAAACCGAGAACTCCCAGCGCGTAAACGTCCGATCGGCCGTCGAGCGACTGGGGATCGCCTTGAATCTGCTCAGGACTCATGTAGGGAAGCGTGCCGATGAGCTTCCGGGCCTCGGTGCGAAGCGTGGCGGCCTGAATATCGACATCCGTAACGCGCGCGACGCCAAAATCCAGAACCTTTGGCTGGCCTGCGGCGTCAACGAGAATGTTGCTCGGCTTAAGATCGCGATGAATGACGTTGTTCTGATGGGCGTGCTCGACGGCGTCACAGACTTTGGCCAGCAGTTCGAGCCGTGCCGAAGCCGCCAGCTTGTTGGCTTCACAGTAGTCCGTGATCGGCTGGCCTTCGACGAACTCCATCGCGAAGAACGGCTGCGACGTCAGCCCGCTATCCTCCATGCCGCCTTCGAAAATCTGCGCGATGCCGACGTGATGCAGGCGGCCCAGGGCCTGCGCTTCCTTTTCAAATCGCCGCAACATCTCCGGTCCGACGAGGCCTGATCTTAGCACCTTGATCGCCACGATGCGCTGGGTGTGTGGCTGTTCGGCCTTGTAGACCACGCCCATGCCGCCATGACCCAGCACGCCGAGAATGCTGTACTCGCCGATGCGCACCGGGCGCGCAGCCATACGGCTCTCGGCCTCTTCGATCTGAGCACGTGCGGATTGAAGCAGTCTGCGATCGTCGTCCAATGGCGCAGCCCTCGACGCGCGAACCGCGCGCCGCATATCGCGAACTTAATGATAGCTCATGAAACGCGAATCCGAACCCAGTCGTTCGCGCAGCCGCGCCACGGCGCGAATCCGCATCAAGTGAACGGCGCCCGTCGTCTTGTTCATTCGTTGGGCGATCTCGGCCACGCCGAGTCCGTCGAAGTACATCCAGTGCAGGACATTTCGCCAGTCTCGCGGCAGGGCATCGACCTCAGCCTCAAGAAACTGCCGCAGCTCCTTGCCCATGGCGTGCCATGATGGTGTCGCCGAGCCGCCTGTAATGAGATCGTAGAGCCAGGCGAAGTCGCCGCCCTCTTCAGACGAGACAACACGGTTGCCCGGTTGCGGCCGCTTTTCGCGCTCGAGCGCCTGAATTGCATCGCGAAGGTTGTTCTCGGCGATTCGGCGCAGCCAGCCTGGAAATGACCTGGCGTCGCCGCTGAATCGATCGAATTGCAGAAATGCCTCGAAATACGTCACCTGCATGATGTCGTTTGTTTCAAGGACGGATCGCCACTTCGGGTTTATCTCCAGCCGGTCGCGAATGGGGGGACCGTGGCGCAACAGAAGCTGCTCCACAGCGTCGCGATCGCCATCGCGGGCGCGCAGCAGAAGCTGCTCATCGGTAGGACCGCTGTCAAACTCGATTCCGGTTTCCACAAACATGACCATAAAGGCGCGCGGATGAGTGCGTCAACATTGACGGGAACGCGACGATTGCACGGCATCATGACTCCGACGGCGGATGGTGGCCGGAGTCTACTCGCGCTCGGCGCGGATCAGAATCACATCCGTAACCGGCATTTCGCCGCTGAGCGGCACCGCGGAGATTGCATCGACGACGTCCATGCCCTGAACGACATTCGCGAAGACGGTGAAGCCGCCATTCTGGTTGTCCAGATTGCTCGAGTTATCGGAGAGATTCACGAAGAATTGTGACGTGGCCGAATCGGGATTGCCGCCGACATTGGCCATCGCGACGGTACTGCGAAGATTGCTGCCGTCAGGGCTGAACTCGTTGAC
>CAZRFP010000202.1:0-6856 GCA_964599535.1 uncultured Planctomycetaceae bacterium
AAGTCTCTCACAAAAAACCGTCCGTAGATTCCAGTTGAACTGTGAGCCAAGACAGTGTTAGTAATACATCGCAGTGTAATCATGATGACGGCCCAGTGAGTTGCGTGAGTCCATTTACTTCACGACGAATAGCGCCGATATACTACGGAAAGTTAGTGGGTGCGCTGCCGCTCTTGAGTATGGTGCCTGTAATCACTGACGATCGCATTTGGATACTGTGGGGTGGATTCATGGCGCTTGCCGCAGGAATTGCTCCGTTTTTTCTAATGCTGTTTACGTCAACGTTCCATGAAATCAAGGACTCATGCGTCTTTGTAGTCAAGAAGAACTTCTTACTCAATACCGGTGTTGAGTACGCCTTAGCCATTCGCCCCGTCAAAATACGAATAGAGCCAAGGGATAGATGTATGGGCTTGATTGGCAATGCTGGCGATTCGATGAGAATACATCTTGCGTATATTACTAACCTCCATGACTTTGTTTGCGAACTATTGAGGCAAGATCAAGCCGCCTGATCCGCATCACCAACAAGCACGCATGCGGCCGCAACATGCTACAGTAGGTCTGCGGCTGGACGAAGGACGGGCTGATCCGGGAGATCACCGAGACGGACAACCGGGCCGCTGTCCGCCGGTCGCGCGTGCGGTCCACGACAGAAGCGTGCGGAGCTCTGTAGCACCGCCGTCGTGACGGTGTAAAAATGAGCGAGGCACGTGCGGCACATGTTTTGCGGCAGGCTGCTAGAATGTCCGCATGGCCAGTACCCAACAGCCCGGCTCTCTCGTGCGGCTCATGCGCGAGGTTCGCTTCTCCATCGATCGCGACTGGGCCGGCGGCGCCCATGGCGCGGATGGCTTCGAGCAGGCCCATCCGATCTCAAACTCCTTCGGCGGATGGCCTTCGGCCGTCGGCGTCGCGCCCTATCTCGTGCTGCGCATTACCGTCTGCGGCGTGCCCGACGCCGTGACGGGCTATCTCATCAACATTCAGGAGCTCGACAGCCTGCTGCGGAATCAGGCCATTCCGCTGACGGCGCATCGGCTGCTCACGGCCGGCGTACGTGTCACGGGTGAGTCACTCATCCTGGACGTGTGGCGTCTCGTGCAGGGCGCTGCCCCGCCGGGCTGCGCGATCGAATCGCTCGAACTCTGGACAACGCCCTATCTTTCCTACGCCGTCAGCGCGGGGAGGCAGAACATGGTGGAACTCACGCAGTGCTTTGAATTCTCCGCGTCGCATCGGCTTCATGTGCCGTCGCTCTCCGACGAGGAAAACCGGCGATGCTTTGGCAAGTGCAACAACCCCAACGGCCACGGGCACAATTATCGCGTCGAAGTGACGATCGACCGTGAGATCGCGGATGGGTCTGGCACGGTTCTGCCGCTGCCTGCATTCGAGGCCGCGGTGAAGCGCGAAGTGATCGACCGGCTCGATCACACGCACTTGAACGCCGACGTACCCGAATTTGCCGGGGTGAATCCGTCGGTCGAAAACATCGCAAAGACGATCTGGGGCTTTCTGGATGGGCGGCTAGCGCCTGCATCTCTACGGCGCGTTCGCGTGTGGGAGACAGTGAAGACGTACGCCGAATATTGCGGCAATCCGGATTGAAGCGGTTCGATAGCGCTTTTTTTGGCAGTGAAAGTTGCAAGTTGTGGCACCGCCGTCTCGGCGGTGCGTATGCACAAGTTGTGGCATCGCTGTCTCGGCGATGCGGGAAACTCACAGCCCACAGGCGAGACGCCTGTGCCACAGTTCACCAGGTTCAATCGCGCGATTCGATCAGCCGGGCCACCGCATTCGCGCATCCCCACGAGAGTGAAACGCCCGCGCGGCCGTGCCCGTAGTTGTGAACGATGCACCGCCCGCCGGGAAAATCCTCGCGTTCGAGCCGCACGGCTTCGTAGATGTCGCCGACGACGCGGCATGGCCGAATGCCCGCCAGCGCGGCGATTGGCCGCTCCGCCAGCCGATCGGCGTTGTCTACGCCGCAGGCGTGCAGGAGGTGCTGGCAGCGTGAGATGATCGCCGCGATCGCCGCCGTATCGGTTTGCTCGGTCGTTTCGCCGCACTCGAACGTTCCACCGAGGACGACATAGTCGTCGAATGGGAATACATACGTTGTGACATCGGCGCGGCTTTCTTCGATGAGGCACTCATTCAGCCCGAGCACGTTTTCCACGCGAAGAATCTGCCCGCGATAGGGCGTCACATGCTCATCGCTCGCCAACGCCCCCGCGCCGACACCCGCGCAGTTGACCACGACATCAAAGCCCTCGTCGAACAGCGCGCTGATCGATTCGACGCGCCGAATGCGCAGATCGCCACGATGCACCTTCACAAACTGCCCCGTCAGCCACGGCATATATCGTCGCATGTCCATCCGCGGCATGTCTGCGCGAACGCCGTCGGCATATGGCCGCGGCACATCGCGCAGCCGCGCATAGCCGGACATGAATGCCGCCCACCACGGATCGCCATCTTGCGGCGAGAAAAAGTACTCGCGCAGGGGCGCCATGCTCACGCCGCATTCCGTGCTCGCCGTATCCGCCAGCGACCGGAACTGCTCGCACGCCGCGCGCGTCCACTCCGCCGCGTCGGGGTGGCCGTGGATGCGAAAGGGCGAAAAGACGGCGCCGGCCCGGTCGGACGTCGTGTCGGGCGTTTTCCGCTCGGCAAAGACGACCACGCGCCGCCCGTGCTCGCAAAGGCGCACGGCGCATGACATCCCGACGACACCGGCCCCGACGACAGCGATAGGCAGGTCGGCGCGGTTCATGTGTCCGGTTCGAGTCGTTCCAGCAGCAGGTGAATCAGCATCAGGTGCATTTCCTGAATGTGCGCGGCGTTTTCGACATTCGGCGTGAAGGCGACATCGCACAACGCCTCCGCCGCGCTGCCCGGACGGCCGAGCAGTCCGATCGTCCGCAATCCGACCGATCGCGCCGCGTCGAGGGCCTGCACGATGTTCGCGCTGCGCCCGCTCGTGGACAGCGCAACGAGCACGTCGCCGGCCCGGCCCAAGCCGCGCACCTGCCGCGCGAAGACCTGCTCATAGCCGAAGTCGTTGGCGATGCACGTGATGGCCGTCGCGTCGGACGACAGGCAGATCGCCGCGAGCGGAGCGCGATCGCGGCTGAAGCGGCCGATCATCTCTTCCGACAAGTGCAGCGCCTCGGCCGCCGACCCGCCGTTGCCGCAGGTGAGAATCTTGCGGCCGTCGGCGAGGGCTCGCTGCATGATCTCAACCATGCGGGCGATGACGTCCGCGTGATCGCCGAGACGCGCCAGCGATGCGAGATGGGCGTTGATGGATTGTCGGATGGCGTCTGCGTTGCTCATGGGGTCTGGAGTTCCCTTTTCGATAAGGCATCATCGGGCGGCCAAGGGCAGGGGTCAACCGGCGTTCAGTTGTGCGAGGTGTAGTGAGTGAGGTATTGAGCGATGAGAATCTCCACCCTCCCCGGCGCCGCGCCCCTGTGACGCGCGGGCGATTGACGCTAGATTAGCCCGCAGGGAGACGTGCCCGCGACATGGCTGATCCGATCGTCGAAGTCTGCGAACTCACGAAGGTCTTTCCCACGACCGAAGGCGGCGAAAAGCGGGCCGTCGACGAAGTCTCGTTCACCGTCGAGCCGGGACAAATCTACGGACTGCTCGGACCCAACGGCGCCGGCAAGACCACCACGCTGCGAATGCTCAGCGGCCTGCTCACGCCGACGTCGGGCTACGCAAAGCTCAGCGGCTTCGACGTTCACCTTCAGCGCGAACAAGCCAAGCGCTGCCTCGGCTATCTCACCGCCAGCACCGGGCTTTATCAGCGACTAACGCCGCGCGAGCTGCTGCGCTACTTCGGCGAGTTGATCGACATGAGCCGCGCGGAGATCGACCGCCGCATTGAGGAACTCGTCAAATGGCTCGACATGAACGAATTCGCCGATCTGCGCTGCGGCGGTTTGTCGACCGGCCAGAAACAACGAACGAACATCGCCCGAGCACTGATGGGCGATCCGCCGATCCTGGTCATGGACGAGCCGACGCTGGGACTGGACGTATTGACCAATCGCGTTGTGCTCGACTTCATCCGTGCCGAAGGAGCGCGCGGCAAGGCGATCATTCTCTCGACGCACTATCTCGATGAGGCCGAAGCGCTATGCGATCAATATGGGCTGATTCACGACGGCCGGCTCGTCGGCATCGGCGATCTGGCGACGCTTCAGGCCAAGTCCGGCAAGCGTCGGCTCAGCGAGATCTTTTTGAAACTGTGCGGGCAGGATGAGCATGTGCTGAGCGGCGTGCCGCAACGCGCGGCGGAGGGCGACGCATGACGCGCTATCGCCGCGTGGGCACGGTCTATCGCAAGGAACTCGTCGAAACACTGCGCGATCGTCGCACGCTCATGGCGATGGTCGTCGTGCCGATCGTGCTCTACCCCGTGCTCATGGTCGTTCTCGTCGAAGCGCTCAAGAGCGAGACCGGCCGCCAAGAAAAGCAGCACTACTACATCGCCGTGCCCGACGACGGCCACAAGGCGTGGCTCGAGCGCGTGTTCGCGCGTGAAGCCGCCTCGCGCGAGGATGAAAAGCGAGCAGCGGAGCAGGCCGCCGAGAAAGTCGGCCGTGAAGCCGACGACGCCGCGGCGGCTTTTCGCGCGCGACTGCGGGCCGAGCAGATCACGATCGACGTAGTGCCGATCGAACACCTGTGGGATCAAGTTTCAAAGAACGCCTATCACGCCGCCGTGCTGCTCGATCCGCCGCCCGATCCGAGCCGGCCGGCTGACATCGACAACCGCGTCGCGCAGATTCTCTATAACGACACCGATCCACTGTCGGACGTCATGTACCGCCAGCTCAATTACATTCTTGGCAACGAGATGGAGCGCATCATCCGCGAGCGCGTGAGGTCGGTCGCCGGCAGCGACGATCTGCTCTCGCCACTCATGGCCAATAACATCTCGACGACCAGCCCGGATCGCCAGTTTGCCAAGGCGCTCGCGATGATCGTTCCGTTTCTGCTCGTCACCATGACCGTCACCGGTGCGATGTATCCGGCCATTGATCTGACGGCCGGCGAGCGCGAGCGCGGCACACTGGAGACGCTGGCGGTTTCGCCGGTGCCCGTTGGCCAGATCGTCGCGGGGAAATTCGGCGTGATCGTCACCATTGCCATGGCGACGACCACGCTGAATCTCGCGTCGATGACGGCCGTCGTTCATTTCAGCGGCCTCGATCGTCTCTTCTCCGCCGCACGCCCCGAAGCCGCATCGGTCGAACTGAGCGTCGAAGCCAAAATCGCCGAACGCGCGGCGGATGTCGACGGCATCGGCGCCGCCCAGCGCATGCATCTCGATCGACGCCGCGCCATCGAGCGGGAGGCGGCGCAGACGGTCGGATTCATCGCCAGCGCCGCACCGGTCGTGCTCGCCGCGATGATTCCGTTCGCAGTGCTCTTCAGCGCCGCCATGCTCGCCGTCTGCAGCTTTGCGCGTACCTTCAAGGAAGCGCAGAATTACATGATGCCCGTCATGATGTCGGCCATCGTGCCGGCCATGATTGTCTCTTATATGCCGACGATCAAACTCGAAGGCGCAATGCTCGTCATTCCGGTCGCCAACATCGTCGTGCTCATGCGCGAGTTGTTCCTCGGCACGGCGCAGACAGCCGCTGTCCTGTTGAGCCTCGGATCGACGTGCTTCTACGCCGTCGTCGCCGTCGTCGTCGCCAATCGCGTCTATGGCAATGAGTCGGTCCTGTTCAGCGACGTCGGCTCGTACAAGACCATGCTGTTGCGCCGATTCATGCGCCCTCAAAGGCTGCCGTCGGCGGCGACAGCGCTGCTCACGGTCGCCGTGATTTTCCCGTTTTATTTCTACGCCCAGACCGGCCTGATCCGCGCCGACGCGCCGGCGGGTCGAAACGTAACGATGCTCGCACTGACGCAGATTCTGCTCTTCGCCGCGCCGGTCCTATTGCTGGCGTGGTATACGCGAACCAGCTTGCGCGAGACGTTTTCGCTCAAGGCGCCGTCGATCGTTCACACCGCGGCGGCGCTGCTCATCGCGGCGTCCATATTGCCCGTGACGCTCTTATTGCAACGCGTGCAGTTCCATTTCTTCCCCGCGCCAGAGGCGCTGCGGGCGCTGGAGCATCAGCAGGCCGCCCTCTTCGGCGATCTGCCCTGGCATCTCGTCCTTCTCGCCTTTGCCGTTACGCCCGGAATCTGCGAGGAGATTCTCTTTCGCGGATATCTCACGGCCGGTCTGCGAGAGCGACTCGGTTTGTTGAAGACCGTCGTTGTCGTCGGTCTCGTCTTTGGACTGTTTCATTATCAGATCGAGAAGATACCGGTCGTCAGCCTGATGGGCGTTGTTCTGACGTTTGTCTGCCTTCAGTCCGGCTCGATCTTTCCCGCCATGCTGATTCACATCGCCAACAACGGACTCGCCGTCGCATCGACGCACTTCAAAGGGCTTGAGCGGCTTTACGGTCTGGAGATGACCGCTGAGCAACTCGGGCAGCTTTCCTTCGACATACGAGCGGGCTTCTTCCTGATGATCTTCGTCTTGGGGTTGCTGCTGATGTGCGCCCGGCGCAGGACCACATCATGACGGTTCAATCGCCCTCTCGTAAAATGCGCTCCCGCCGACCGGCCGCGCGGCGTGCAGGCGAAAATTCAGAATCACCCGTATCGACACGCTTCTCCAGCGCGCCCGCGCTGCGCCGCCGACTGCTCGAATGGTACGACCGCGAAAAGCGCGACATGCCCTGGCGCACGACGCACGATCCCTACGCGATTTGGCTCAGTGAGACCATGCTCCAGCAGACGCAGGTCGCGACGGTGATCCCGTATTACG
>CAZRFP010000203.1:0-6837 GCA_964599535.1 uncultured Planctomycetaceae bacterium
GAATCGCCTTTGGCCAGTCCTGATTCCGGTGCTTCGATTTCGGACGTTGGTAGGTTTTCTGCCGATTCACCGCGCAAGATTGACGCGGCGGCGCGTACGCGATCGCGTTCCAGCCATCCCTGATGCCAGGCATACCCGATCCCCAGCAGCAGTCCGCCGAGGTTCATTGTGGCGAACACCGAAGCCACGAACAGAACTCGTCTCATGGTGCATCAGTCTCCACGGTCGTCGCCATACGGGCGTATCGTGTGACGTTGATCTCGTCCAACTCCAACTGCTCGCGTCGATTCATCTCGACAACCAGTACCGCCGCCTGACGCTCCTTGAGTCGCGACAGGATTTCGGCGTCCTTCGACGCCGCCGCCAACCGTTGTCGTTCCTCGGCCAGCAGCCCGTTCTGTAAGCGAAGAGCCGTCTCCGTCTCTAACACGCCGCGGCGAAGTCGAAGCATCCAGTGCCTGCTCAGTCGCAAATCGTCGACATCGACGCGCTGAGACTGAAGCGTCTCGCGCGTTTGTTGAGTCTGTTGCTCGATCCGCTCCAACAGCATCCGCCGGCGCTCCTCCAGCGCGTGAATTTCACGCAGCCTCTCGGCCACCGCGCGCTTGCGATCGTCTTCGACGCGGCGCCGCATCTTCAGGAGCATCTCAAATCGAAATTCGTGCCGCTTCGCCAAGATCAATCGTCCCTATAGCTATCAGCCCGTGCGACCGCCGGCGCGGGGATTCAGTCTCCTCGTATCAGGCTGCTTCACATTCACCCCTCGAGCTGCACCACCAGACCGCGCGACACCGGGCGGTGTTGCATCTCGCGGCACGGGCTTTGCATTTGCCAGTTGGTCCATCTTTTCCGACAGCGCAACGAGTTGTGATCGAGCCGACGCCAGATCAACCGATTCCGACATACCCTGCTTCAAAAACGACTCGATCCACGGCCTCATGCCGATCGCCAGATCAAACTCGGCGTTCGTGCCGGGCGCGTACGCGCCGATGTTGACCAAGTCTTCAATCTCCTCCCACACCGCCATGAGCCGCTTTACGCGCTCAACGGCCTGCATGTGATCCGCATCGACCACATCGACCATGACGCGGCTGATGCTCTCCAACACGCTTACGGCCGGATATTGCGCCCGATTCGCCAGCTTTCGAGAAAGCACAATGTGCCCGTCCAGAATGCCCCGTACCGCATCGGCGATCGGCTCGTTCATGTCGTCGGCCTCGACCAGCACCGTGTAGAGGCCGGTGATCGATCCGCGTGACGTACGCCCGCTGCGCTCCAGTAGTCGTGGCAGCGCCGCGAAGACGCTCGGCGGATAGCCCTTCGTCGCGGGCGGCTCCCCCGCGGCCAACCCGATCTGCCGCGCGGCCATCGCCATGCGTGTAACCGAGTCGCCCAGGAGCAGCACGTTCGCACCCTGATCGCGGAAATACTCGGCAATCGACGTGGCGGTGAACATGGCGCGAAGCCGCATCGGCGGCGACTCATCTGACGTACTCACGACCAGCACCGATCGTTTCATGCCTTCGGGACCGAGGTCTTTCTCGATGAAATCCTGCAACTCGCGGCCGCGCTCGCCGACCAGCGCGATGACGCTGATGTCGGCCGAGGTGTGCCGGGCCATCATGCCCAGGAGCACGCTCTTGCCCACGCCCGTGCCCGCGAAGATACCGACCCGCTGGCCCAGCCCAATCGTCGTCATAGCGTTGATCGAGCGAATGCCGACCGACAGCGCCGCGTCGATGCGCGGGCGGTGCATGGCGTCCGGCGCGCCGCGATGCAGGGGATAATACGAGTCAATCGCCATCGGTGCGCCGCGATCGATCGGCACGCCCAGTGCGTTGACCACGCGACCCAGAAGCGCCGGGCCGACCGGCACCCGTTGCGATCCCGTCACGCGCCAGATGCGCCGTCCGGCGCACAGGCCGTCCGTCGCTTCGAGCGGCATCAGAAGCGTAACGCCTTTCTGAAAGCCGATGACTTCGGCGCGAATTGACCGATGCGCCCCCGTCTCAATGGCGCACATCGACCCGACGGGAACAGGAAGCCCCTGTGCATGGATCGTCAACCCGGCGGCCGAAAGCACGCGCCCTTCAACGCCGAGCGTATCGACGCGACGGGCCGTCTCGATCTGTTCGGCCAGCACGCTCATGGCTTGATGCCCAGGTCCGTCGATCGCCGCCGCCAGTCCTGCACGAGTTCATCCGCGATGCGCTCGATTCTCTCGTTCACGGCCGCGTCGACGCGCGTATCGGCCGTCGCGATGCGCACATCGCCGCGCGGCATCGCGGCGTCTTCATTCAACTTCACGTGAATCGAGGAGCGCAGCGCTCGGCCGGTCGCGCCGCCGAGCTGTTCGACGACGGCCGCATCGGCCGGGTTCATCGTGACGACCACGTCCGTCGACGCGCCGATAAGTGCCATTGCTTCGGCACATGCATCCGCCGCAATTTGGGCGGCGACATCTTCCATGCCCGCGAAGCGCCGCGCGAGGCGCGAGGCAATGGCCACCGCCAGCACAACAACATCCCGGCGCGCCGCCGCGTGAAACTGCTCCCGGCGTCGATCAAATTCCGCCAACAGGCTCGACAGCGACGCCAGCAACGCCGCGTGATCCTCGGAGAACTTTCGCTCGCCCGCCTCCAGCGCGGATCTCTCGCCGGACGCGCGGCCTTCGGCGAGTCCCTGTGCCAGGCCCGCTTCGTGGCCGGCGCGGCGCGCTTCTTCTCGCTCGGCGGCGGCGCGTCTTCGGGCATCCTCGACAATCGCTTCGGCCTGCGCGCGGGCGGCGGCGAGCATATCGTCCGCCTGGCGCGCGATGTCACGCAGCTCCATGCCGTACAAGCCGCGCGATGTCACGCGCGTGTCATTGGCCTTGATGATCACACTCATACGATCATTTCCGAATCGCCGCCGCGACCAGCGATGATGATCTCGCCCGCCTCTTCAAGCCGCCGGACGACATCGACGATCTTCTGCTGCGCCGCCTCGACATCGTGCAGGCGAACCGGCCCCATGAACTCCATTTCTTCCTTGATGTTCTGGGCCGCGCGCTCCGACATGTTGGCGAAGATCTTCTGCTTGAGTTCCTCCGTCGCCGTCCGAAGTGCCAGCACGAGGTCCGCCGTTTCGATCTCCTTCAAAAAGGCCTGCACGCCGCGATCGTTGATCAGCAATATGTCCTCAAAGACAAACATCAGTCGGCGGATGCGATCGACCAGTTCAGGGTCCTGCTGCTCCAGCGCTTCGAGGATCGACTTCTCCGTCGAGCGATCACATAGATTCAGGATTTCCGCCACCGACTCAACGCCCCCCACGCGCTGCAGACCGTCACCCATCAGGCCGCCGAGTCGCTGCTCAAGGCTCTTCTCCACTTCCTTGATCACCTCGGGGCTGGTCTGCTCCATGTTGGAGATGCGGCTGACGACCTCGATCTTCTTCTCATCTGAAAGGCCCGCGAGAATCTCGCTCGCCTTCTCCGACGGCAGGTGCGCCAGAATCAGGGCGATCGTCTGCGGATGCTCGTCCACGATGAACGTCAGCAGGCTCTCCGTTTCCGCCTTCTGCAGAAAGTTGAACGGCTTTGAATAAAACTGCCGCTCGATCTGCGCGATGATCTTGGAGGCCTGATCGGCGGGAAAGCTCTGTTCGAGCAGAGCCCGCGCATAGTTCAGTCCGCCCACGTCCATATACGATCGGGCCAGCGCCAGCGCGTGAAACTCCTCAACCACGCGCTGCCGCTCTTCGGAAGAGACACCCTTGAGATGGGCGATCTCCCGCGTCACCGATTCGACCATTTCCGGATCAAGCTTTGCCAGAATGCGCGACGCCGTGGCGCGCTCGAGACTCACCAGCAGAATCGCCGTCTTGCGCGCTCCGCTGATTTGCGATTCGCTTTCACCCTTGGATTTCGCTTTTGTCGCCGCCGCCATCGAGTATGCTCGCTACTTTCCTTCCACCAGCCACGATTGCAGGATGCCCGCCGCCGATTCCGAGTCTTCGTTCACCAGTTCCGAAATCTGTTCGACGATCTGCTGCGTGCGAACCAGACCGGCATCGACTTCATGCCCGATCATCGCCCCGCCGATGCCCTCGGCCTGCCCTACCGGGCCAAAGCCGCTACCCAGTCCAGGCTCATCATCCGGCTCCTCGGCGCCCAATGCACCCGACTTCGACGCGACCAGCGCCACTTGGGCCTGTTTCGCAATGCGCAGGACCATGAAGATGCTGCCCAGCACCAGTAGAGCCAAGCCGGCCTGCGGTCCATAGTCGCGCAGCATGGCAAAATAGTCGACCGAGGCGGCCATTGCCGGAACGGCCCCAATCTGTTCGGGAATGTTGTAATACCAGTCGACGCTGACGTTGCGGCCATCGTTCTGACCGCCGGCGTCGATAAGGAGCAGCGTGCGTATCTGCTCCTGAATGCGGCCCAGTTCAAAGTCCGCCACTTTCTGAAGCTCGGTGAATTCAACCGCCCTGTCGTCGTCGACGCCCTTCTGCCGGCGATAAACATGCTCAAGCCATGTATGCGGCACATTGATCGATGCGCTCAGGGCATCGACAAATCCGGCGGGCTTATTGATCCGAGTAATGCGCGTATTGACGTTTTCGCTGTACTCGATCGTGGTCTTCGTGCGCGATGTCGAATCGCCGCCGCCGACATCCGAGATCGATCGATTTTGATTCGCCAGCACGCCCGGCCCGGCCGACGGTGCGCCGCCGCTGGATTCCTCCGTATCCTCCATCTCGCGCAGCGGCTCGCGCTTGCCCAGTACCTTGTCATCAGTCTGCTCATCCACGTCACGCAGCTTCACGCGAACATTGGCCACCAGCCCGCGAATGTGTCCGAGCTGGCTGTAGATCATCTTCGTATAGTGGTCTTCTTCGAGCCGCTGGCGTTCGAGCAGATCGCTCGCCATTCCGCGCTGAGGATCGCGAGCGCGATAAATCTGCGAGCCGTCCGTGATGTTTACGTCCGTCGCCAACAGTCCTTCTACCGCGCCGGCGACGAGATTCGCAATCGCATCGACGCGCTTCTGATCGAGCGACTCACCCTCATCGATGGTCACGTTTACGCTTGCGCTCGCGGCCGCCTTGGCGCGCGAGCCGAGCGGGCGCTTCTCGGGCACCTGGATCAACACATTGGCGTCAGTAATGCCCTGGAACTTTCGTAATACGGCCGAGAGTTCGGCCTCCAGCCCGCGGCTCTGCCGCCAGCGCGCTTCCTGATTGCTGATGAAAACATTTGAGTTCTTGATGAGTGCGTCGTATCCGAGGCTCGTGTCGCGCGGCAGCGCTCCGCGCTGGGCCAGCAACGCCATCATGCGTTGACGATCTTCGTCGCCGCCCTGAATGTAGATGCGATCACCCTCGACGCGCGCCTTGACACCCGCCAGCGCCATCTCGGACTGCACGCGCTGAATCTGGCCGGGCGTGAACGGTTGATCCAGCAGCGACCGCCACTGCGGCTCGCCCGCCCAGCGCAGCATCTGATACGTTCCGCCAAGCAGAACGACCAGCAGCAGCGCGATCGCGATGCGGCCGGAGACCGACAGCGTACGCAACTGATCGATGATGTATCGGGTTTGCGACCTGAGCGTTTCCATCGTACTCCATCACGATGTACTACAACGCCAACTTCCATGCGCGCCGGCATCCATGCCCGCGCCGACTGAATAGGCCCCCTTCAACGGCCTTCGCGAGGCCAGAGCACCGCGCGCCGAATCACACGCGCATCTGCTTGATCTCGCTGTAGGCGTCCAACAGCTTGTTGCGGATCTCCATCAGGAGATCGAACGCGATGCCCGCCTTGCGGCTGGCGCTGAACACTTCCGCCACATTGTCCGTCTCGCCGGTCAGCAGCTTCTGAACGCCGGCATCGGCATCGAGCTGCAGTTGATTGACTTTCTCAAGACTCTCAAGAAGGAAAGACTTGAAGTCCTTGCCCTCGACGCCCGCCGGCTGGCTGGCTGGTGACGAAGCCGCCGGCGGAGCGATACCGCGAAGTGGATCAAGACCACCCGGTCCCATGACAGGATCACTCATCGTTGTTTACTCACACGATCCCACAGCCGAGCGGCCACATCCGCCGCGGCCTTAATTTCTCAGAGTCTTGCTCGCTACCTCTTTATCGACGCCGCAGCCCTCACGCCAAGATTCGAAGCGAGCCGGCGATCATCGATTTCGTCGCTTCGATCGCCGTCACGTTCGCCTCATACGCCCGCGCGGCCACCATCGCGTTGATCATCTCCGTCGCCAGATCGACATTCGGGTAATACACAATCCCATCCGCGTTGGCGTCAGGATGACCGGGGTCCTTCACAGCCCGTGGCAGCGTTCGGCGGTCTTCCACGACGCCTGAAACGCGCACGCCCGGCTTGCCTTCGGTACTACCCGCCGACAGCAGCGCCACGCGCCGCAGGAACGGACCCGGCGCACCGTCAAGCCGCCGCGTCGTTTGCGAATTGGCCACGTTGCCCGCAATCGTGTCCAGTTGGGCACGCTGCGCGACAAGACCGGAAGTACTGATATCCAACGCGCCAAACATGACTGACTCCGCTTAGTTGCAGGCCGATCGACTTAACACGCCATCCATCGACCCCGCGCTTCGGTTCGTGGCGGATGTCTCCGTTACACGACTCGGCCGCTGATGGCCTTCTTCACGCCGTCATAATACGATTTCAAAAGTTCCGTCGCGGCCTGGTGCATCATGGTGTTCTCCGCGAGGTTCGACATCTGTCGCTCGATCCGCGCGTTGGTGCCATCGTGAAACAGCACATTTTCCGCCGGCTCCAGGGTAGGGCTGACTTGCAAATGACCGGCGGCATCGGTGCGAAACTG
>CAZRFP010000204.1:0-6751 GCA_964599535.1 uncultured Planctomycetaceae bacterium
GGCGCGTAGCGTCGCCGAAAACGGCCGCGCGGCGGGCGTCGTCAAGCAGACGGGCCGCCTCGGCGTGAACGCGATCGGGATGGCACGGCGCGAGCGGTGCGATCACCTCTTCCTTGGTCGACAGTCGCGGAAGCGTCACGACCATTTCGGCCGTCGCAAGCACGCGACGGCGAATGGACTCGTACATGTCGAGTATCTGATCGGGCGTCATCAGGCCGAGTCGCAAGATGATGCGCGCGGACTCCAGCAGCGGATCGAGCGCTTCGGTCGCCGCGATCTCTTCGAGCGTATGATAAGCCGGCTCAAAGTCGGTGCCGGCATGGCCGAGCATGCGAACGGTCTTCATGTGCAGAAAGACCGGCGCGCGATGGGTGCGGCAATAATCGACGGCCTCGCGTGCGACGTCGAACGTGTCGATCAGATCGCGCCCGTCGCAACGAAAGTATTTCAGCCCGCGGGCGTTCTCGAAGTTGGCCTCGATCCAGTTCGGCGGCGTGCGCACGGAAATGCCGATGCCGTTATCTTCGCAGACGAAAAGCACGGGCGTCGGTAGATTCTGAAACGCCGCCCAGCGCGCCGCGTTAATCGCGCCCTGGGCGGTGCTGTGATTTGTGCTGGCGTCGCCAAAGCTGCACACAACGATGCTGTCCAGCGGGATCGGCGGTTCAACACCCAACTGCTTCGCGCGGCGGATGGCGATGGCCGTACCGACGGCCTTGGGCAACTGGCTGGCGATTGTGCTGGTCTGCGGAAGCACCCAAAGCGGCCTGCTGCCCCAGACCTTGTGGCGGCCGTTGGCGATGGGGTCTTCGCGGCTGGCGGCCTGCGACAGGATCGTGTCGTGGATCATGTCGATCTCGGGCAGCTTCCGCGCGCGTTCGAGCATGAATGCTCCGCTGCGATAATGCAGAAATGCCGGATCGGTATGCCGCGTGAGGCGACCGATGACGGCGTTGCCTTCGTGGCCTGCGCCGCCGATGGTATAGAATGCGGCGTTCTTTGCCCGGAGGACCCGCGCGACCAGGTCGAGATGGCGGTTGCCCATCTGCGATTCGAGCAGCTCGATTAGATCGCGGCCGATCATGGTCGAACCCTCGCGAACGGACGATAGGGGCGTGAGGATGGTCCGCCGGCCTTCGCTCCAGCCCTGCAGCAGGGAGATGAAGTTTCGGTCGACGACTTCGGCTCGGTTGAAGGTGCTCATGTAAAGCAGATTACCGGCGCGCGGGATTGTGAGTCAAAACAAAGTGAAACGCCGATTAAACGTCAAGGGAGTACATGCTGTGTCGCTGGCATCGTGTCAGCGGGAGCGTGTCGACGTGCCCCGCACTCATTTCGGAACGGTTTGAGTTGGCTTCGGAAGCGAACTCCGGACTCGATTGACTGACTCACGAGCCGAATGGGAATGCACCCGGTTCATCGGTAGAATATCGCCGCTTCGACTGACAATTAATACCGTATACGATTTCCCGTGTCGGCGCATGAATCGCCGGCTCCACGAACGATCGGGCCATGTGAGGAATCGAACATGAGTCAAAGCCAGAATGTGCCTTCCACGCCTGTCGGCCCGCAAGGGAAGTCCCGCTCAGGCTCGGGTGTCTTCTCCGCGATCGCCGGCTTCATTGCGATGATCTTTAAGCCGATCGCATGGGTCGTGCGGCCGCTGGTCTTTCGCGTGAGCAAGGAGCGCGGCAATCCAAAGGTCAACTTCACGAGCTTCTCGAATCTGCTTTATTTGTGGCCGATCATGGTCATCGGATGGGTCGGTCCGTGGCTGACATCCGGCGACAAGCCGTGGGTCAGCGCCGGCGTCATGGGCTGGATATGGATCACGGTCATGCTCATTGTGATCATCTGCATCGGCTCGGACACCGATCGCAACAAGACGGCGGCCCTGGCGGCCGTGGTCATCATCTTCTGGTTGGGCGGACTGCTTCTGGAGGCGAAAAAAGGCATCCCCGTGCTGTCAAACGTCTATGACTTCTTCGCAGGATACAACGTTCAGTTTGATCCGGGCACGGCGGGCGTCTTCAGCATGGCGACGCTGGTCCTGTTGTTCTTCGTCATCGGCTCGGCCTGGTTCGACGGGCGTTATGAGATCACCACGCGCGAAATCACGCACAAGCGACTCTTTCGCACGAGCGATTCCCTGCCGCGCGCCGCCAAGCGAATCAAACGCGACTGGCGCGATCTGATCGAGACGATCCTGGGCCTTGGGGCCGGTGATGTGATTGTGCTCGATACGAATAGCAACGTCGTCATGCGCATTCCGAATGTGCCGTTTCTCTGGTTCTTTCGTCAGGATGTGGATCATATCCTCGAAGTTCTTGCGACAACGGAAGTCGCCGACATCGAAGTCGCGATGGCTGAGGCGACGGACGATGCGTAGCAGCCTGTGGTAAAACTAGCGGCACGGGCGACTTGCCCGTGTGTGCATCGCCGAGACGGCCCCGCCAGGGGATCGCTCGACGATTGCCCCGGACACCTGGGGTACTGGGGCAACATCGGAACTCAGGAACCGTCTGGAACGTAACGGTAAAAGGCCGTATGGTTTTCTCGCCAACTATTCCACTCGGCCGCGTGTCGAGGCTATGATAGAGAATGCGGAGCGCCGCTGTGCGGCGCAAACCGGGGAGGCGATCCATGTCGCGCGATTGCCCAGTCTGTCGCACTTCCAATCGGACGCAGGCCCGCTTCTGCGGACGCTGCGGCGAGCCGTTCATCACGCCGGTCGGCGGGTCTGCCGCTGCCGCTCATGTCGGCCATGATGTTTCGCGCGGAGATGGCCCGCGAGGGCCGAGTGCCGCCCACGAATCGCGCCGCGTGCCGCCTGTCATCATCGAGCGCCCGGCCGGCAAGCCGTCGGGCAAAAGTGCGTGCTGCGGCGGGCGTCGATCCGGCCTGCTTCCCATTCTCACTCTGGTCGGGCTTTCGGCGGTCTGCGTTTTCTTCTTTCGGAATACCCAGCGATTGGGCGAATTTGTCGGTGGCGGCAGCGCCTATCGATACGAAGTGCGCGACCTGGGCGAAACGCAAAACCAGGCGCTGTTTCAACTGCTCAAACCTGATGACGTGTCGGCTTATGTCAGCGTCGACGGCGACCGGCTGTCGGTGCGCGGCACGCGCCACGAAATCGACGCGGTTCAAGGACTCGTAAACCTCCTCCGCCGTGGCAAGCGAACGACGACGCTCGGTCTGCACGAATCTCATAAGGAGGAACTCGCCAAGATTCGCAAGGCCTACGAGTTGCCGCGTAAGCACGCTCATGCACTGGCTCGCGCGCTGTCATTCTCGGATTGGTCTGTCGTAGTGCGCGAAGAGAAAGACCGACTCGTTATCGCCGCCTCACCTGAAGATCACGTGACGATCGAGTCGATTGTACGGCTCCTTCGTAGCGGCAAGGGCAATTGACAGCCCATCGCTGAATGCGAATAGGCGTGTCCGGAACCGCACGAGCGCATGTTCAGTGCATCGTGACTGGTGTTGACTTATTGACGGCACTGGGCTGCTTCTCGCCGCGATCGCCGATCTTTTTGAGGTTCAGTCCGCCCGCCGCGTCTAGTGTCACTTCCCAAATCTGTCCCGGCTTCACGCGCACGGACGGCGCCTCGCACTGAACGATCCGAATGCCATACTCGGCGGCCAGCGCCGGTTTGTCCATCAGTTCCCAGAAGCGCGCTCGAATCGCGGCATCCGCTTCGGACGTTTCGCGCTTCAGGGCGCCGGTTTCGTCGCGCACCATCGGATCGGTGTGATCCAGCGGATGGCCGGTCGAAGGCGTCTGTGCATCGCCGAACGCGCGACGAAACAGGGCGAGATTGGTCGACTTGCCCGGCGCGGCGCGGCCGATCAGGTCGTATTCGAATTTTGCGACCATGGCTTCGAAATAAACCTGCGTGCCGCGCAGCGTGAGCACCTCGGCCGGTCCGAGCAAACCATCGGTTCCGATCTGCTGCCAGTGCAGGACGGTAACCGGTCCGCCATCCGCTTCCGCGTCCTGTTCGATGACGTTGACCTGTGCGACGCGACGCGCGGCGCGGATGCGCTCGGCATAAAGCAGCATCTCGGCTTTTTCGGTCTCCAGCGCGTCGATGCGCGACTGCAACTCGCGAATCCGAAAGACGGAAAACTGGTCCTTCGTCACGATCGTCGCCAGCGCGAGCACAACGATGCCGAAGGCGATCTTGAATAGTCGAATCTTCGGCAGAATCATGAGATCCTTCTCCGCTGCGGCCGAGGCACGCCCCGCAACAGGCCGTACACTGCTTCTACGTTATCTATCGGCCGGCGTTCCATCCGGCTCACGCTTGTAGACGCCGCTGCAAGATCATAGTGGACGCCCGGTCCGTCGTTGCCTTGTACACATGCCCAGCCGTCTGGCGCGTCTTGCCGCGCTTCGTCCGAGAATGATTGTGCTGTTGTGCGACGCGATCCTCATCCAGATGAGGTGAAATTCCAGGCCATGCCATACCGCAACCAAAGCCAATGGGCGCAAGAGCATTCATCTCCACCATCACGCCGAGGGGACGCACGCGCGCGTTGCCGTATACACCGCCTCCCGTCGGGCGTGGCTCTGACCGCGCAAGGCCGACTTGCACTCGCTGGCACCTCTTGCTCTGACTGCGCAGCGCTGATTGCGCGATTGTCGCCCCTCTGCGCAAACGATATGATCCGCGTAGGCATCCGCCCGTGTTCTCGCGCCTGCCGCGCGGGTGATGCCATGTTGCGGTTCATTCGTATCCGAGCCTGATCTTGAGCACACAAGGCACACCTACCAACGAGCGTTTTTCCGATCGGCTGATCGACGCCGTTCGTACTAAAGGCTCCGCTGCTGTCGTGAATCTTGATCCGGTGCTGACATCTCTTCCCGAAACATACGCCTCCAAGATGGGCGGAGCGCGGTGCGACGTGGCGGCCGATGTCGCCGACATTCGCGACTTTTGCTCGCGCATCATCCGCATCGTCGCGCCCATCGTGCCTGTCGTGAAATTGAACATCGCCTATTTCGAGTGCTTCCGCGGCGCCGGCGTCGATGCCTATTTCGATCTCCTGGCCGAGGCCCGCAGACTCGGGCTGATCGTCATCGGCGATGTCAAGCGCGGCGATGTCGGCCATACAGCGGCGATGTATGCCCGCGCGCACCTTGCCGACGACGGCGACGGCGCATCGCCCGACGCGGTCACCATCAGCGGCTACTTTGGCCGCGATGGCGTGCAGCCGTTTGTGGATATCGCCCGCAAAGAAGGAAAAGGCGTCTTCGTGCTCGTGCGCACATCCAACGATTCGGCCGCAAGAGTGCAGGATCAACCACTGACCGACGGGCGTACCGTTCATGAGTTAATGGGTTCGATGGTCACCGACTGGGCAGATGCCTCGGAGACCATCGGCCGCCACGGCTACAGTTCGATCGGCGCGGTCGCGGCCACGCGCAATGCCGACGACGCCGCTCGGCTTCGGCGCGTCATGCCGCGATCGATTTTTCTCGTACCCGGATATGGGGCGCAAGGCGGCCGCGCGGAGGACTTTGCCCCCTACTTCGACGCGCGCGGTCTGGGGGCGCTCGTGGCGGCCGGCCGGTCGGTCATTTTCGCGCACGAGAGCGCGACGTATCGCGAGCGATTCGGCGAAGATTGGGAGGCGTGCGTTGAGCAGGCCTGCCGGGATTTCGCGGCGGATATCGCGCGTTTGTCCGAGGATCGCACGTAACGAGCGGCGGCAAATGCAATTTTTCCGCTGGTTTGACATGTGAATTGTTGCGAATTATCGTGCGCGGCTGGTCTGTCGCCGCATGCGCGGGGGCGCGATCGAGATGTTTTTTTCTCCGAGGTGTTCATCATGAATCTGGCTCTGACGTTGACGTGTATCACTTTGTTGTCCGCCACAACGGCGTTTGCTTCGCCCGAAGGCAAGCCGGCCGCCGGCGAGAAGGACAAGATTCCCGATCTGGCGTATGTTCGCATGACCACTTCGCTCGGCGAGATCGTGATCGAACTCAACCACGGCAAGGCCCCCGAAACCGTGAAGAACTTTCTCTCCTATGTCGACGACAAGCATTACGAAGGCACGATGTTTCATCGCGTCATCAAGGACTTCATGATCCAGGGCGGCGGTCTGACGCCGGACTACAAAGAGAAGCCGACGAAGACCAACATCAAGAACGAAGCAACCAACGGTCTGCGCAATGACAAGTACACCATCGCCATGGCTCGCAAGCCTGATCCGCATTCGGCAAGCTGCCAGTTCTTTATCAACGTCAACAACAACGAGGCGCTGAATCATCGCGCGCCGTTCGGTGACAGTTGGGGCTACTGTGTTTTCGGCAAGGCCATCGGTGGGATGGATATCGTGGACAAGATCGCGACGACCGAAGTGAAGCTCGACGAACGCGCTGATCCGCGCACCCCCGCCGCGCCGGTTACGCCGGTCATCATCAGAAAGATCGAGAAGATCAGCCCCGACTCGATCAAGGACCTCATTGCCGCGGCCCGCGCCGCGGAGAAAGCCGAGATGAACAAGATGCTCGACCTCATAAAAAGCAAGGGCGGCGATATGGAAAAGGCCGTCTCCACGCCCTCCGGCCTGAAGATCATCCATGTCGTGGACGGTTCCGGGGCAATGCCCCAGCCGACGGACCGCGTGAAGGTTCACTACACCGGCTGGCTGACGAACGGCAACAAGTTCGATTCGTCGGTCGATCGCGGCGCGCCCGCGACGTTTGGTCTGAATCAGGTCATCAAGGGCTGGACCGAAG
>CAZRFP010000205.1:0-6729 GCA_964599535.1 uncultured Planctomycetaceae bacterium
GAAGACTATGTAAGGCGCGGAACCTTACTCTCCAATTCAGGCTGAACCAGTACAGTTCCGACATCGATCTGCTCAAGCTTATTACTCCCGAGGTTTTGGGATTTTATTAGCAAGATCATTTTTGTATAGTTCTTATTCTATTAGGTAAAGGAGGCCGCCCCACCCTTCTACTCGGTGCATAATTCGAAGCGCCGCGAGGGTCGTCCCCTCGGGCACGATTCCCGTCGCGAGCGCAGGCTCGACAGGGCGAATGAAGAACGGGGAATGGAGAAAATAGACAGGAGGCCGGCAAAAAGCACGCGGCGCAGCCCCCCTCGGCTTTCTGGATTCCCCATACTTAACGCTCGGTTCCTCCAGCAAAGGCTTCGGCGAACCGACGGGCCGGGCGCTGCCCTTCGGCAGGCAGCCGCTTCCACATTTTCAAGACCCCGCCTCGTGGGCCGAGACGCCCGCATCTCCAGTGCGTTGGAATTCGGTCCATACGCACCGGCGGGACGCCAATGCTCCCCGACCCGCAGAGGCTTCCGCCTCAGCCTATTCGTCCAACAGCGCTGCGACGAAGCCGGCGATGTCGTCGCCCGCCAGTTCGCCGTTCATCGTGAAGTCGCCGTTCAGCGGATCGCAGCAGGGCTGGGCCGCTGCGTAGGCGGCGGCATCCAGCAGGGCCGACACCAACAGCGGCACATCCTCCAGCGTGACGGCCTGATCGCAGTTCATATCGCCGGGAAGGGCAACGCCCGAGACGCCCAGCGCGCCGTCCGGCCGAACGTTCTGCGCGAGAATATCGCGGCCGCTGACATCGCCATCGCCCCACGTGAGCAGCGCCTGCCCGCAGACGTTGGCCGCCGCCTCCAGCCGCGACTTGCCGGTCAGATTCGTGCAGACCGCCGTCATGCCGCCCGCCCAGATCGGCGAGCCGTCCTCGTCCAGGCCATAGCCCACAATCTGCGCCCCGCCCGATCGATCGAAGGCAAACGTCATCGCCACGCCGCCGGCATGCACCGCCCGGACAAAACTCTCCTGCTCGCCGTCCAGCGGGCGAATCTCCAGGCCGTTGTCGCCCCACTGCCGGGCACCGTCGCGGATGCGCTGGCCATACAGGCCCCACGCGTTCTGATTCGTATTCGTCTCCGTCCAGAAGAGATAGATGTCATCGTTCGCGGCGTCGTAGGCGGCATCCGGCGAAAGGCCGATCCGACCAGCCTGCACCGCGCCGGCCACGCCATTGTGGGCGAAGCGCACCGTGCCATCGGCGAAGAGGTGTTGAACATAGACGCGGCGGCTCGCGCCGGTCTCGTACCAACTGAAGATCGCGCCGCCGGCGCTGTCGGTCGTGAAGGCCGGGAAGTAGCCGATCTGCAGCGATGAGCCGTCGAACACGACGCGCGGCGCGCCGGCGTTCCAGAGCGCTGCGCCCGTGGCGTCGAACCGCTGGGCGTTCAGGTTGCGCGGCGCGGAGAAGCCGCCGGTCGAATGAACCCACGAGACGATGACGGATCCATCAAGCGAGGGATGGATATCCGCGACGCTGTAGCTGCCGGCGCCGGGCGTTTGGGCGATGCCGCCGGCCGCCCACTGTGCCGTGCCGTCGGCATCGAGCCGCTGAAGGCGGAGGCTCGCGCCCTGGCTCCAGGCGACGACGGAGTGGCCGTCCGTCGTGGCCGCGACCTTCATGTTGCCGATGAATTCCACCGTGCTGGTCAGAAGCACGCCCGCGCTGCCCCAGGCCAGCGTGCCGTCGGGCAGGACCTTGTTGACGCCGACCTGGATGCCGCCGGCGCGATCGTCGCGATAGGCGATGAGCGCGTTGTCGTCGGCATCGACGGCCAGACCGTAGTCCTGCGTCGAGCTGAATGAGCGATCGGCGATGAGCACGCCGTTGTGCGGCCACTGCTCGACGCCGTCGCGATCGAGCCGCTGAAGGTACACGTCGTAGCCGCCGGTCGCGTTGTCGAACCAACTGATGTAGCAGCCGCCGTCGGACGTGGCGCGAATCTTCGATTGGGCCTGCTCGCCGCTGCGATCGGCGACGACCAGGTTTGCGGCCGGGTTGGACGACCACTGCGCCGATGCCGTCGAGGCGTGCGTCATCAGCCCAAATGCGCAGAGGACCACCATGGTGCGAGGGTTCATACGGATTCTCCTGGTTGTCTGGGTTCCCCTTGACGCGGCGCGAGGCTGCATTCGACAGGCCCGCGTCGCGAGCGACGCCCGATCAAGCGATCAGATGTCGCGGCCAATGGCTCGCCGCGTGAGGTTGGATGACGCGGAAAACAGGCGATGTCGTGCCGGATCGGCCGCACGGACAGACATGAACCGCGTCAGGTCTGGCAATCTTAACCGATCTCGCAAGGCTCAAACAAGGTGCATTCGATTCGACATGCCGCATCGCAAACATGACGGCGCGTGGCATGCCGAAGCGCAGTGCCCGGCATGGCGTAATCGAGGAACAGCAGCGACCCGACCGCCAGCCGACCTTGTTCAATCCGTGCGGAGATTCTCCCGCCATGCCGCCAGCCCCAACAGGTCGCCGAATTCGTGGTCCGGCGTGTGGGTGCCGATGTCGTGGATGCGGCGTGCGCGGTTGATCCAGGCGCTGCGGATGCCCGCGATCATCGCCCCGCCCAAGCCGCCGCCAGGCCGACCCGCGCGCCGCACATAGAATCGACCGAATGCGATCCAAAAACCGAATGAAGAAGCGGTAAAGTGCTACGTTCCCTATTTGCCAGCCCCGGTGACTGCCGCATTCCCGGCACCACTCTGCTGCTGTTGCGTCGTCAGCAGCCCGTCGAGACGAATCTTCAGCGTTTGAAAAATCTTATCCAGTTCCCGTTCGTACCGGTCTACCGGTTTTTCCGCAGAGGCTGTCTCGCGCGGCAATGGGTGTTCGGCGGCAGAGTCTTCGTTTCTTCTCCGCAGTACTAGTTCGGCGCGTTTTCGGCAGTCCTTCAGAATGGCCAATGCGGACTCAATCTGAGCGTCCTTGAGTCGAGGCGAGATCATTCCACCGTCTACGATGGAATCATGCGAATGGCGAATAATCCATCTTCGGACGTAGGCCTCCCACAAATCCGGCGTGTGCGGTACATTCTTCAGGCCGAGTGTCTCGTCGCCAGCATTCCACCAATGGGGGTATTCGCCGTTTCCGAACGCCCGCGCGCGCTCCATAAAGTCAGAAAGTTCTCCAGCATCGAATTGATTATGGTAAATCTCGGCCCATTCAGCCCCCGACACAACTGTCCCGCCCCCAATGTACCGACCCATCGCGAGAGGACCAGCACTTGGATCATGATGGATCCGATCAACTGCGGGTAGCCCCGGTGGAACACCGAGATTATCCGGCCCCAGTTCTGAAGGGTGTTCCTTGAGATCGAATTCCACTTTCTGGAACTCGATTGTTTCGCCTCCACCCTTGGCAAATTTTGTTACGCAGCGTATCGGCCACCAGCGTCCATTGACGCGCTTGTGCTCGGCTTCTAAGTGCTCATGCAGCTTGCGTGAGTCATCGCGCCCCCGAACGAAGGTCTTGATATCCACAATCGCATGGTCTTTTGCCGGGTCAACGCGCCATGCAACAACTGGGAAAGATGAATTCGAATCTGGTTCAGCCTTGATGGAGCCCACGACTTCGACGATGCCGTCCACGTTTCTCTCAGACCACTGGTAGTTTCGCCCCTGCAGGTCCGCGAGCCATTGCGACGGTGATTTTTCAGAAAAAGCCCGTGTCCATAAGCCGGCGCATCTGGGATCAAGCAGCATATTCGGCCCCGGACCAATCATGTTATCTGGGTACTGGATCGTCCGGCGACCTATCAAAGTTGTGCCGCCATCGTGGATGCCCCATTCATCTTTACCACCATTTACCCTCACGATTTTCATCGGTGAGCAGGTAAACCGCACACCAAAGCGAGATCCTGCGTTGAAATCAG
This sequence comes from uncultured Planctomycetaceae bacterium, assembly GCA_964599535.1. Lineage (GTDB taxonomy): Bacteria > Planctomycetota > Phycisphaerae > UBA1845 > UTPLA1 > JADJRI01. The sequence goes on from CAZRFP010000205.1 coordinate 3,930, forward strand.
GATACGAGACGATGCCATCCTCATCTCCGTGGTCGACAAAGAAAACGGCGTCGCCGGCAAACCGAGCTTCGTAACGGCGCTTCGCAATGCGGCGACCGCCGGGAAACTCGGCCTGATACTCGTAATCGAAATACGCCGTTGTGAAATCCATGCGACGACCATAGGCCCGTGCCAGCGACTCTGGTACAACATCGCTCGACCCTCCAGCCGGGATCACCGCGATCAGGAAACATAGTTCAAGAAACATAACCAGTTCTCCGGTGCACAATCAACGGGAAAAAACAAAAATTGCCCGGCCTCTGAAACACTGCCCCGCATGAGCGGCAATTCAATCCACTTCTGTTCAACACACTAATTCTGCCAGGTGCAACACTCGCGAGTCGTGTTTTGCCAACAATCGACGACCCCAGTACTCACCTTTTGTGGGAAGCAGTTCATTCTTGGATCCCCGCCGCAATCCTGCCCGGCAGAAGCCGTCAAGCAATCGTAAACATAGTAACATTCTTCGATACACGGCTCGTAACAATAGTAACAAGGGGTTTCCGGTCCACAAAACGGAGGATTGGCAGACTCCACGCCAGTGTTCAGCACAGTAAATGCCGGCACCCCCATGTAGTAACCACTTGCACATTTGTCATCACTTTCACATTTGCACTTTACTTGGGGCAGTACCGCCACTGGGAGGTCGCACGAATCAAAATCCATGATCGGATTCGACAGACAACGCTGTCCAGTTGGACAGCTACTGGGTGGACATGCTTTCAGATTCTTGTGGATCGACATCAACCCCGTCAACAAAATACCTGCTACGACTAATATGCAACATTTCACCGTCATTTCAGTTCCTCCATTATCTGTTGCCCAAGAGTTTTCCACCAGCCCGTGGCAAGAATCCTCTTAAGCCGATACCGAACAGAAGCTACCCTCCCCCCCCCCCGCCGTTGTCAAGAAAAAGGTCAAGCACGACATTCAGAGAATTCTCGCAAGAAAGTCCCCGCCTTTGGATTACCCATTTCGCGCTGAATGGGATGGTGCCGGCGTGTCAAGCCAAAGCGCAGCGCCCGGCAGGGAGAAACGGAGGAACATCAATGACCCGATCGGCAGCCAGCCCCGTTCAATCCGCCCGAATATTCTCCCGCCATGCCGCCAGCCCCAACAGGTCGCCGAATTCGTGGTCCGGCGTGTGGGTGCCGATGTCGTGGATGCGGCGTGCGCGGTTGATCCAGGCGCTGCGGATGCCCGCGATCATCGCCCCGCCCACGTCGCTGTGCAGCGAATCACCTGCATGGATGACACGGTCGCGACGCCAGCCGGTCTTTTCCAGCGCCGCCTCGAAGATGCGCCGATCCGGCTTGTATGACCGCGACGATTCCGACGTGACGATGTGATCGACGCGCAGGCCGTGCCGCGCGACGACGGCTTCTGCGTCGGCATGGTCGGCGTTCGACACGATGCAGACGGGGAACTTCACCGATTCGAGAAAGTGCTTCGCGTCGGGCTGGAGCGGCGGGTTCTGCCAGTAATGTTGGAGCTTGCGGCAATACGGCTCCGGATCGATCTCGACGCCGAGCTGCGCCATCGTGTCGACCAGCGTGCAGCGCTCGACCTCCATCAGCGTGCGGAAATCGTCGCCGTTGCAGAAATCCAGAAAGTGAAAAAACCGCTCGCCCCAGGTGATCGACAGCTCGTGGGCGGACATCGCCACGCCCGTGTCGTGAACAACGTCCGCGCAGACCCGCTCCACCGCGTCGCGGTCGCCCGTCGTGAGGGTGCCGTACATATCGAGAAAGATGCCGTCGAGTTCCATGTCGGCCGATCATACCCGACTTTGGGCATCGAAACACGGCGCGCGGCAGTCCTTGTGCAAACCCGAGCTGCGCCCGATCATTTCGGGCATGAACATCAACGAAGCCATCGTCGAGAAAGCCGCCGCCCGCTGTCGCGAACGCGGCGTCGTCATCCCCACGTTTGCCCAGATGCGCGACCCGTCAAGCGTGCCGGAGAAGATCAAGGCACGCCTCCGTCAGGTCGGTCTGTGGAATGTGGACCCCGTGAATCTCTTCCGCATTACTTGGAAAAATGAGCCGGTCGCCGAGCGCGGGCTGTTCAACGAGGGCAACTGGATCGAGTTCCCACCGGCTTTGACGGGCGTCGACGCCCGCATCGTCGGCATCGTCGGTAAGTGGTTCCCCACGGGCGCTCACAAGGTCGGCGCGGCCTTCGGCTGCATCGTGCCGCGGCTCGTCACCGGGCAGTTCGACCCGACAACGCAGAAGGCCGTCTGGCCGAGTACGGGAAACTACTGCCGCGGAGGCGCGTTCGACTGCGCCCTGCTCGGCTGCACGGCCGTGGGCATTTTGCCGGAGGAAATGAGCCGCGAACGTTTCGACTGGCTGCGGGAAATCGGGGCGGAAGTCATCGCGACGCCCGGCTGCGAATCGAACGTGAAGGAGATATACGATAAATGCTGGGAGATCCGCCGCACGCGTCCGGATTGCGTGATCTTCAACCAGTTTGAGGAATTCGGAAACGCCATCTGGCACTACCACACGACTGGCGCGATCATTCAGGAGATATTCGAACGGCTCGCGCGGGAGCACTCGACCGTCGCGGCGGCGCGCCCGCCGCGCCTTGCCGCGTATATCTCGGCCACCGGAAGCGCCGGCACGATCGCGGCGGGCGATTTTCTCAAGTCGCGTCATCCGTCGGCGCGCGTCGTCGCGTGCGAGGCGCTGCAGTGCCCCACGCTCCTGCAATGTGGCTTCGGCGGCCATCGCATCGAAGGCATCGGCGATAAGCA
>CAZRFP010000206.1:0-6727 GCA_964599535.1 uncultured Planctomycetaceae bacterium
CCAGGTCAACCAGGTCGGGGCGTGCGTCGGCCAGCCGGGCAAGTAGATCGTCGGGCAGGTCGGTCCCTCGGCTCGCGGCCCTTGCGGCAGCTTCGCGGGTTTTCTGATGCTTGTTGTCGTCTTTGGTCATTGTGTCGGCTCCGGGTTGTTCGTGGTCATGCCTGTATACATATGTAGGTGTCTCCATCCATCGCCATCGAAGTTCAGTTTTCGCAGCACTGACAAAATGACAAAATGACGAAACCCCTGTTTGCGCTAGCGCCAGAGGGGGTTTTGTCATTAGCAGGTGCCGGAATCGGCGTCGGCCGGGGTCGCGTGCTACCAGTTCCGTCGCCATCCGTCGGCGTCCTCACGGCCGGTCTCGGTCGTTTTTGCCTACCCGCACTGACAAAACCCCGCGCCGCGATAGCGCCAGTGGGGATTTTGTCATTTTGTCATTTTGTCATTAGGTCCAACACGCCGCGCATGGGTCAACTGTGAAACCATAGGGCCTGTTCCGCCGTCATCGGCGGCACGTCGTCGCCGCCGTCGTCTGTCATGTTGTGAGTTCCGCCCGGCACGTCGTCGCCGTCGGCGTCGGCCGGGGCATTGCCGTCGGCGTCGGCCAGCGAGAACACGCGCGACGGTCGGCCAGCAGCGCCAGTGCCGAAAAACTCGTACGCGCCGAAGCCCGCCTCGGCCAGGCCAGCCAGTGCCGCCTCGGCCTCCGCCGCCGATGGAAATTGCCGGGTCTTCGCGCGCGTCAGGTCTCGCGCCGTCACGCGGCCGCCCTTGCGCGTGATCCAGTCCACGAGCTCGCGCAACCCGCGGGTTTCTTCATCGTCGTCGAGCCGCCCGTAAATGCGCTCGGCCTCGCGAGCGAACCAATTGGCCAGTTCCACGCCGCGCGCGATCGCGTCGGCATCGACGACGTTGGCCAACGGGTCGGCGACAAGCTCGCATATGAGTGCCAGTCGCGCGGCATATGCCTCCAGTTTGGCAAGTGCCGCCGCATCGGCATCGCTCGCGGCTTCATGCGTGCGTATCGCGTGCGCGTTTGCCCACTCGCGCCATATTTCGCGCGCTTCAGGCGTCAGCGGCAGCCGATACGGCTCCGGCCCTTGTTTCCCCTCGTGGTGTTCCATCGCGAGCAGGTCGCGCACCAAATACATGTATCCATCAAGCGCCGCAGCGGAGGGCACCGACTCGGTCCATTTTTTCGGCTCGCACGAGGGCTGCGCAACGAGCAGTCGCGCGGCAAGCCCACACTCCATGTTTTCGCCGCGCATAATGGTCGCGAAGACTCCGGGTTGAATCGTGCCGCATACGCTCGCAGCCGCGCGCGGGATGTATATCCGCCGCCGCTCGCCGGTCTTCCGGTCGATGGTCAGCGGCCCGGCGCGCCAGAGTTCGAGCCACGCCGCAGCGTCCGCGCCTCGGCCCGACTTATACTGATTGAAGCCGCGAACCCAGGCGGCCAGTTCATCGCGCGCGAGCAGCACGCCGCGCACGTTCGATTCGAGTATCGGCGCAAGTGACTCGATCGTGGCATCGGACACAATATGCCGCACGCATTCAGGCGCTTCGGGCTTCATCGGCTGGTCGCTCGCCGTTTTTGATTTCTTCCAGGCCGCAAGCTCGCTCTCGTAGCGCATCAAGTCGCTGGCCACGGCTTCAAGCGCCGCGCGATGCGCTTCAAATTGATCGTGCTGCGCTTCGCGCAGCGGCTTCAGCGCCGCATCAAACGCCGGGGATTTCATCGTTCCGGATCGCGCGATAACGCAAGCCCAAATTACGGGCGGTTCATGCCAGCTTTTCTTAAGCTCAATCGCGCGGCTTGTGCCGATCGAAGCGCCGCACACGGCCAGCGCGGGCAGTGCCACCATAGCGGCATCACATTGTAGCGCCTCGGCGGTTTCATGCACGAAACAAGCTAGTTTGTGGGGGAGCAGGTCAATTGGAAATGGTGTGTAATCGCTCATTTTTATCTTCCTTGTTTTAGCGCCGCCACGGCGCGCGCCGAGAATCGTGGCGCAGTCCGCGGCGCGGACCATGTTCGTCTCGTTTGCGGTGGTGTCACGTGCGCGGCACTGTCGCCGTCGCCCAGGTCGCGCAGCTTGCGCCAGAGGCGCGCGTATTGCGCGCGCTTGCGCGAGAGGCGCAATAGTTCGCGCGCGTGATAATGAAGTGAAGCGCCGCTGCCCTCTATTATGGGCAAATCATCAATCAGGTCGGCATTAAAGGGGTTCGCCGCTTTCAGCGCCGAGACAAAGCCCGTCTCGCGCAGCACCGCGCGCAGTGATTCGCGCGATGCGCGGAAACCGGTTTCGGCGTGCGCGATGAGCGCGCGAAATACTGCGCAATGTTCGGCCGTCGGCATCGCGCCGACTGGCAGCGCGTAGTTCGCGCGCTCGCCATGCAGCGCCAGTTCCACGCCGTCGCGCAAGCGATGAAATAGCGCCGAGAGAAATGAGTCTGCGCTTTGCGCTTGCCGCGCGGCAAGTGTTGGGGTAGTATTCATGTGTCACCTTTTGCTTCGCCGCGCGTGCCTGCCACCGGCCGCGCGGCATTTTTTATTTTCAGATTCCGGCCGCCGCGCAGGCCCGTTCGGCGCGCTCGATGTCAGCAGCGCGGCACTTCGCGGTTCGCTCTTTGCGTGCCGCAGGCGCGGCATTTGCGCCCGTGTTGAGTGCGGCGATAAATCGATCGATGCCTTCGCGCGTGACGTACGCGCCGCCGCCTATGCGCAGCACTTCAAGCTTCACGCCGCGCACGCCGCGCGACGCCCAGCGCCAAAGCGTGGAGTAGTGGAGATTCTTGCCGTGCACGCGCGACGGTATGAACGAACAGGCTTGCCGCAGCGGGATCAAATCAGACATGAAAAACTCGCATTCTCCGGCGTCGTTGCCGGTGATTGCAAGTTTCGCGAGTTACGGGTGGCCAACCGGGGGTGTGGCCGCTGATTTTATCGTTGTGATTTTACTGCGCTTACCGCGCGTCGAATTGTTCTTGGAGAGCACTTGAACCGCTTGGCGAGCACCGCATAGACCGCCTCAATCTTCAAGTCGGGGTCGGCGAGCCTTTTTTCCTCGAAGGCCCGGCGGATTTCAGCACGCCGTGTCGCCGTGTCGCCGTGAGCGCGACGGCTCGCGGCCCGGCCATCCTCGACGCACTTCACGCCCGGCCCAACGTATTGCTCCAGGTCGCGCACGCCCATGATTTGCATGAAGTATCCGAGTTGCAGGCCGCATAGCGCCGCTTGTTGCGCGTCGTTCGCCGCCAATGCGAGACGGAGAGCATCGAGCCAATGCAGTGCACCAATGGCATCGCGGACGATCCCCTCGGCGGCTTCCGCGCACTTCGGGTCGACCACCCGGCAGCCGTTATCCGCGTTCTCCAGCTTCGCCCCGGCCCCCGTCAGGATATTCAGAATCATCGGCTCAATCTGTTGAAGTTGCCAGCCGATCGAGTGCCGATTGAACCACTCCCCGACGATCGCCCTCATATCGTCGGCGTGCTCGGCAAGCACTTCCGGCGTTGCGGTACGCTCAAAGGCGCGCTGGGTAATCGCCTGTTTCTTGCCAGGTCGATAGCGATCCGGCCCGGACACGTTGGCGACGGCCTCGCGCGCTTCCTCTATCGTTTTGCTCACGCAGTCCGCAGCGGTCGAAGTCGTAACGATATCCGGGTAAATGCCATGCTTTTTTCGGGTCTTGCGAACGATCGACATGATGCACCACTTTCTTAGGCCGCGTCACACCCGCCCGCCCAGTGGTGCCGGAACGGGCCAGGTGCGACGCTCAGCGCGGGTAATTACTCCGCGTGCCCATGAACCAGGATGTTACCCTACTCGCCCGATCAATTCAGCCGCCGCCGCAACATCCGGTCCGGCGTATCGCTCGCTCGTCACGAGCGACTTATGGCCAAGCAGGACGCCCGCCACAACAAGCCCTTGCTCGCGACGGAAGCGCTCCCCGGCCGCATGACGCACTTGGTGCGGATGCCACCAATTCGCTTTCTTCCACCGGCGCGCCTCGTCCTCAGACAATCCATCGGGCAGGGGATATAGCTTTTCGCACGCCCGTCGGACCGCCCGGCCGATCGCTTGGGCGTCGTACAACTCGCCCGGCGCACGCCGGCGGCTTCGCTTGCCCTTGCCGGGCTTGTTGCCGCAACTCAGGGGCGTAACCCGCTTGGCGTGATTCTCGGCCAGCCGCCGGGCTTCGCTTTCGCAGGGTCGAAACAGGTAGGCGGTTAGATTCGCCGTCAGGTAGGGCGTGATGATCCGTTGGCATTCCGGACCGATGAAGATTCGCCGATCGTGTCGCCGGTAGGCGTTCTTGTGTGTGTACGGCCGGAATATCCAGATTCGACCGGATTCGTCGATGTCGCAGCGCCGCATGACGCAGATTTCACCGGCCCGCGCCCCGGTCAACATCAGCACCCGGAGCATGTCCGCAATCGTCGCCGGTAGTGCGGTCAACGTCTTATGGAATACGGCCTCGGAAACGGGATGAACGATATCGCCTTCCGGGGCGTCGCATCGGCCAGGCGACAGGTCGCGCACGGCTTCCAGTCCCGCCAGCGTCGCCGGTGCAACAATCTGCATCTCGACGCCCCATCGGAACATCCGCCGAATGCGGCCCATGTGAGCATTCACTACGCCGCGCGTCAGTCCTTCGTCGATCAGCTTTTGCCGGGTCGCGATGAATCCGCGCGGACCGAATTGAGCGACCGGAGTCCGCCCGTAGTCTGCGCGGAGCATTCCAGCCGCCCTACAAACGTCGCTGTATTCCTTCGTGTTTTCGCCGCCCGTCGTTGTGCCGTCGGCGTGCTGAATGATCGGCGAGCGATAGTAGCCCTTGGCGAAGTCGGCGTATTGGGCAATCAGTTCGACAATCGTGATTTCCTCGGCCTCGGCCGGTGCCAGCTTCGCCCCGGCCCGCCATTCGCCAATCAGCCGGGCGTAGGCCGCTTTGCTCTCGGTAGAGCCATGCTTGCCGGGCAGATACACGTCACGCCCGCCGATCGTGACAACTCCCCGGCCGCTTGCCTTGTGCCTTCGATATTTCGGCGTTTTCCCGGTGAATTGTGTCATATTGCGCAGCTCCGATCCGCCCAATACCGTTTCATACCGGATTTTCAGGGCTTTCGGTGCCGCACTTCCCTACGCGGAAATGCGTGTAACTTTAGCATTCTGCGTCACTTACGTCATTGCTGGCGACTGGAGTCGAACCAGTGACCTTGGGTTTATGAATCCCATGCTCTAACCAACTGAGCTACGCCAGCGTTTTGTCGGCGGCGTGTCCAGTCGTTGCGCCCCGTCCCTCGCGAATTCGCATGGATGCGATGACCGCGACGCGGCATGCAGCGCTTTCGAGCCAGACTCGCCAGCCGGTGTTATTTTATACCCGCGCGGCCGTCATGCAGCAAGCGGTATTGCCCTTAAGGCGCCATGCATCGCTGGCAAACCTGATCGAACACGATCGGGGCGTTGCGTATTCGCCGTTATTTTCGCGTCTTGCGGACCTTCGCCGGCTTTGTGGTTCGGCCTTTGGGAATGCCGACTTTCGATTGCAGCGATGCCAGCTCTTCGCGCAAAGCCGCGATCTGTCGCTCGAGTGTGTCCGACGTTTCGCCCGCTCGGCGACCGCCGGGGGTCGTCGACGTGGTATGAGGCTTCTCGATCGGTTCCTCCGTATCGGGCGGCATCTGTTCGCCGCGCGCCGTATGACCGTCTCCAGAAGCGCTGTCGACTCTCGATGCGGAACGCGGACCGAACGGCAGCCCGCCGCCCTGCGGAAAGAGCATGCGCACCCAGTCAAACGGCGCCATCGGCGTCAGCGCGCTGAAGCCGACCTGCCGCAGATAGTCGTCAAACTGCTTGCGCGATCGGACAAAGGCATCCATGGCCTGCGCGAAATACTGCTCGATGAACTTTCGCACCATCTGCTCGTTGGCCTGTATGGCTTGGTGCAGCAGCGACGCGGGAAAGAGATCGAGTTTGGGCGGATCGTGCTCGAGGATGATTTGCGCGAGGACAACGTTGGTGATGTCGCTGCCCGTCGCCGAGTCGATGACGTGAATCTCGTTGCCATCGCGAACGAGTTCGTGCAGATCGGACAGCGTCACATGCCGGCTTCGCGTGACGTCATAGAATCGACGGTTGGGATATTTCTTAACCTCGTAGCGTCGCGTGTCGTTGCCTGGGTTCATGCCGGCCGCCTTTCGATGCATCGCGTGGCTGTCGTCGTTTGCTCGTTGGTCTTTCATCATATCGGATTTACCGTCCGGCGGCGTCGCAAATGCAAAAAATTCTGTCATATTTGCACAATAGTCCAGATCATTTGTCTTGTAACACATTTATTTATATGGCTTTATGTTGTTTACATCTTTTTTGTGCAAACGCACAATTTTCTGTTGCCAAGCCGAATCGGCGACGATATAGTTTACGCAGACATCGGGAATCGCACCGAGACGAGGACCGCGACTTTTTTTAGCAAGGGAGCATCAGAAATGGCCACACAGACGATGGACAACAAGGCAACCACCAACGGAACCGACAACGTCTTCAAGACGATGAACGAAAACGCCCGCATGGCGTTTGACAACGGCGTCAAGTTCCAGCAGGACACCATGAAGGCCGTCACCAACATGTTCGCCGGCTGCGAGACAATGGACGACTGCCGCGGCAAGTTCGAGACCGTCGCCAACGACACGATCAACATGGTTCGCAAGAACGCCGAGC
>CAZRFP010000207.1:0-6693 GCA_964599535.1 uncultured Planctomycetaceae bacterium
GTCTGACTCAAGCCAAGGAGCCTCCACGAAAACCGGGGCGGTTCACAGCCCCACCACATCCCGTACCTTGTCCACGAAATGGGGATCCGTCGATAGCTTGAAGGTTTCTTGCAGGTGCGGCTTCAGCCCAAAGGCATGCCAGATGCGCTGCACCGTCGCGGGCGATACGCCAGCGTGCCGACTCATCTGGCGCACGCTCCAGTGCGTGGCGTTGTCAGGCTTGCTCTGGCGAACCTTGTCCACAATGAGCTGAACCTGCTCGTCGCCCACACTGCGCGGGCGGCCAGCGCGCGGGGCATCGGTCAAACCCGCCAGACGATACGCCCGGTAGCGCCGCCGCCACTTGGAGACAGTTTGCACCGTCGTGCCCAAGCGTTGGGCAATCATGGTGCCTGACTCCCCATCTGCGCAGCCCAGCACGATTCGCATGCGCAGCTTCTCGTCCTCGGGCGCTTTGCGTACGCGCAGTCGCGCATGCAGCTCTGCGCGCTCGGTGTCGGTGATCTGCAGCTTCGTGGCGGGGCGTCCAGCGTGGGCCATCGGTGTAGTCTCCTGTGTGGAAGCTACTCTGACCTGCAATCTCAAAAATAATTCAAATTACTTTTGAGACACCACACTAGGCAGTTGAAGCGGATTACTCCACTTGCCGGTAGATAGTACAAACAGCGATAAGAGGACACCGATCACAACAGTGCGTACAAGGGTCGCCAAGTCTGAATCAATCCCCTGGACCCCAATCTTGGCAAGGACCGCAGTCGCAGCCGCAAACACTGCCGACAGAAGTGCCCATACTAGCCAGTTGCCGGATTCAGCCATACTTGACCCCCGTTGCAGAGATATAAACGAAGTAGGAACATGCACATCATCAGCCGGCGAAGCCAACCGCGACCGCTGAGGATTTTGTCGGGCTCTTGGGCGACAACTTTAGACTTTTACCCACGCTAACCGCCACAAGAAGGCTCCTGCCATGCCAGTGTCGAGTTGTCATGTTCTCGTCGTCGAAGACGAGCAGACGATCGCTCAAAACGTCGTCGAATATTTGGAAGCGCAAGGGCATACAGTTGACATCGCCTACGACGGAAAAGCCGCTATGGTGCAGCTAAGGCAGCAGACCTTCGATGTGCTGGTGCTCGATTTGGGGCTGCCACGGCTCGATGGTCAGCAAGTCCTGCAGCAACTTCGTCACCAACTGGGACTGACCCTGCCGGTGCTGGTGCTCACCGCGCGGGACGCCATGTCGAGCAAACAAGCCTGTTTCGAGGCCGGCGCGGATGACTACCTGGTCAAACCGTTCTCGCTGGCGGAGTTGTCCCTGCGCGTGCATGCGCTGCATCGTAGAGCGACTGGCGCCATGTCGAGCGGCCCGCTTCGCGCGGGACCGCTCAGGCTGGACTTGCGCACGCAGCAGGCGTTTGTTGGTGATAAGCTTGTCCACCTTTCGCCGCGGTGCCTTCAAATCCTAGAAGTGCTGATGCGAGACCCAGGTCGATTGGTATCGCGAGCGGAGCTTGAGGAAGCCCTCTGGCAGAACGACGCGCCTGACAGCGACGCGCTACGAAGCCAGATTCACTTATTGCGCAGGGCGCTCAGCCAAGCGGGGTTCAATGGCGTGGAAACCCGTCACGGTGTGGGTTGGCGATTGCAGACGGAGGGCGAAGCATGAGCTTGCGTCGGCGCGTCATGGTCGCACTGGTCTCTCTGGTCGCCTCATTCACCCTCGTCCAGGGCGGCATCGCAGTGCTGTCCCTGCATGAACAGGAAGATGAACTCGTTGACGAACTTGTTCTGGCCGAGACCCATCGCTTGGCCGCTCGACTCGCGGAAAGCGGCCCCGCAGCAGCAATAAGCAACAGCCTATTGCCGGAAAGCTACGAGGCGTGGTGGGTTGGCAAAGGTGATTCCGTGCCTCGCCCAGTGCCTGCGGAGATGCAAGACTTGGCGAACGGCCCGCATCTGGACAGCACGCCAGGGGCGGAATATCACATCATGGTGATGCCGGTGGCAGAGGGGCGCCTATATGTTCGCTACAACGCCGTCAGCAATGAAAACAAGGTACGCGCCTTCGCCGTGCAAGTTTTCGTGCTCGCGCTGGTCTTCATCGGACTGGCGGCATGGATTGCCAAGTATGTTGCCGCCGTGCTGGTAGCGCCGTTGGAGAAGGTTGCTCAACTGCTCGACCACTGGGCTCCGGCATCCGAGCCCGGAGAAACACCCCCGGCTGACGAAGAACAACGTGTTCTCAAGGCATTCGAGCGTGTCCAAGCCCGTTGGGAACTGGGATTGGCTAGGGAGAACGAGCGCTTGACCGACATCCACCACGAGATTCGGACACCGCTTACCGCACTCCGAACGGACCTTGAGATGCTGCAGAGCCAGAGCCTGCGCGATGGCGATCATGCGTCGCCACAAGTCGCCAGCGGTGTCACGCCGTCACAGCGCCTTCAAAGATCTCTCATTGCGATCGACGCCATCACCGGCGCGCTGGAGTCGATGCGTGCCCTGCGAACAGGCCAGGTGTCGCCTGCCGAACCTGTCCTCCTCGCAGATTGCATCGACGATGCGTGGGCAAGTCTTGGAGAATTGCCGGAGAAGCGGGCACTGGCCCTATCCAATGACGTCGACAGAGAGGTGGTTGCTGTCGTAGACCGCCAAGCGTTGATGGCGATCCTGCGTAACTTGTTTCGCAATGCTGCAGAGCATGCGGCTCCGGCCAGATTGCGGGTCAGCTATGCGCAAACGCAACTGATCGTCGCCGACGACGGGCCGGGCATACCTGAAGAGGAACGCGCCTTTGTGTTCGATCGCTACTACCGAGGGCGACTCGCTGACGCACCCGCCGCTCAGGAGGCCAATCACTTGGCAAGTGACTTCGGACGCGGGCTTGGTCTGGCCATTGTGCGGCAGGTCGCCGAGGTCAATGGATGGCATCTGAGCGTCACGGCAGCAGTCCCCAGAGGAACGCAGTTCTCGATTTCTTTTAAGGAACCCCAGGCGATTTGACGGAACTTTGACGACGCATCGATGGGAGGCTCACGGCCCTGTCCATACGCTGAAGGCTTTGAAAAACAAGTCTTCCGATGCTCCTATCAGATCGCGGCAAATGGCCGCCCCATAGCCTTTTCTGGTTCCGTGTCGGCGTTCTGCTGCCGTTGGGTCTTGCAGCGTGCGCGGTGCTGTTCAGGGACTCTGGGCTTGATGCCGCGCTGAGCGGCTATTTCTACGATCCCGCGCATCACCGATTTCTGGTCGGCACCCATGGCTGGATCGAACTGCTCGGCCATCGCATCGGCAAGTCTGTCGTACTGATCTGTTGGCTGCTGCTGCTCGCCGCCGCGATTGCAGCGCCGAGGCTTCCAGGAATCGCCCGGCATCGCGGACTGGTCTGGACACTGGTTCTGGCCATGGCGCTCGGGCCAGTCGTCGTAACACTGCTCAAGGACATCAACAGCCACGCCTGCCCATGGAGCCTGAAGGCCTATGGCGGGGCCGCCGAATACAGCGCTTCCTGGTTCGTATCTCGCGTGGAAGCGGGCCGCTGCTTTCCGGGCGGGCATGCGGCTGGCGGCTTCTCGATAGTCGCCGTTGCATTTGCCGGAGCCGTGCTAGGTCGCCCCGGTTTGTGCCGCGCAGGCCTCTGGTTAGGGCTTGGTGTCGGCACTGCTTTCAGCATTCTGCAGGTGGCAAAAGGGGCTCATTTCATGAGCCACAACCTGTGGTCGGCAGCGATCGACCTGTGGATGGCGGCACTTGTGTTCAGCCCGCTCATGGCCCCTGGTCGCGCATCCCCTCTGTACACGAACTCTGTCGCGGCAGAGACCCCGCAATGAGCGGCCCGACATCGCAAGGCCGGATCGACGCGGACGCCGAGCCAAAGATCGCTGCAACACCGCCGAAGCAATGGTCTGTCGAACGCTTGGTGCTCGTGGTCATCGCCCTGCTGGTGGTGTTTGCGAACCTGCCCTTCTGGCAAGCCACGCTCGCCAGCCGAAGTTTCGGTGATCCGAAGACTTGGCAATTCCTCCTGTCCACTGCGCTGCTCATCGCCTGGCTGCACGCTGTGCCGGCCCTGCTGCTGAGTACGCGCCTCACGGTGCGGCCCGTGTTGACCTTGTTCGTGCTGAGCGCGCTGATTGCGCAGCACATGATGCTGCACTATGGCGTGGTGCTCGATCCGTCGATGCTGCGCAACGCACTGCGCACCGATGTGCGAGAAGCCTCGGAACTCATCACGCCGCGGTTGCTCGCGAACGTGGGCTTCGCCGGCGTGGTGGCGCTTGCCATCTGGCGCATCCCGCTGCGCCGACAGCCGTGGCGCAGGGCGCTGGGTATAAGAGTGCTCACTGTGGCCGGTGTCAGCGTGGTGGGACTCGGCGCGCTTCTGCTCGGGTTCCAGGACTTCTCGTCAACCATGCGGAACCATAAAGAGCTGCGCTATCGGATCACTCCTGGGAACGTCATCTATTCAACGGGGCGCGTGCTCGCCGACGACCTGCGAGATGCAGCGCGGACTGCTGAGCCTCTGATGCCAATCCGGACCGCGAGCGCTGCAGTCGGACAGAAGCCGCGCTTGCTGGTGCTGATCGTCGGCGAAACCGCGCGGGCGATGAACTTCTCCCTCAACGGCTATTCGCGGCCGACGAATCCAGAACTCTCCAAGCGTCCCATCATCAACTTCCCACAAACGAGCGCGTGCGGAACTTCGACGGAGGTATCGCTGCCTTGCATGTTTTCGTCCCAAGGACGTGCCGACTACGACGAAACGCGCATACGGGCAAGCGAGTCGCTCATCCAACTGCTGGCTCGCGCGGGCATGCGCGTCGTCTGGCTCGACAACCAAAGCGGCTGCAAGAACGTGTGCGCGGGCGTCGAGTTCAAGGATATGACGTCCAGCAACACCGACTCGCCCCTTTGTCCAGGCGGCCGCTGTTTCGATGGTGTTCTTGTTCAAGGCCTACGCGAGATCATAGACGGCGCCAGCAAGGGGCCAGCGCACGATACCGTCGTCGTTCTGCACCAATTGGGCAATCACGGTCCCGCCTATGCGAAGCGCTACCCCCAAGAGTTCGCCCGGTTCAAGCCAGAGTGCACGAAAGCGGAGTTGCGGGACTGCGACAGGGACGAGATTGTCAATGCCTACGACAACGCCATCCTCTACACCGATCACATCGTCGCATCGACCATAGACCTGCTTGCAACACAAGAGCAGCGGTTCGATGTCGGCCTGATCTATGTTTCCGACCACGGCGAGTCACTGGGCGAAAAAGGACTCTATCTGCACGGCATGCCCTATGCGATTGCGCCGCAGGAGCAACTGGCTGTGCCGATGGTCTGGTGGCTGGGCGGCACTGGCGTGCGTGGGTGGGGCGGCGTCGATGAGGCATGCCTGCGTAGACGCGCGAGCCAGCCGGCGCATCACGACAATCTGTTCCATTCGGTGCTGGGGCTCTTGCACATCGACACCGCACGCTACGTCGCTGACCGAGACCTGGTCAGCACTTGCCGGCGACAGCGGAGTGCGCCATGAACCCGCACAAGGGCCGCACTGGGTTCGACCGGATCATCCATGCCCTGCACCACTCGGCGCACGGACTGCGGGCTGCCTTCACCGGGGAGAGTGCATTTCGCCAGGAAGTGCTGCTCGCCTTCGTGCTCGCCCCCTTGGCTCTTTGGGTGGCTGGCGACTGGAAGGAACTTGCCCTGCTGATGGGCTCGCTTCTTCTGGTGCTGATCGTCGAGTTGCTCAACTCGGGCATCGAGGCTGCGATTGACCGGATTTCCTACGAACAGCACGAACTGTCGAAGCGCGCGAAGGACATGGGCAGCGCGGCGGTTCTGATAGCTCTCGTGCTGTGCGGCTTGGTCTGGTGCCTGGCACTGTGGGAGCGGTTCGCATGATGAGCCGTCTTGCGCTTCGCGGAGTTCACAGGCACAGATGGGAATGGCCTCCATTCGCTGTCGCCGTCGTTGCCGCAGGGCTCTTCTTCTGGCTGGCGCATGAGGCGGCGATCGAGCACGAACACAGCGCGCTGGAACTTGACTGGATGAGGGCGATCAGTGCGCTTCGCACTGATGTGATGACGTCCGCGCTGCTTTGGGTGAATCGTGTCCACGATGAGGCCATTGCCAGCCTCATTTTCATCATCCTGGCGGCGCAGGCCTTTCGGCGCCGCTGGCGCCAATTCCACCTGCTGCTCGCAATGGGACCGGGCGCGATGCTCCTGAACCTGCTAGCCAAGAGCGCCTTTCAACGGCCCCGGCCCCCGGTGGATGCGCTGGTCTCGGCCCATGGCTATGCATTTCCCAGCGGTCACACGATCGCCGCCGCTGCCACTGCGGCTATGCTCATTTACCTGACTTGGCACCAGACAACATCGCCGGGCTGGCGCGCGGCGGTTGCGATTGTCGCAGTGTCGATGGCCTTGGTGGTGGGGTTCAGTCGCGTCTACCTTGGAGCCCACTATCCGTCGGACGTGATGGCAAGCCTGCTGGAGGCTGTTGCCTGGTCCTGCCTTTGCATCGAGGTGGGCCGCTATCGACCGGACCTCTCGGGCGAGAACTGACCTAGCGTGTCGGCGCACAGCGCCGCCGGGCTTTCGGGCTGCGCCCCGTGCCGTCTTTGCCGTCACGGCCATTCGGCGTCAATCCCTCACGCCTTCGCGCCTGCGGCGCTGCGCGCTTCGCTTGCCTCTAGGG
>CAZRFP010000208.1:0-6634 GCA_964599535.1 uncultured Planctomycetaceae bacterium
GCATCTTCATGGCCTCGGCGTCGAAGCGGCGGAAGCGCTGGCGGAATACATGCACAAGCAGATTCGCATGGAACTTGGCATCGCCGGCGGCGATGCGCTGGAGGTCCGCCGCCTCTTTCAGCAGGGCTATCAGGGCAGCCGCTACAGCTTTGGTTATCCGGCCTGCCCGAATCTGGAAGATCAGGCCAAGCTCTGGCCACTGCTTGATCCGTCGCGCATCGGCGTGACGCTGAGCGAAGAGTTCCAGCTCGATCCCGAGCAGAGCACCAGCGCCATCATCGCGCACCATCCCGAAGCGCGGTATTTCAACGTCCGCGCCAAGTCGGATGAGCAATTGGAAATGAGGCTGGGCACCGAGCAGGATGCGTTGACGTGATTCGATTCGATATGAACGCCTTCGCCGTCCTCGCTACCGTCGCGCTCGCCATCTTCGCGCCGAGTCCACGCGCGTGGGCGAGCCTGAATATCGGTCTCAGCGGCGCGTCGGTGAGCGTGTACCAATCCAGCGGCGATGGCGATGTGACCGACACGCTGTCTCATCCGATTTTCCCCTTCGCTGGCTCGCTGTCCGCCGTCTCCGGCGCGACGTCGGCTGAGGTGCAATACAATCTGTCCGCCACCGAACAATCCGCCACGATCGCGTTCGACTTTGCGCAGTTCCTGTTGGACGACGGCCATTTCTCCCATAGCCTCCATTCCGGCAGTTTTTTCATGAATCCGGTTCAGGATGTGCTGGTGGAAATGAGCGGCGATGCGACGTTTCACCTGCCGACCCAACTGATTGATGTCGCCGTGAGATTTACAATCTGGCGATACGAGAACTTCGACGGCCAAGTGATCGCGAGCGGGGGATGCGGTGGGCAGACGGATTTCATTCCACCGCTGAACACGATGTGTGACTTTGAAGATACACTCGTCCTCCCCGCCGGCCATACGTATCTCGTATCATGGGACTCGGGCATGTGGTCCAACGGAAGCGGCGGGGCAACTCCAAATACGTTCAACGGGTCGGCCATGATGATGCTGAATGCCGTGCCGTCACCCTCCAGCGGCGCGATCGGTCTCATGCTCGCGGCAGGCCTGATGCGCCGCCGTCGGCGTGGATGAGAGTGTTTCAGATATGCGATCGTAAAGTCGGCGCGCTGCCGCGTCTGATGATCGTTCAATGTTCTAAAGGGACTTAAGCGATTCAGGGGCTTCCCATGCAAATCTATCTCGTCAGACATGCCATCGCCGAGCCGCGCGGCGTGGAAGGCATCGCCGATGCCGATCGAGCCCTCACGAAGAAGGGCATTCAGCGCATGCGAAAAGTCGTCTGCGGCCTCGCAACGCTCGGCGTGCGGCCGGACCTCATCATGACCAGCCCGCTCGTTCGCGCGGTTCAGACGGCGGACCTGCTCACGAAGCTGCCCGATTTCAGTGGTGCAATCGAACGAGTCGATGCGCTCTCACCCGGCGGCGACCCCCATGAAATCCTCCGACTGATCGCTAAACATCAGGACCTCCAGTCCATCGCACTCGTCGGTCACGAACCGGACCTCGGCGATCTGGCCGCGCGGCTGCTCAATGCCGGTCGCGAGAGCTTCATGCTTCTCAAGAAGGGCGGCGTCGCCTGCATCCAGATCGACGAATTCGATCCGCTGACTGACGGCCTGCTGCAATGGCTCACGCAGCCCGGCGCGCTGCGTCGACTTCGCTGATGAAACAGGATGTGCCGTTTGGTTCAGGCCGATGACGTCAAATCGCTGTCGAATGCCGCGCCGGCAGACAAAGCGAAAATCGCGTGAAGTGCGATCCATTGTGTTCGCCTCGTTTCAAGTCCAGCCGTCCGCCGAGACAACTTGCCCAATAGCGCGAAAGGGCCAGCCCCAGCCCCATGCCCGTCGTCGCCTGATCCGCCGCCGTAACACTTCGCCGAAACGGCTTGAACACCGCCCTCCGATCGGCCGCCGCGACGCCCGCGCCGAGGTCTTCAACCTCGAAAGCCACGCCGCCGTCACTCCAGGGCCTGGCTGTCACCCATACGCGCGGATCGGCCGCGCCGCTGCTGTACTTGCACGCGTTCTCTACCAGGTTCGCGAGAATCTGAACCACGAACTCCGCGTCCGTATGCACGCGATGTTCCCCACCGCACCGGTTGTCGAGCACGAGCTGCTTGCCTGACGACGCGCAGTGAGATCGCGTCTGAAGTTCGATCGCGTCAAGCACGGCTTGCGGATCGATGCTCGCCGCGTTCAGCTTCGGCCGCGCGTCGCCCATTCGCGAGTAGACCAGCACGTTTTCAACCAGCCGCGCGAGCCGCTGCGATTCCTGCCGAAGCGTGTTGATGAATTGCTCGCGCTTCCGGCCGTCGTCGCCGTGATCGGCCAGCAGGTCCGTGTACAGTTGAAACGCCGTCAGCGGCGTACGCAGTTCATGCGTCACCGCCGCGACAAACTGCATCCGACGCTCGACCATGCCGACGTATTTCATCGTTCCCCAGCACAGCGCGCTCAGTGCCAGAAGCGTAGCACTCCAGGTCAGGCCCAGGCCCCAGGTCCAGCCGTGCGTCGGTTCCGTAAACACGATCGACGACGGAATCGTCCCGATCAGACGCGCCGGAAGCGTGCGAAGCGCCGTCGCATCGAACGGAGCGCCGACGGCCGCCGGTTCGATTTTCGCTCCCGGCAGCATGTCCTGAATCTCGCTCTCCAGCATCCGTTGCAGCCGCTCCCAGTCGATCAGCACGCCCTGCAGCGTGCAGAACTCCGACTGTTCGACCGAAACCGAGCGAACCAGCGCGAGTTGCCGTTTGCCGTCAAGCGTCAGATCGAGCCATATCCCCTGCATCGGCGTGCCCCACACTTTCACGCAAGTGGCCGCGCCATTTGCCGAAGTGTCAACCGGCTGTCCCATCTGCAGGTTGTCCGTCGCCACCGACCACGGTTCGCACTGCTCAGCCGGCATATGCAGTCGCTGCATTTCGAGCAGCCGCTGACCGCGCCGGGCGAATTCAGTCGCCGTGCGATCCGCCGCCGCGATGCGCGCCCGGGGCGCGTCCGACGACCGCGCGCCGGGCGTTGATTCGTCGCGCGAGCCGAAACGCGCGATCGCCGCGTTACGATCGATCTCCGCCTGCTGGGCTTGTTCGAGAAGTTGCTGCAGTTGGAACGGATCGCAATGATCGCGCAGCGCCGCGAGCCAGTTGCCCCCCGACGCCTGCCTCGCGCGATCATCCGCCGGAATCGCGCCCGCCGGAACGGCCGCGAACACGTCGTCATCCAGTTGCGGCGAACTCCAACCGTGCGTCACCGACACCTGAAAGTGCAGCAGCACCCAGTCCGGACCCGTAAACTCGCGAAGCGGCGACGGGACCACAAACGCCGGATCAACCGATAAGCCCGAATGCAGGTCGATCGTCGTGGCAGGCTTGTAAAACGCGCGATAATGTTCAAACGGCCGCGTCCGTTCGACCGCCAGCACTGAATCCACAATGCCGTCGAGATGTGCCAGCGCCAGTGCCAGCGTCGTTAGATTGGCTTTCTCCTGCACCGAACGCGCGCGTTCACGGTTCGATTCCGCTTCGATGGTCTCCAGACGCAGACCGGTATACGTCGCCCACGCCAGACCGCCGCAGACCAGCAGACAGATCGCCACCAGCGCGAACACGGCGTTTCGACGGGTTGTCGCGGGATGCACCATGCCTCTTGAATCTTATGCGCGATCTTCGCCCGGCGACGGAACACGAACCGAAGACCCCAGCATGTAGCCCTTTCCGCGTACCGTCACGATGTAGTCGTTCGAATCGCCGCCGCCGGCGCTGCTGAGCTTGGCCCGCAGCCGCGCCACGTGCATGTCGACCGTGCGCGTTTCGATCCCGCTCCCGCTCAGGCCCCACAGCCGCGTCAGCAACTCGTCGCGAGAAATCACGCGCCCATGATTCGATGCCAGATGCGAAAGGATCGAACATTCCGTCTCGGAAAGGGCCGTCGGCTCGCCGGTTCCCGCGCTGATTTCCCGACGCTCAAGGTCCACCCGCGCCGCACCGACCAGAATCCACACGACGGGTGCAGGCCGCTCAGGACTCCGCCGCAGCACCGCCTCGACGCGAGCGAGCAACTCCCGCGCCGAAAAGGGCTTCACCACGTAATCATCCGCGCCGGCGCGCAGACCGCTGACGCGCTCTTCTTCATCGCCGCGCGCCGTGAGGATGATGACCGGCAGCGTCGGGTGCGTCCGCCGAAGAGAAGTCAGCACTTCCATCCCGTTGAGCTTGGGCAGCATCAGGTCCAGCAAGACGAGCGAAATGCCCGTGCGACGCGCTGCTTCCAATCCCGCCGCGCCATCCGACGTCTCGACGACTTCATAGCCGGCCGCGCGAAGCGCGGTGGCGACGCCTTCGCGAATTGCGATTTCGTCCTCAACAACAACAATCGTGCTGGCTGCCATGTTTCAAACTGATCTCTTGGGGTACGGAAAGATGCCCACATACGATAATCGGCATGCCGAGACGATTCTTGGTCCGGTAACCATGGGCCGTGCCGCGACGACTGAATCCTCCCAAGAATCCCTAGTGGGCCGAGACACCCGAATCTTCGGGTTATCGTGACTCGGTCCGTGCGTACCGGCGGGACGCCGATGCTCCCCGACGCGCAAAATCGTCTGTCTCGACCAATTAGCTCATAGCATAACACGTCGCCCCGAGCGTCGCGATGCCGATACAGTCCGGTTACGCGGTTGTTACGGTGCATGGCCGATGAAATCGAGTATAGTGTTTATTCGTCGGCCGGATGTCTTAGGACAGACGCTGGTCGATGCCGACAGTTGTCGGGAGCGAACCACTGGGGATCAATGCAGAACTGCATTCTTTGCGCCGATTTGCAGGTGCTTAATGGGAGCAAACTGAACATGAACTTGCGATTATCACGGGCGACCATGTTGCTCGCGGCGTTGGCTTTGCCGCTCGGCATGGCCTTTCACGCGCCGCACGTCTGCCTCGGGCAGGAAAAATCAGACCAAGAGCTGAAGGCCGAACAAACCAAGGCGGCCGAGGCGAAGGCCGCGGATGAACGGGCTGCGGCCATTCAGAAGCGCGCAGAGCAGGCCGCCAAGCTTCGCGCCGAGCGCGCTGCGTTGGCAGAGAAGAAAGGCCAGCAAGGCGAGGCTGTCGGCCCGCCCGGCCCCAACGCCGCACAGCCTGCCCGTCCGGGAGCAACGGTTCCAGCGCCGACGGTCGTCCTCAAGCCCGGCGAAGTGCCGGCAATTCGGTTCGATACGCCCATTTATGATTTCGGCCTGGTTCGCGCCGGTCCTGACATCATCCACGACTTCTGGTTCACCAACACCGGTACCGGACCGCTCGAAATACTCAGCGTCAAGCCGTCGTGAGGCTGCACCGTCGCCGGTCAGTTTGACCGGATTGTCCAGGCAGGTGAAAGCGGCAAGATCGCCATTAAGATTTCCACGGCGCGCGTCTCCGGAAATCTGTCCAAGAGCATCATGGTCAACACCAATGCGCCGGGGTCCGACGCCCAGATATCGATTACGATCAAAGGCGAAATCTGGCAGGCCGTGCAGCTCAGCCCATCCAATGCTTCGTTCGGCCGCTTGACGATGGAGATGGCGGACAAGGGCGCGATACGAAAGCTGACCGTTACGAACAACACCGACGAGCCGCTGAAACTGAGTGAGCCGAAGTCCAACAGCCCGCGATTCAAGGCCGAGCTGACGCCCATCGAACCCGGAAAGCGATACGAACTGACGGTCACGCTCGTCCCGCCGCTCGTCTCGGGAAACAACGCAGGCCAGATCGAAATCGAAACAGGCGTCGCCGAGATGCCCAAGCTCTCCGTTCAGGCCAACGCCTTCGTCACGGCGCCGGTCGACGTCTCGCCGACAACGCTCGCGCTGACGCCGGGACGGACGACCGAATTGACGCGGCAATTCTATGTTCGCAGCAACATCGGCAAGCCGATCACCATTACGAATCTTCAATGCTCCGCGCCTCAGTTGAAGCTCAACATATCCAACGTAAGAGAGCAAATGGCATGGCGGTTGGACGTGACCATTCCGCCAGACTATGTCCCCAAGACCGGCGTCGATGCCATCACCTTTGACACCAACGAACCAAGCACGCCGCATATTACCATCCCCATTTCCGAAATGGCGCAAGCCGGAAGGCCCGCGCCGACAGCCGCACGACCCCAGCCGATGAGACCGGCTCCGGTCGTACAGGGCGTTTCACCGCTGAGGCAGAATGTGCAGCAAGGTGCAAAGCCTCCGCCTGAAGGCGCGAAGCCCGTGGATGCCAATCCGGCTGAAGCGAAACCCGGCGAAGCGAAGCCGGCGGATAGCGCGGCCGTCAAACCCGCCGAACCGGCAAAGGCCGGTTCGGATTCGAAGGACGCAAAGCCCGCCGGAAACTGACAAGGAAGGTGCGGCACAAGGCGCCTGCAATCGAACTGCAAAGCGCCCGCCGTGATGGGTAGCGACAACGACATGCCGTCACGCGGGTCTTCGTAAGCCGATTGCGATTGACGTCAGGGCCGGCGCACGAAGATGGATAAAGCAGGTAAGATGGGTTAGCTGGCGCGATGTGCTTTGGTGAGTTATACCTTCCGCAAGTTCGCCGAATGGAGCGGCGAGAATGTCTTGC
>CAZRFP010000209.1:0-839 GCA_964599535.1 uncultured Planctomycetaceae bacterium
GAGATCACTCCAGTCTAGTCGATCGGCGGGTGGGTTTGCACGTCTTCGGGCGGGAAGGGATCGATGATCGGCTGCGGCTGGATGACTTCCAGTCGAATCGCGGCGGTCTCCCGTTCGGCGCTTCGCTCGCGGCTGCGGCGGCGCTTCGAGTCCGTGCTTTTGCCTGGCGCGGCGCGAGCGCGCTTGGGCGGTCGCTTGCCGGCCTTGATGTCTTCGTCGAACTGGCGCTTGGTTCGCAGGATGTGATGGTAGTGCTGGGCAAATCGGTGGGCCTCGTCGCGCACCTGCTGCAGCACGCGGAGCGCCGGATCGTTTCGCGGCAGCTTAATCGGCTGTTTTCGGGCCTGAATGAAAATCTCTTCTTCGCGCTTGGCCAGGCTGATGATCATCGGCGGCTTCACGAACGCCTCGCCGCAGGCCTCGAGCGCCGCGTGAAGCTGGCCGAGGCCGCCGTCAATGAGAATGACGTCAGGATATAGCTCCTCGCCTTCGGCTGCGCGGCGATAGCGCCGGCGGACGACTTCGCGAATGCTGGCGTAGTCGTCGATGCCGTCTACGCTTTTGATCTGGAAGCGACGATAGCCGCCCTTGAACGGCTTGCCGTCGATGAAGCAAACGAGCGATCCGACGGTTTCTTCACCCTGCAGATTGGCAATGTCGATGCCTTCGATGATGCGCGGCGGCTGATCGAGTTCGAGTATTTTGCCGAGCCGTGCGAGGCCTTCGGTCGGATCGACGTAGAACACTTCGGGCTGCACGTCGATCTGGGCGTGGCCTGAGAGGCGGAGTTTCTGAATCGCTCGGATTCGGTCGCGCATTTTGGCGGCTTCTTCGAAGTT
>CAZRFP010000209.1:849-6616 GCA_964599535.1 uncultured Planctomycetaceae bacterium
TGGTGAACGTCACGCCTGACAGTTTCTCCGACGGCGGCCTGCATTTCGGCGCGCATTTCGCGGATGACGACACTCTGCTTTGAGCCGAGAAAACGGCGGAAGCGATCGACATCGCGCCGGTATTCCTCGCGGCTGATGCGATCGGCGCAGGGCGCGGTGCATTGCTTGATGGCATGGAGGAGGCATGGCCTGAAGAAACGGCGTTTGTCGTCGTCGTCTCGGATGTTGAGTTCGCAGGTGCGGAACTTAAAGACCTTTTGCAGTGCGTTGACCGCGTCGCGCAGGTCGTTGACGGACGTGAACGGGCCGAAGAGCTTGACGCCTTTTTTTCGGGGCGTTCGCGTGATGAAGACGCCGGGGAAGTCGTCGCCGGTGGTAATCTCGAGATAGGGGTAGGTTTTATCGTCCTTGAGGCGCTCGTTGTAATGGGGCTGTATGTCTTTGATGAGGCGGTTTTCCTGGAGGAGCGCGTCGACTTCGGTGTCGCATTCGAGAAAGTCGAAGTCGACAACGAGGGCGGCCATTTTGGAGATTTCCGGTCCGCGCGAGCGGAGCAGATCGGCCGAATCTTGAAAGTACGAGGCGACACGTGCGCGGAGGTCTTTCGCCTTTCCGACGTACATGACGCGGTCTTTTGCGTCTTTCATGAGATAGACGCCGGGGGTTTTGGGGAGATGGGCGATCCGCTTTCGCAGTCGCTCGATGCGATCATTTTCGCGTGCGGCGTGGGTCATCATACCGGGGTGATTGTAGCGGCGCGGCGCTGAATCGGGGAACTTCGGCCATGAAAGCGATCAATCAAAATGGAACGGTGCGAAGAGTCGCTGGTGCTCTTTCTGGCAGAAGCGATCGGTCATGCCGGCGACGTAGTCGCAGATGACGCGGTGCGCGCCTTGCCGCGCGATGCGCTCGCGGAAGCGCGCAGGCAGCAGCTTCGGCTCCGCGAGATAGGCCTCGAAGACCTGGCGGATGAGACGGCCGGCCTTTGCGTCCATGCGCACGACGCGATGATGGCGATAGACGTTTTCGATGAGTATGGCCTGAAGCTCGTCGATGGCGGACTGCATGGTTGAGGAGAATGATGCGATGTCGTTCGGCTGTCGGCGGATGTCTTCGACGGTTCGCACGGCGGCTTTTTGGAGGCGGGCGCGCGTTTCCTGATTGGCGTCTTCGCAGAGCCTTGCGGCGAGTCGGTCGATGATCGGGCGGCGAAGCGCGTGGATGGTCTTGTCTGGATATTTGGCGCGGATGGACTCGGCGGCATCGCGCCAGAGCCGGCTCTGGTTGAGCGATTCTTCGTTGAGGACGCCTTGTCCGAGGCCGTCTTCGATGTCGTGCAGTGTGTAGGCGATGGTGTCGGCGAGGTTTGCGATCTGGCCTTCGATCGGGCAGCTCGGACCGGCTTCGATCAAAGCGGCAACGGCTTCGTCGTTGGCGTGAACCACTCCGGGTTTGTCGAAGGTGGTGCGATGCTTGATGAGCGACTCGCGCAGTTCGAAGGAGAGATTCAGCCCGCGGAATGCGGGGTAGGGATGTTCGAGATAGTCCACGACGCGCAGGGATTGGACGTTGTGCTCGAATCCGCCGTGACGCTGCATGATCTCGGCGAGGGCCTTCTCTCCGGCATGGCCGAACGGAGAATGGCCCAGATCGTGGGCGAGCGCGACGGCGCCGGCGAGGCGATCGTTAACGCCGATAAGCCGGGCGAGTCGCTCGGCCTGGGCGGTGACTTCGAGGGTGTGGCTGAGCCGGGTTCGAAAGTGGTCCGTCTCGCCGGTGATGAAGACTTGTGTCTTGTACGTGAGCCGGCGGAAAGACATGCAACTGATGATGCGGTGGCGGTCGAGATCGAACGGGGATTCATCGCCGACATCACCGCGCGGATGTACTCGACCGCGCGACTCGTGGTCATGCACCGCAAAGGGCGCGAGGGGGCTTCGGCTCGAGCGCGCGTCGGACATGGCGGTATTCTATCATGAACCGATGGGACGGTCAGAGCAGAGCGGGCGCAACTGCTGATAGAGCCGCTCGAGCGCCTGGGGGATCACGCGGACATCGCCCAGGACGGCCATGAAGTTGGTATCGCCGCTCCAGCGCGGGACGATGTGAATGTGCAGATGGCCGGGCAGGCCAGCGCCGGCGCATCGACCGAAGTTGATGCCGATGTTGAAGCCGTCGCACTTGAGGGCATCGGTCAGCAGGCGCTTGATGTCGCGCGTGGTCCACCAGATCGAGCGCATCTCGTCGTCGGTGAGATCGTCGAGATCGGCCTTGTGGGCCAGCGGCGCGATCAGCAGGTGGCCGTTGGTATAGGGAAACCTGTTGAAGACGACGAGCGAGTGGTCGTTTCGGCAGAGGACGAGATTGGATTCGTCCTTCTCGGCATTCTGGGCGTAGTCGCAGAGGAAGCATCCGTCACCTGAGAGGCCGGCGAGGGACTGCACGTATTCCAGCCGCCAGGGTGCCCAGATGTTTTCGTGGAATTCGTTCATCATGGGGCCTTTATGGAGGATGTCGCGGCCGCGCCTGAAGTCCGCATGGGATCGTAAGCACCTTCGGTGCTGATGACGGGCGGACCGAGCAGTCGTCGCAGGCGCTGTCGCACGGATGCCACTTCGCGCGAACCGTGTGTCGCGGTGAATTCGCCTTTGAGCCGACAGGGGCCGAACAAGTCAAAAGGCGAGCCGCGATATCGCGTCGGTCGCAGGGAGGCGGATTCGATCCGCCCCTTCATGGTGCGGCCGTCGCGCGACAATTTGAAAAATACAAACCCCGCGCCTTCGTAGCTGATCGCGTTTTCGCCATTCACGAGGCAGTAGGTGATCGAAGCGTTGGTCTGGGTGCTCTCGGCGTATGACTTGCCGGGATGGGGCTGCCAGAGGATTTGGATTCGGAGGATTTGGGATGTCCATACGAGATCGAGCGGCGGAGGGTCCGGGCTGTCATCGCCTTCAGCATGAGGTTCGGTCTCCGGATGGGGGACTTCCAGGAGTTGTGGATCGAGTTTGAAGACGATCTCGTACGTTCGCTCGCTGCTTAATCGGAAATGTCCGTCAGAAAAGGCCTCGGTGAAGACTTCCGGTTGATTGGGCGAGCGGAGCGAATAGACCTCGACACTGCTGTTGCGCGACTGGCAGCCGCCCGCGCAAACGAGGATTGCCGCGAAGACGATTGCTTGCCGTGTTGAAATGCCGCCGTTCTTCATCGTGATTCGCGCGCCCTTGCGGGCTGAATTGCTCCTGTTCATTTCGCCCAGAACTCGGCACGCGCGAGCCGCGCGGCCGATCTTGGCCCGTCATGGCTCGGAATCGAGCAGCGAGCCGGATGAAGCCGCGGCATGCGACGCCGGCTCGATGCCGAGCACGGCGAGCGCGTCGCGCTCGACGATCGAGACGAGTGCCTGCCGCGGGATGGTCGGCAGGTTCGTGCCCGTGACCAGATGATTGATTCGATAAAGAGACTCGATGGCCTTGGCGGGCGTTCCGTATGGGAAGTCGCTGCCGAAGAGCAGCTTGTCGATGACGCCGTATTGATAAGCCGCGAGCAGCGCGTTGTAGGCCTGCCAAGGGCGATGAATCAGCGAGGCGATATCGGCGAAGACATGTGGGTGCTTTCCAAGCAGTACGACACATTCGTCGATCCAGGGGTAGCCCATGTGGGCGATGACCATGCGGAGCTGTGGGAGATCGCGGGCGACTTCGTCGAGCAAAGAGGGCCGCGCGAATTCCATCTTGGCTGCGGCATTGAAATGGATGCCCTGCTGAAGGAACACGGGCTTTCGGAGGCGCACGGCCTCGCTGAAGACCTGCATGGCGCGGCTGTCGGAAGGATGAAAATCCTGGGCCGAGGGTGAAACGGCGATGGCCTTCATTCCGTAGCTGCCATGCGCTTTTTCGAGTTCGTCGAGTGCTTCGTCGAGCACGGTGGGGTCGATCCCGGCGACGCCGATGAGTCGCTCCGGGACTTGGCGCACATAGTTGAATATGAACTCGTTGGAGACGCCGACGCCGAGATAGCGGCTTTTGAAGCCGATGACAAATGCCCTGTCGACGGGTTCTGTCGCCCGGCGATGTTCGTCGATTGAGGCATCCGGGCGGCCGTTTCCCGTGCCATCGGGCGAGCGCGACGGTCGAATAGCGATGCCCATCGAGGCCGCGCGAACTTCGTCGGTGGATTCCCAGACATGTGTATGGCAGTCAACGATCACGCTTGGTCCCGCTCGCGGAGTGGATCGGCCGGGGTTTGCCGATTCAGGAGCCGCCTTCATCGCAGCACGCCATGCCCTGTTAGTCACATTGCATGTAACGGACAGAGTAGTCGAGGCTTCGAGCAGCGGTCAAGAACGGAGAGGGTTGATGGCTATGTCGATTGGGCGGATAGGTGAAATTGGGATGTCGGCGTTCTTCCACTGAGTTTCGCCCGCGAAGACCGTTAACGCAATGTAGAGACGGCACTTACAATTCCAGGCTGATCGCAAAATGTCGTGCACCATGCCGGCATTGCATTACATCATCAGCTTCATCTTAAGATCATTCCGCATCTTCGATGGCGTAATAGAGGTCGCAGCAGAAGGAATCACGGCTCTAAGTACTGGTATTCTCGTATGCCCAACGTCTCGCGAGGTCTACACGGCTTTTCTACTTGACAAGACATATATTTGCATATACAATTAAGCAAGGAAAGGTCAATTGGGAGCCGAGCATCATGCAGGCCATGATCGACAAGATCGCTGGAGAGTGTGTTGCGGTCCGGCTACGGATGCTCAATCGGGTTATTACGAACATCTATGACGACGCGCTGCGGCCGCTCGACCTGAAGGTGAGCCAGATGAACATCCTGGTCGCCGCCGCGAAGATGGGCACGGCTCGACCTTTGGATGTCTGCGAATACCTGCACCTCGAAGTCTCGACCCTTAGCCGCAACGTCGAACGCATGAAGGCCCGTGGCTGGCTGGAAGTGGTGCCCGACAAGGATGGCCGCTCGCAGCCGTTTCGGCTGACACCACGGGGACGCAAACTCCTGGAGAAGGCGGTTCCGGCCTGGAGCGAGGCGCAACGGCAGGTGAAGAAGGTTCTTGGCGACGGGTTCGTAGAGCAGTTGAACCAAGCGATGATGCGAGTCAACCGAGCGGACGCCGCAAACTGACTTTTTTTGCCAACATAGTTGCATATACAACAAGGAGCAGCCATGAAGCTCGAAGATCACCCGACCGTGCGGCGGATTCAACTCAAGACACTGCCTCCCAGTCCGCCCAGAATGGAGTCGCTGGACGCCGGATGGCTGAAGCAACTGGTGCTCGACGCCGGCGCCGATGACGTGGGCTTTGTCGAGATCGGCAGAGCTGCATTGGACGATCAGCGCGAAGACATCCTCAAGGCGTTCCCGCGCACCAAGACGCTCATCAGCTTCGTGGTGCGCATGAATCGAGAAGCCATTCGAACGCCGGCACGCTCGGTCGCCAACAACGAATTTCACCATAGCGGCGATCAGGTCAACGACGTTGCCCGCAGCGTGGTTGCGACTCTGGAAGATCGGGGAATCCGCGCCATGAACCCGGCGATGGGCTTCCCGATGGAGATGGACCGGTTCCCCGGCAAGGTCTGGGTCGTGTCGCACAAGCCGGTCGCGGTGGCTGCCGGGTTGGGGATGATGGGCATTCACCGCAACGTGATCCACGAGAAGTTCGGCAATTTCATATTGTTGGGGACCATTTTGCTGGATGCCGAGGTGTCAGAGTCCAGCCGGCCGATCAACTACAACCCTTGCC
>CAZRFP010000210.1:0-6529 GCA_964599535.1 uncultured Planctomycetaceae bacterium
GGTGCGAAACATCATAAAAACCGATCTTGCGCGCAATCAGCCATGTGTAGTCGCTCGGGTCGCCAACAATCCCGGCCGTGCGGGGATTACCGACGATATACTCCCATTTCTCGACAAACTCTGATTCGTCTCGCACGAGCCTATCAAAAGTCTCGTCGAGCCAGATGGGCCCCTTGACTCCCCGACCTTCCGCGATTTTGTGGCTCGAAAAACTCTTGATGCTATGGAGTAGCTCGCTAAGGGAGTGCCAGACGCCCTCCGATTTCTCGTGTGGCGTTATTAAGATATGAACGTGATCGGGCATGACGACGCCGGCATGCAGTGTCATCTTCTTGCCATGCCAGTGATCGCAACTCTCCAGCGCGATTTGTCGTTCCGTTGGCGTTAACTCGCCGTTCCTGAGGCGAAACGTTAAAAAGTAAGTGCAGCCTTCGCGCTGAATGTGAGGCAAATTGCGCTGCGAAATCAACGCTTGTTCGCTGATGCCGGGCACCGGCGAGACGCCGGCGCCACAGCGCTCCTCGCCTGCGGCAGGAGACACCGGCGAACTGACGGCGATCCCGTCTCCGCAGTAGGCGCACTGAAACAGGTGGGGCTGCTGTAAATAGAGCGCCTCTAAATCATCGTTCATTTGAATAAATAGAGATGGGTCGCTCGGACCATTCTCAAGCAGCCAGGTCTTCGGGGGCGTCACGACGGCTCGAATCAATAATCCGAATTCCCTCGCAAACTCAAAATCCCGCTCGTCATGCCCCGGTACGGCCATGATCGCGCCGGTGCCGTAGCTCATCAACACATAGTCGGCCACCCAGACGGGTATCCGCTCGTCGTTCACCGGATTGATTGCGTATGCGCCGGTGAAGACGCCCGTCTTCTTCTTGGTGTCGGCCGTGCGATCGAGTTCGGACTTGTTGCCGGCTTCGCACACGTAGGCGCGCACAGCATCACGCTGATCGGGCGTGGTGATCCTCTCGACGAGCGGATGCTCGGGCGCGAGGACCATATACGTCGCGCCGAAGAGCGTGTCCGGTCGCGTGGTGAAGATCTCGATAAGCTCGTCCTGATCGGCATCCGCGAGGCGAAACGTCACCTGCGCGCCTTCGCTCCGGCCGATCCAGTTTCGCTGCATCAGCTTCACGCTTTCGGGCCAGTCCAGCTCCGCCAGGTCTTCCTCCAGTCGATCGGCGTACTTCGTGATGCGCAACATCCACTGTTTCAGAGGGCGGCGATAGACCGGATGATTGCCGCGCTCGCTGCGGCCCTCGTTCGTCACCTCTTCGTTTGACAACACCGTGCCAAGCGCCGGGCACCAATTCACCGGCACCTCGGCGAGATACGCCAGCCGGTGCGCATCGACATGCGCCCGCATTGCGGCCACGCCGGCCGATTGCACCGCTTCAGGAATCGGCAATTCGCCGATCGGGCGCGCCCGACGCGCGGCATCGTCATACCAACTGTTGAACAGTTGCAGAAAGATCCACTGCGTCCAGCGATAGTACGCCGGATCGGTCGTCGACAGTTCACGATCCCAGTCATAACTGAAGCCCAGCATCTTGAGCTGGCGGCGGAAGTTGTTGATGTTCTTTTCGGTCGTGTCGGCCGTATGCCTGCCCGTATCGATGGTGTGCTGCTCGGCCGGCATCCCGAACGCATCCCAGCCCATCGTGTGCAGGACGTTGCTGCCGAGCATTCGGCGATAGCGGGCGATGATGTCGGTGGCGGTGTAGCCTTCGGGATGGCCTACATGAAGCCCCGCGCCGCTCGGATAGGGAAACATGTCGAGGACGTAAAACTTCGGCCTACTCGCATCGAAGCCCGGTTCACCGGGGTTCGGCGTTTTGAACGTCTTGTGTTCGTCCCAATAGGCCTGCCATCGGGCCTCAATCGTTTTCGGAGCGTATTCGCCGCTCATGTTTCCGCCACCTCACTGAACATCCGTCGATCGGCCGCGCGATTCCGGCGCGGCGCGAATCCGTCAGTGTATTCCCAAGAGCCGCATCGGGCGATAGCTCGGCGCGACGCGCTGTGTTTGGACAACACGCCGTCACGATCCGTCGTCCGCGCGCGACCGCGATTATAGGCCCTCGCGTGCATAACACGTGCGCCTTTCCCTGGTTATGAACGCCCCAGTCTGCTCCACGCTGACTTCGGCCCGTCGGCACACCATCTGCGACAGGCCAACGCATCAACGACGCCGATGCGAGGGCAAGCCGGACGCTTGTGCAGGCCGCGGCAGGAAAAGCCCCGAACCCACAGGGAGAAAACAATGGACGAACGAAACCTCGAACAGACGCTCAGCGAGTTGCTCCAGACGATCGGGAACTCCGCAAACGCCGCGCCGGAAATCACGTCGGCCGTCGCGTCCGGCTCTCACGAAAAGCTGCAACAGGCCGTCACGAGCCTGCAGGACTCGCTCGACTATCTGCGGCTCATGGTGAAGTATCTCGTATTCGACCTTGAAGCGACGCGCCGCGAAAACGCCCATCTTCGCAAGATGCTGGAAGAGGACGGCGGCGAAAACCAGTAATCGCCGCCCCGGCGGCGGCACGACGAATCATACATGGGAGGCGCGATGGGCGCGGACGTTCCTCACGTTCGCGCCTGTTTGCCTTTTACGCTACGCGGGAAGGAAGGGGCGGGGAATGAGACCTGCTTGCGCACGCGCCCGTATTTCTTAATTCTCCATTCTGCATTCTCAGTTTGATCGGCCCTCGAACTTCGCGGCACGAGCATCGCGCCGCTCAAACAAGGCCCTATTATGCCTTCTCCCCCAGCGGTGTCACGCGCGGGGCATCAGCCGCCGGTTCGCAATCGGACAGGGCGCGGCCATCGAGCGCGACTTTCGACATCTGCGCGCCGCGCGATTCGACTGCGGCCGGCTCGCTCCCGTTGCCGCCCGCAACGGACGCGCCGATATCTGCCGCCGGCGACATGGTGCTTGCGGCGCTGTTCGCGGCATCCGAACGCTTCCGCAGATTGTGGCGGTACTCGTAGATGCCCCAGATGACGAGCGCCAGCGCCAGCACGCCGAAGATGACAAGGGTCGCGATCTTCGCGTTGCTGAAAATGGCGTGAATCTTGTCGGGAACGTACCAGCCGGCCCATATCCACGCCGGAACGGAAATCAGCGCGGCCGACCCGTCGAACGCGAGCAGCTTCCAATAGGGCAGTCGAAACGTGCCGGCGATGAGAAACATGATGGCCCGCAGGCCGGGCATGAAGCGGGCGACGAACAAAATCTTCGCGCCGTGGTTTTCGTACTTGTGCCGCGCCTTCTCCACGAGCCAGGGCTTCGCGAAGCGCTGAATCCACTTCTTGTCCAGCACACTCTGGCCGTACCATCGGCCGATCCAGAACAGGCACGAATCGCCCACGATGACGCCCGCCATGCCGGTGAACATCATCAGTACGAGC
Organism: uncultured Planctomycetaceae bacterium; assembly: GCA_964599535.1. Lineage (GTDB taxonomy): Bacteria > Planctomycetota > Phycisphaerae > UBA1845 > UTPLA1 > JADJRI01. The sequence continues at coordinate 3,415 of CAZRFP010000210.1, forward strand.
GGCTGGATCGCATCGCCGTTGGCCTGCTTGACGATGACGCCCGCAAGCACGAGCGGAATATCTTCCGGCAATGGCAGGCCGAAACCCGCCGCCATCAACACGGCAAAGAGGCCGAGGTGCGACCACTCATGAAGTACATTCCAGAAAAACTGCTCCACGCATTCACCTCATGCCGGCGTATCGACGGCGGTTGCCGCGCGCTGCGACGACGGCGATTCCTGCGCATGATCCGCCGGTGCGGATTCCGTGTCGCGCCCTCGCGCTGCGGCGACGGCCGATCGGACGCGCGGCGATGCGTCTCGATCCAGCAGATCGAGCCACGCGGCCTGTGCCGGCGACGGATTCTCCGAGACATACTTCACCAGCCAGACGCGACGGCCTTCTGATAACGATTGGATGCGCCGCGCCATCTCGGCTCGGCCCGGCTCGCCGATGGCATACAAGCCCGCGCACGCCTCGTCGCGCGCCGCGGCCGCCTCGGCGTCCACCAAACATTCGCCCAGCATTTTCGCGGCGCGATCCGGCGGCGACACATCGGCGAGCACATGCACCGCCGCGGCAGCGATCGACTCGCGACGATCCGTTCGCAGCGCATGAAGACGAGTCACGACGCTCTCGTCGTCGAGAAAGGCGCGAGAGATTTCGATGGCCGCCCACTGGCGGCTTTCAGACTTGGACGAGCGTATGGTGCGCGCGATCTCCGGAAGAATGTGCTTCGCAACTTTGGGGTGCGACTTGAGCGAGCGCGCCCGCTCCGCCAACTCGCCGGGCGTGCGGTTCTCCAGTGATGCGACAAATGTCTCGACGCGCGCGCGAACCTGGCGGCGGTCGAGCACGCGCCAGACCAGAAACATGGCCGATCCCGCGATCGACACCGTCAGCACGCAGGCGCAGGCGGAAACCAGCACGTGGCCCCACAGGCCGCCGTCGCCTGACGGGCCGCCCGCCTTGTTGCGATCGCCTTGTTGATGAACAACTGATTGCCGCTTCACGACGATAGTGTCACACTCCTGTCACTCGCTCGCGATGAGCGGGCGCCGGACGCGAAAGAAATTCAACCACAATTAGACATCTGTCTTCATTGCGCCGCACCGCTCTGGCGCCCCCTAGTCGCTCTCGGGTTCGACGCCGATCTGACGGACGATTCGCTCAAACTCCTTCAGGTCGCCGTATTCGATCACAATCTTACCCGCATGACGACGGCGCGACTCGTGAATCGAAACGCGCACGCCCAGGGCCGCACGAAGGCGCTCCTCCAGATTGGCCACGACCGGTCGCTTCTCCTTGGCGGCCGGTTCAGCCTTTCGCCCGCCGCCGCCCAACTGCTCCAGCCGACGCACCGACCAACCTTCGGCAATCGCCTGCCGGGCCGTACGTTCGCGCAGCGCGGCATCCTCGATCGCAAGCAGAGCCTTGGCGTGCCCCAGCGAAAGCGTCCCATCAGCAACCGCGCCTCGCTCAAAATCACCCAAACTTAGTATACGCAATATGTTAGATACTGTGGCGCGGTCCTCCCCCGTTCGCCGCGCGACGTCATCGTGCGTCAATTTGTACTTATCGATGAGAAGCCGATAGGCCTGCGCCCGCTCAATGGGATTCAAGTCAGCCCGTTGCACATTCTCAATCAGGGCCAGCTCCAAGAGATGCTCGTCGGCAACGGCTCGGATAAGTGCGGGGATGTCGGTCAGGCCTGCGAGCTTTGAAGCTCGCAATCTTCGCTCTCCGGCCACTAGTTCATATCCCCCATCCGCAGGCCGAACCACGATGGGCTGAAGCGTGCCGCGGGAACGGATAGACTCCGCTAGCTCCGCGAGTCGGGCATCATCGAAAACCTTTCGCGGCTGCAAGGGGTTCGTGCGGATCGCTTCAATCGGCAGACTGGCCAACCGTGCCGCGCCATGTGGCGACCCGGTCGATTCGCGCGCCGAAATGAGCGATGGGCGGTCCGGCCGGCCCAGATTCGCGTCGGCCGATGTCCGAGGCTCCGCTGGCGCGGGGGCGGGAATGTGGCCGCGCATTTCGGCCGCCGGGTGGGCCAAATCACCGGAAATCAGCGAAGAAAGGCCTCTTCCGAGTCTTTTTTGAGGTGTTTTCGGATTCATGGCATCCTCCATGACGCGCTTGGTTGAGGCATCAGGTAGTCACAATAGCAGAAACGCTGGAATATGGAACCCTCAAAACACCAAAAGCACAACAGCGAAACGGCGGGGCACATGAGGTCCAATCGCCGTGCATGCTGCCTCGCGCGATTCCGGGGGAGCGTCGGCGCCTCGCGGGTTCGCGACGCAAGTCTCAATCTCGGCTACCATCCGATGCATCCGGCTGGTTCCGGAGTGTGCCGACTGACGCAACACCCATGTCCCCAAGATCAACGCCCCAATCGCGGCACGTTGCCGGCCAGTCATTCTAAGTTCAGCTACAAAATGTTCCACGTGGAACACTGGGCCTGGCTTGGTGGAGCTAGAGGCTGTGTTCCACGTGGAACATTTCGCGAAGTGGGCCGAGAGTCCCGTCTCTTCGGGCTGTCGTGAGCCGGTCCGCGCGCACCGGCTGCACAAAGATGCTCCCCAGCCCGCAAAGCCGACTGTCCCGGCCCACTTGACAAACCCAAAATCACGAACTCGCTTGCCGCCCAATGGCTTGCATCGGCCCCGGCTTGGCTCTTACTCGTTTCGGGCTAAGCGCGATTGCCGAACGCCGCCGAGCGAATAGGGAACACTGAATTTCGACGCTGGCGAATAATCGTCGCCCTCAGGCGAGACCGCCGTTACCGAGGCACTTTCGATCCCTATTCAGCGTTCGCCAGCCTGGACCGTTTCGAAATTCGCCGGGAACAACAATGAATGCCGCGAATCACGATTGTAAGGTGTTTATAATTATAATGATACAGAGTTTCGGCACCCAAAAAGCGAATGGTAACCACGTTTGAATGGGGGCGGCGGTGGGTGTTTATATGGGCTAAGGCATTTGAACCTTCGGGCTGTTGTAATTCGGCCGGTGCACACCGACGAGGACGCCGATGCCCCCCAAGAATCACGCCGGGCGACCCTTCTGATCGACTCGCCTTTTATCGAAAATTCGTGAAACCCCGGAACGGCCGATACGCTATCATGAG
>CAZRFP010000211.1:0-6424 GCA_964599535.1 uncultured Planctomycetaceae bacterium
GGCGGCGGATGCGCTCGGTGAGCTGGCCGCCTTCTTCATAGCCGACGTAGCCCGGAGGCGCGCCGACGAGACGACTGACGTTGTGCTTTTCCATGTATTCGGACATGTCGAGCACGACGAGCGCGTCGTCCGATCCGAAGAGGAAATTCGCCAGACTCTTGGCGAGCAGCGTCTTTCCGACGCCGGAAGGGCCGATGAAGATGAAGCTGCCCATCGGCCGGTTCGGATCCTTCAGGCCGCTGCGCGAGCGTCGAACGCTGCGGGCGACGGCGCTGATGGCTTCGTCCTGGCTGATGACGCGCTTGTGAAGCTCGGTCTCGAGTTCGAGCAGGCGCTCGGCTTCCTCCTTTTCGAGCCGCGTGAGCGGCACACCGGTCATGAGGCTGACGACCTCGGCGATGACTTCTTCGTCAACGACGCCGTCGATCTCGCCACGCCGATTCTGCCAGTCCTTCTCGAGCGCGTCTTTCTGCTCTTTGATCGTCTGAGCCTTGTCGCGAAGGTCGGCGGCGCGCTCATAGTCGGCTGCGCGGACGGATTCATCCTTCTCGACGTTGAGCCGCTTTATTTCCTCTTCGAGGTCGGTGATTTTCGTCGGCTTGGTCATGGCGCGGAGCCGAACGCGAGCGCCGGCCTCGTCGATCACGTCGATGGCCTTGTCGGGCAGCACGCGCGAGGGGATGTAGCGCAGCGACAGTTCGACGGCGGCGTTGAGCGCGCCGTCGGTGATCTGCACGCGGTGGTGCGCCTCGTAGCGGTCGCGCAGTCCCTTGAGAATCTCTGTCGTCTGCTGCGGATTGGGCGGCTCGACGATGATCTGCTGGAAGCGGCGTTCCAGCGCGCCATCCTTCTCGATGTACTTGCGATACTCATCCAGCGTTGTCGCGCCGATGCACTGAATCTCGCCGCGCGAAAGGGCGGGCTTGAGCACGTTCGATGCGTCGATCGCGCCTTCCGCGCCGCCGGCGCCGACCAGCGTGTGCAGTTCGTCGATGAACAAGATGATGTTTCGGGCGCGGCGCACTTCGTTCATTACCGCCTTGATGCGCTCTTCAAACTGGCCGCGATACTTCGTGCCGGCCACCATCATCGCCAGATCGAGCACGACGATGCGCTTGTCGGCGAGCAACTCCGGCACGTCGCCGCTGACGATGCGCTGGGCGAGGCCTTCGACGATGGCCGTCTTGCCGACGCCGGCTTCACCGAGCAGCACGGGGTTGTTCTTGTAGCGGCGGCAGAGAACGACGAGCAGTCGCTCGATCTCATCCTTGCGGCCGATGACGGGGTCCAGCTTGTCCTGACGGGCCATCTCCGTGAGGTCGCGGCCGAAGGAGTCAAGCGCGGGTGTGCGCGACTTGCCGCCCTTGCGGCCGGTCTCGGGCGGAGCGCCCTGGCCCTGGTTTTCTTCGTTCTCAACGCCCGCGCCGAGAAGATTGAGCACTTCCTCGCGGACCTCTTCGAGCTTGATGCCGAGATTCATCAGCACTTGAGCGGCGACGCCGTCCTGCTCACGCAACAGGCCGAGCAGCAGATGCTCGGTGCCGACGTAGTTGTGGTTCAGATTGCGCGCCTCTTCGATGGCGTATTCGATCACCTTCTTGGCGCGCGGCGTCTGCGGCAGCTTGCCCATCGTGACCATGTCCGGGCCGCTCTTGACGAGCCGTTCGACTTCGAGGCGGACCTTGCGAAGATCGACTTCCAGGTTCTTCAGGACGTTCGCCCCAACGCCGCTGCCTTCCTTGACGAGGCCGAGAAGTATATGCTCGGTCCCGATGTACTCATGGTTAAACCGCTGGGCCTCTTGATTGGCGAGAGCCATGACCTTCCGAGCGCGATCCGTAAATCGTTCAAACATGTATGCGGCCTTTCCATAGCTGCGTGACGAGCATCAACGCTACCCCCGTGCGATGCTCGGCACAATTTGCGCGTCACAGCACTTATGGCTACGTCGTTCTCGCGGGATTGGGCTTCGTGCCCGCCTCCTGATTATCGGTTCCCGCGAGATGCCGAGCGTCAGCATTCTCCGCAGTCGCCCTGAGCCGTGCTGCACACGGCTCGCGTGATTCTAGGATCATGCTTGCCCGCGAGCAACGCGACTATTTTCGGCCGGTGCTCGCTCCCACGCGGCACCGGTCGAAATCTATCGGCTGGCGCGGCACCGAAATAGAGACTTGATCGACCGCACGGCTGACAAATTCGATCCTCCATGCCGGGTTTAATCCGTTCCGGACGAGTCGAGGCAGGGTACGGCGCGATCTTCCATTCCGACCACCGCCGATATCCGCGCGCAGGAATGCGGGGCGATGCGCGTGGCGACGAGGCGATAGCGATTAGCGAGTCGGGGGATCCTGCTCGGGCTTCTGTGCAATCTGTTCTCGTAGGGCCTGCAGAGTTGGATTCGATGCGTCGCTGCTCAACCCTTCGGTGATCATGACACGGGCCGCGTTCATGTCGTTGCGACTTATGGCCGCGCGTGCTTCATTCGCGAGCGACTGGGCATGCCTGACGGCGGCCGAAATTTCCGTACGCTGCCGAACCAGAAGTCCCTGTGCAACGACCCACGTTGCAGCGGTCATGATCCCCGCCAGCCATGTCAGCCAGGCAGGAAGCGAGTCCGGTGCGATGAGCCCGCCCGCGATGGCCACATTCCCGAACGTAGCGAACAAAAGCGAAACCATAAGCCCGAGCCATTCTTTGCGAAGGAGTATCAGACCCGCGCCGGGGAGTATGAGATTCGCAATCCAATCCATGTAGATATTCAGAGCGGAAAGATGCCGCAGGCCTTTCGCGCAAGTTAAGCCATGCGCAAGTTTGTTTCCACGCCAATCAATGAACGCGGGCCGATAGGTTTGTCAGTCGCGATTCACGCGGCTGTATGTTCCGGCGATCAGGCTCTAACTTGTGATCACCGTGGCGCTGAGCGTCCGCCATGCGTACAACAGAATCACGGCAAGTGTTACGGAGAGCGTGCCCATGAGCAATCCCATCCACGAGAAGCTCTGCTTGTTGTTGCGCTTCTGGCCGAGGCTGTTGAACCCGAACATCCCGGCGGCGATTCCGATGACCACGCTGATGGCTGTGGTACCCTGCACGAGATAGGGGCGATACTTGCCGAAACCCTGCTTGGAATTGTAATAGATTTCCTTTTCGGCCCAACTAAAGTTTCGGAAGACGAAGACCGCCAGCGCCGCAATGCAGAAGATCCCGATGATGCCGAACACGACGGCGGCCTTGGCTTGAGTGTCGTAGAGTCTGAAATTCGGTAGTTTCATGTATCGCAGCGCCCTCGTTTGCTCTGACTCGGCGACGTGCGGTGATCGGCCCCTTATCCGCGCGCTTCGCGAGTGGAGCCACGCCGCAGCTTGCCGCTATGATACCCGGTTTGCCGCGCGTCGACTACCCGCGGTTCGGTCCCGCCTTTTTTAGGCACGAACAAGGTATATCGCCCGCGGATGTGAATGAAACGGAGCAGTTGCTGATATGACCACACCTGCCGATACACCCATCCAGCGAATCGAACCAGCCATCCGTGTTATGATGATGCCGCGCGATACCAACGCCCACGGCACGATATTCGGCGGCGTGATTCTCAGTTATCTCGATCAGGCCGGCGCGATCGAGGCACGCAAGCTCGGGTGCTCGCGCGTGGTGACGGTGGCGATGGATCGCGTTGAATTCAAGCAGCCGGTCTACGTCGGCGACTTGTTGAGCTTTTATACGGAAGTGCTTCATGTCGGGCGAACGTCGGCGCGGATACGAATTCAGGTAGACGCGGAGCGATTCGAACCGCCGTGCGCGACGGAACATGTGACCACGGCCGAGTTGGTCTACGTGGCGCTGGATGAGCACCGGCATCCGGTGCCGTTCGGCGAGTGCGCGGCGCGTGATCGCAAAGGCAGCTAGCCAAAGCAGGGGGCAGCCGAGGCGCGGCAAATCGCATGCGCGCTCTTGCCGATCGTCAGGCCGTTGTTACAATGCCCGGCGAAAAATCGCGGGCGATTAGCTCAGTTGGCCAGAGCGCACGGATCACACCCGTGAGGTCGCAGGTTCGAGCCCTGCATCGCCCAATGCCGATCCCTCTAAACCCCTACAATGCCCATTATTAGCGTCTAATCCGCGTATTTTGGATACGGGAAGTTGTGTATTAGCGGATATTAAAGGGTTATGGTGCAGCGCTTTTGCAGCGCTGCTACCCTCCCCATGCGTCGCGCTGTCGCCGATTGCGGCCGCAAAGTCCGAGTCCCGGACGCTCAAGTAGTGTTCCGCCGCCACGGCCGGGGAATGCCCTAACCAGGCCGCCGCGACATGGCCGGGGAAGCGTGCGGCCAGTTCCGTCGCCCTTGTCGCCCGCAGGTTCACCCATAGCTTCGGCCACGGCGCGAGTCCCGCACGGCGGATGATCCGGGTGAATTGCGTCCGCAGGTTACATGCTGGCGAGCGATACCGATTGATGATCCACGTTGTGCCGGGCGTTGCTCCGTCGAACAGGTCCGCGAGTTCACGGCGCAGCTCAGGGAACAGCGGGATGAACCGCTCCGCGTGCGCATCGCCATGATGCGCCGTCTTCGGCGACGACACCCGTAGGCGTCCCTTGTCCCAATCGCAATCGTCCCACGCGAGCGCCAGCGCTTCCGACGGAATCCGAAGTCCGCCGTAGCGTGCCAGCGCGAACAGCACGCGCCATTCCACGTCAGGGCAGGCGTCCAGCACGGCCGCAGCCATATCCGGGGTCACAATGAACCGCCGCGACAGGTTGCCCCGGACCGTGATACGCACGTCGCTGAATGGATTGTTTTCGATCAGGCGTCGCCGGACGGCCGCGCCGAATAGTTGGCGAGCGATACCGCACCGACGGCGGATCGTCGCGTCGGCCAGGCCCTGCTTGGCCAGGAATACCCGGAAGTCGTCGGCGTCGCCGGGGGTGAAGCTCGTCAGCGGCTTCGATGAATCGAAGCATTCGAGCAGGCAGCGGCGAGTATGCCCAAGCACAATCCGGGTCGCGTCGGCAATTTCAACGCGCGAAGCGATGTACGTTTCGAGCCAGACGGCCAGCGTCATCGCGGTCGGGTCGGCGTCGATCAAGCCAGTGTTGGCCAGCTTCGCGCGTGTTTCAGCGGGCAAGCCGGACAGCCATGCCGCCGTCACCCGATCGACAGCCGTTCCAGACACCTTCGCGGATACCAGGCAGCCGACGCGCTCGGCCACGATCGCCGCTTGCTTCGCAGACAGCTTGCCGAATGATATCGTCTTGCGTCCCGCGCTCGTTTTGAATTGAACAGCTACGCGGCCGTTGGTGGAAATAATGGAAGCCATACGTCACCTCACTTCATCCAGTTCAATTTCCGGCGGATAACTCGCGGGCCTCGATCGCCGCCGCAACGGCCGCGTCAAAGGCGTCGCGCTCGTCGGCGGCGCCGCTCTGGAAGATTTCAAACGCGCCTACGGATTGCGTGTAAACCAGTGTGTAGTCGTCGAGGCGTCGGAGAATGTCGGCGGCCAGGGCTTCGATTTCACACTCGCCGCTTGGCAGGTTACGGGCGTCGAGCAGTTCGCGTACGTTTTCGGTGGACATATTGAGTTTCATGGTTGTTTCCTTTCGGTTCATAGGTTGGAGTCCAGTTCAATTTCCGGCAGGGTAAGCCAGATGAATCGCAGTGTCTCGACGATCGCGCGCAGCTCGATCAGGTCGCGCCCAACGAGCAGCGCATCAACGGCCTGCGACACCTTTTGCGGCGCATGAATCACGACCAGGGCCAAGATTGCACTTCGCAGGCTTTCGGCTTCGATTCTTGATTGCTCCGACATGGGGTTTGCTCCAGGTGGACAGGCCGCACCGATCAGGCTAATCCGCCGGTCAGGGCGGCTTCGGGCCTTGCGGTTGCCGACTGGTCGGCGCGGCTTATCCGGGGAGTGTGCAGTATGTGAAGTGTGACCGTTCATAAGCGCCGACGATGCTACGCCGTCGCCCGTCGGCCGCAATGGGGTATTTACCCTATTCGCCAGCCGCTCCGGGTCGCTCCCCTACGCCGGCTGGCAGGTGCGTAATAATCCGCACGTCGCCAGACGCGCCAGGATTGCGCAGGATCGACGCAATCGGTCGGACCGGTCCAGGGTCGGGTTTGACGCGGTCCAGGCCCGGCGCTTGCCCTGTTGGCCGTTCTTGGGTAGGATTCATGACGTAGCAACTCCTTCCCGCCGGGCACTTTCCGGCATGGCCGCCCGCCCTGCGACGGGCGGCTTTTTTGTCCTCAATCGTCGTCAAGCAGGTCGTTTTCGGCCTCAAAAGCGCCCTCGAAGCTAGGGTTTCGGGCCACTTTTACCCCTGTTTCTTGCCTGTTTTCACCCTGTTTTGCGGCCTGTTTTGCGGCATACTCGGCGTCGCCGATGATGCCAAGATCGCGCTGCAAGCGCGGGTCGGTGTTAA
>CAZRFP010000212.1:0-6391 GCA_964599535.1 uncultured Planctomycetaceae bacterium
GAATGACTCTCGAGACCCTCAACGCCCAACCCGGTGGCCTCGCCACGGGCAACGGCCACATCCAGTTCAGCCTGACGCCCATCCCCGAACCGGGCACACTGGCGCTCCTGCTGCTCGCTGCTCCGCTCATTCCGCGCCGACGCCGCCACCGATCGCGCGGTTTATGACGGGCTGGCGCAATGCCCGAAACCGCCGTGCATTGCATTCTGATTGCTCTATTGTGCCATCAGCACTGCGCAATCTGCTTACGGAAAGGCCATCGGCATGGCATGTGGCGCGAATCGACTGCGAGGAAATCAGTCAATGCAGCGCTCGTAAGAATGCGGCGGCGGACGTTGCGAACGGTGCGATTCGTTGCGTCTGACAACCACATCGGCCTTTGGCGAGCGGTTACGTCAGCCGCTTTTCTCGATGTCGTATTTCTTGACGCGATAGCGCAGATTGTCGCGGCTGATGCCGAGCGCTCGCGCGGCTTTGGACTGGTTCCAGCCGTTTTCGCGAAGGGCCTTGATGATCAGCGCCTTTTCATAGCCCGAGAGCGATGACTCAGCCTTGGCGTCCTTCGGCGCTTCGTCACCGGCGACTTCGCGCGGCAAGTGGGCCGTGGTCATGATGCCGCCATCGGCGAGCAGTACCGCTCGCTCGATGATATTCTGCAACTCGCGGATATTGCCGGGCCAGTTGTAGCCTGCGAGATGCGCCATGGCCTCATCGCCGACCGTCGGCCTCTTGCAGCCGAGATCGGTCGCAGAGATGCCCACAAAGTGCTCGACGAGCGCCGGGATGTCTTCGCGCCGCTGCCGCAGGGGCGGAAGATTGATCGGGAAGACGTTGAGACGGTAGTAAAGGTCTTCGCGAAACTCATTTTTCTGCATGGCGTCGCGCAGATTGCGATTGGTCGCCGCGATGATGCGCACGTCCGTCGAGATGGTTCGCGTGCCGCCGACACGGATGAACTCCTTCTCCTGCAAGACGCGCAGCAGTTTGACTTGCGTGCTCTGCGAGATATCGCCGATCTCGTCGAGAAAGAGCGTGCCGCCGTCGGCAAGTTCGAAACGTCCCATCTTCTCCGCGACCGCCCCGGTGAACGCGCCCTTTTCGTGGCCGAACAGTTCGCTCTCCAGTAGCGTCTCCGGCAGGGCGGCGCAGTTGATCGCGATGAATGCGCGATCGCAACGCGGGCTGGCCATGTGAATCGCGCGGGCCGTCACTTCTTTGCCCGTGCCCGTTTCGCCGAGGAGCAGAACGGTTGCATTGCTGCCGGCGACACGATTGACCATGTCCATCACCTGCCGAAGCGCCGGCGAGCCGCCGATGATGGGAGAGCGGACGCGCAGCGTCTCGCGCAGTCCGCGGTTTTCGCGCACGACGGTCTCGTGCTGCACGGCGTTATGCGCGCCGGACGCAGCCAAATTGGCGAAGATTTGGAGGAGTATCAGATCTTCGTCATCATACGAACCGCCGCTGAGCTTGTTGAGAACTTCGACCACGCCGATCACGTCGCCTTTCCAGATCAGCGGGGCGGCGATCATGCCCCGCGTCTGGAAACTGCTCTTGGCGTCGATGCCGCGAAAGAAGTCGTTGTTCTGGTGAACATCGGCCACAATCACCGGCTTGCCCGTCGCCGCGACGCGGCCGGCGATGCCGAGGTTGGCGTCGAACTCCTCGCCGATCAGCGACGGACCGCGATCACCCACGGCGGCCATGAAGACCAGCTTGTTCTTTCGGCGGTCCAGCAGCAGCACGCTCGATGCTTCCGATCGCAGTACGGCCGCCGAAGTGTGGGCGATGGCTTGTAGCACGTCACTGATGTTCAGGGACGCATTAATCGCGGCAGATGCCTCGACAAGGGCCGCTGCTGTTCGTGGGTGTAAACCGCGGTAAGATGAGGCGTCTGACACGTTATGCCTGTCATGTGGCGCAGGGGTAAAGTAGCGCTAACTCTAGGCGTCAACATAGTTTTTGACCCGTTGGGGTGTCAAGGCTAAATTTTCCCACTGCGGTCGGCGGCGGACGTCCGAAATATAAACAGCACTCCGAACAACCCGCGAACGGGTTTCGTACTATCGGCAGGTAAGGCGTGAATCAGCGAACGGGGTTCGAGGAACAGCCCTCCGATGAGCAATTGCTCGCGGAATTCCTCGCGGGCGACGAACCCGCGTTCAGAGCGCTCGTCCGCAGATACGCCGACGAATTGCATGTGTTCGTAGGCCGCTTCGTCCGAAACGGGGCTGCGGCGGAAGATATCGTGCAGGACACGTTTATTCAGATACACGCGTCGGCTGCCGGGTTTGATCCGGCGCGCCGGTTCCGGCCGTGGCTCTTTACGATCGCGGCCAACAAGGCGCGGGACCATCTTCGAAGCCGCCAGCGCAAGCGAGAAGTTCCGCTGTCGATGGTCGACGCCAACTCGGGTGGATCTGACGAGGTCAGCTATCTCGATTTCACAGCGGATGATGGACAAGCGCCGGACGAGATCATGGAGGCGCGCGAACAGAAAGAAGTTGTACAGCGGGTTGTATCGCATATGCCTGCACACTTGCGCGAGATTCTGGTTCTGGGGTATTACCAGCGCTTCCCCTACAAGGAAATCGCCGAGATTGTCGGCATTCCGTTGGGGACCGTGAAGAGCCGACTGCACGCGGCCGTGTCGCACTTTGCGGCGGCATATAAGCGTGAGCTGGATCGGCATCGCCACGGGCGGCCGTGAAGGGTGAATCGCGGCGAGGCGATGATGAAATCAACGGAGTGGTGGAGTCCTTGAGTTCGATGAAAGACAACCAGCAAGATCGTGAAATCCAGGGCGAATTGATCGGCTATCATCTCGGCTTGATCGATGAGACGGAGCGAAAGCGCATCGAGGGAACGCTCGGCGCTGATTCAACGCGCGCGGCGTGCGAGCGGTTGGAACGCATTTTGCGGCCCCTCAATGCCGATGCGTCGCCCGTCGCCGCCGATGGCTTCGTCGATCGCATCATGGCGGCCGTCGAGTCCGGCGCGAAATCGCTGCCATTCCCCCGCGGCGCACTGGCCGCACCCGTCGGGCAGCCGGTTACGACCGGCGGCGGTTCGCTGTTCACGATGCGCGAGGCGATGAGCATCGCCGCCGCGCTACTGATGTTCGCGGGCATTCTCGTGCCGGGCTACTACTCCGCCCGGCAATCGACTCAGAAAATCGCCTGCGCAAATAACCTTCGCATGATCGGCAACGGGCTTGTCGCTTATTCAGAAACATATGACAACCAGATGCCCTTCGCCGGTTTTGTACCGGCCCATGCGAAGTGGGCTGTTGCCGATCCATCGCCAAACGAATATGTCATGCGGAATTCGCGGCATTTCTATCGGCTCGTCCAGGGCAAGCTCATTCCCGCCGAGGCGGCCATCTGTTCGGGAGTGCCCGGCGATCGGCCGATGCAAGTCGTTTCACCCGAAGCCCACGACGACTTTCTCGATCCGCGGAACATCAGCTACGCGACAAACCTCGTCACGCGACCGTGGGATCGGTACTCATTCCTTCCCGAGATGCCTATCGCGGGCTGTATGACGCCGCTTGTCGATCAAAATCGTCGCCTCGTCTCTCAGCAGCCAATACAGGCCAACTCCGGCAACCACGGCGGCGGCACTGGCCAGAATGTGCTGCGAGCTAACATCAGTGTGCGATTCTTCACAGCGCCGACGTGCGGACTTGGTGACGATGACATTTACCGCGTTCGCGGCGTAGATGCATACACCGGCAGCGAGCGCCCGCAGCAGCCCGATGACGCCATGCTCGTACCCTGAGCGACGCTTCGTATCGGCGGCTTCCATAGCAATCCGACAGGAATGCGCGATGACCGACAACGTCCGCGATCGCATCGAACTATGGGTCGGCGACATCACGACGCTGTCGGTCGATGCCATCGTCAATGCCGCGAACACGTCATTGCTGGGCGGCGGAGGCGTCGACGGCGCGATCCATCGCGCGGCCGGTCCGGATTTGCTCGACGAATGCCGCACGCTCGGCGGCTGTCCGACCGGCTTGGCGAAGATCACGCGCGGCTACGACCTACCCGCAAAGTATGTGATTCACACCGTCGGTCCCGTCTATCACGGCGGAACGCACGGCGAGGCAGAATTGCTGCGATCGTGCTACGAGTCATCGCTGCGACTGGCCGTCGAAAACGGCGCTCGATCGATTGCATTTCCGGCCATCAGTTGCGGGGTGTACGGCTATCCGATGGCGCAGGCCGCGCAGATTGCGGTGGGGGCGGTGAGTGCTTTTCTGTCGGACTGCTCGCAAATGGATCGCGTCATCTTCGCGCTATTTTCCGAAGACGCGCGGGCTGCCTATGAGTCAGCGATGTGCGAGGCGCGGCGGTTCTGCTAAACAGGCCGTTTCGATGGCCATTCCAGCGTGGATTCAGAATCGCCTGGGCAGCGTCAGGCCCATCGGTTGGAGCCTGCCATTCCGTTGAACATCAGTAGAATCACGCCGATGGTCCAACTCCAGGGCCAAAAGACGCCCCATAGGAACAACTGCGCAGCGGAGATTCTCAGTATCACGAGCGGAAATCCGATTCGCGCCCCAGCCGGCAATTCGATCCACCAGTCAAGCATCGCCTCTCTCCGGAAAGAAACGCAGAGATTCCACGCCGGGAGATTGGACTACTACGGCGCTGAGTTGGAAGCGCTGGCCATCCGATTCGAATGGCCAGCTGGGTCAGATCAGCGCACGAGGCGTTTGTTCCACTCGCGTTCTTCCGCGGTGAGCGCCTTGGCCTTGTCGAGCTTTTCGTACAACTCGCGGAATTCGGCCGTCCATTCGTCGCGTTTTTTTCGCGATGCCTCGTCCGCCGCGTCGGTGTTTTCGATCAGTCCGAAGAGAATCTCCAGCTTGGCCGCATCTGCGAAGACCGCATCAACGGATTTCATCCACTCCCGGCCGCGCTCCATCGCTTCTTTCAACTCGGCCACGGCTTCGCGCTTCCTGCCTTGAATCGCATGGCAATGGGCGATCTCTTGTCGCACGCGGATGTCGGCCATCGCATCGCGGCCGTCGAAGGCATCGAAGATGCGCTTTGCTTCGAATAAGTTGAATTGGGCTTCTTTGTATTTTCGTTGCAGAGCATTCGTTCGGCCGAGCCACATCATCGCGTAGCCCGTGGGGATGGACTCCGGTCCGGTCAATTCTTCGCTGATTCGCACAACTTCTTCGCACAAGCCCTCGGCGGTATCGACCGTACCGAGCTGCGTGTGGACGCGAGCGAGATTCAGCATCGGCGATGCCAGCTCGAGGTGCGTCGAACCGTGCAGCTTCTTGAAGCGTTCGATCGCCTTTTCCAATGTGGGCCGCGCCTTCTCCGGGCGACCGGTCTGCATGTAGAGCGCCCCGAGCGTGGCGGCGCGTTTGACGAGTTCTTGGGAGTCTTCCTTGCCGCGATCGGCATCGTCCCATTCGATGAGCGTTTCGTAGTATTTGGCGGCATCGTCGTAAATCCGGTTGGCGGTCAGCGCCGTGCACGCGCGGGCGAGGATGTTGCGCGCGTCCAGCCCCTTGCCGGACTCGCGGAGCAACTTGGTGCGTTGATGCACGTCTTCCAGCAATTTCATCGCGTCGGCGACGCGGCTCGTTCGGAGGTAAACCGCGCCGAGTTCAACGGTCCGATCGATTGCGCCGACCTCCAGCGTTGCTCCCCGTGCTTGATCGAGCGCGTGCATTTCTTCAAAGAGCTTGACGCCTTCTGTGAGCTTGCCGAGTCGAATCAGATCGCGCGCCAGGTTGCCCTTTTCCAGATAGCGATAGGGGTGGTCCTCCGTGAGATGCTTCTCGAAAATCGCCAGCGCCTTCTTCCGAAGCGGCACGACAAGTTCGTCCTGCCCCAGTTGACCATAAAGCCAGCCGAGATTGCTGTATGACACGCCGGTATCCTTGGCGTCGGGGCCGAGCAGCTTTTCGCGAATCACGAGCGCGCGAATCTTGTTCTTGACCGCTTCGTCGTCGTTACCGATGTACACCTGAATCGTACCGCGATTGTCGAGCGATTCGGCCATCTCCGCCGTTTCGCCGAACGTGCGCCCGAGGATGCGAATCGCACGGCTGAAGTACTCGACCGCCTTTCGCGGGCGCTCGCCGCGCATTCCTTCGCGGCTGGACTGATAGATCGACAGCCAGCCCAGCCTGTCAAGCACACGCGCCAGTTCCGGGTGATTCGGACCGTACGTTGATTCGAGAATCGACAATGCCCGGCCCAGATGCAATTCCGACTCGTCGAGCAGCCCCAGATCGATGCAGGCGCTGCCGGCGGCGTGAAGCGCATCGGCGATCGCGGGATCGCTCTGGGGGCCGGTATCCTCAAGCTCGCGCAGGGCTTCGCGCGCCAGGGCGTACGCGTCGGAGAATTTTCCACGCTCA
>CAZRFP010000213.1:0-6373 GCA_964599535.1 uncultured Planctomycetaceae bacterium
GGACATTTTCCACGTCCTCGCCGACGTAGCCGGCTTCGGTCAGCGTCGTCGCGTCGCCGATGGCGATGGGTACATCGAGCACACGCGCCAGCGTGCGCGCGAGAAGCGTCTTGCCGGAGCCGGTCGGGCCGATGAGCAGGATGTTGCTCTTTTCAATCTCAATGTCATCCGGCTCTGAACGGTCGGTGTACGTCAGCCGCTGGTAGTGGTTGTGAACGGCGACGGAGAGCGTCTTCTTGGCGTGATCCTGGCCGACGACGTAGCGCTCGAGATAGTCCATGATCTCGCGCGGCGTGGGAATCTTGTGAAAGAGCGGCTTGAGGCCCGAGGCCTTGCGCTTCTCCTGCTGGATGATGTTGTGGCAGAGATCGACGCAGTTGGAGCAGATGAAGGCATCATTCGGTCCTTCGACCATGGGACCGACATCGCGATGCGTCTTGCCGCAGAAGCTGCATGTGCTGGCGCGCTTGCGCTGCCGATTGAAATCGTCGCCGCCGCGCGGACCGCCGCGCCCGCCGCCGGTTCCGCTTCCACCGCTTCCGCCACTGGACTTGTTACCGTTGGACAAGGGATGAATCCTCTTATTAGCTGGATTGCTGGCCTCGACCCGTCTCGTGCGGGACGCAGTCGCCGTTATTGTAGCGTCTCGCGCGGCGAATGGCCGCACGCAACTTATCGACGCAGGCCGCAAGGGGGCTTTATCACAAAACGATTTACGCCTTTTTCGTCAGCCGTCTCGTTGATCGGAGTCCGCTTCGCCCTCGATTCCCGTCGCCGGCTTGCGGGCATTTTCGGCGCGACGCGCGTCGGCCGATCGAATCTGCGCGATCATTTTCGCGCGAAGGGATTGAAATTCCTCCTCCGACAGTTCACCGGCGGAGCGCAGCTCGCGCAAATGCTGCAACGACCATTCGTCCCCGCCCTCGCCACCGATCGGCGAAAACAGCCAGCGACGCAGATACCAGACGCCGAAGCCCAGAATCGCGACGCCCGCCATCAGCACGAGTGACCAGAATACGATGTCGCCGGTTTGAGCCTTCGCTAGCATCGCGTCGCGTTCAGTCGCGCCGCCGAACGGCCGCTGACTTTCCAAGGCGGCGGCGCGCCCATCCGCGCGGCCTGGCCAGACATGCGCAGGCGAAAATCATCGCCAGCGCCTCTACGCCGGTCGCGCCGCACAAGCCGGGAAACAGGAAGCCGATCCCGCCGTTCTGATACGCCGCACCGGTTGTATCAACGCGGTTGGCAATGGCCGATGCCAGGCGTGATCCGCGATCATCGTTGGCGATCTTTTGCATCAGGTCAGGCAGATTGACCTGTGGCAGGCCGAACACGGCGCTCGCCCCCACGCCGCCAGGAATCGTTCGAGCTTCGGCCGAGACCGTGAGCGCCAATTCAAACGGCAGACCGGTATCGAACTGGTATTCATAGGGGATTTCCAGGCCGGCAAAGAGCAGCGACCGCACGAGCGGCAGTTCTTCGACCGCTGCCGCAAAATCCACAACCGGCAGAAACGCGCCTGCAAAGTTGCCCGTCGCGCTGGAGACGACCACGCTGCCGCCCGGCCCGCCGGACAAGACGATCTCGCCTTCGAGGAGATTCGACGGAACGCGGTTAAACTGGCGGCGTTCGATTCGGACGTTCAGCTTCACGTCCGCGCCGGTCAGATCACGCGTCGCATCGCGCGATGTGATGAACATGACGCCGGAGAGTATCACGCGGCTGCGGCCGCGATTCGTGCTGCCGAAGAAGAGGTTTCCGCTGGTGACTTCGGAGGAGTTGATGACGATGGTGCGCGTTTCGCTGGCCTCGCCGCGAATGAACCAACGTGTCACGTCGTCATCGGCAAAGGCGAACAAGTCCATTCCGACATCATTCGGCGGAGCGACGCCGGTCAGATTCGGCCGTGTGAAAAGCGCCAACGCCGATCCAGAGGCCGTCAGCTCGTCCGATGCGTTGTAGCGATCTACCAGTGCGGTGGACAGCGCAGGCGGCTCGGCCTTTGTCAGCGGAACGACCACTTGGGCGAAATCGCTCTGGACCGGCAGGATTCCGTCGAACTGGATGACCGTGGCCGACGATGAGCCGGTGATGCTGAGGACTTCGGCGTTCACGGCAGGCGTGGCCAAAAGCGCGCAGGCAACAGCCCAGCCGGCCGCGACGCGCGCGAAGCAATTCAGAGAACGTGACAGGGGCAACATGTCGGACCCTCTTCCGGTTTCGTGCGAGGAAGCATGGGGCCTGAGCCACACGAGCGTAAGGAATACGCTTACCTGATGTTACACTTTATCCGCCGGAACTGAAATGTCCACCATTGAGAGGGCTTGAGAGGATTGGGGCCTGAGACCTGGGGACGCGCCAAATTACTGTTAAGCGTTCTGATCGCTTACCTTACAGTGGCTTCTCGGTTTGGCGGCGAAGCGACTCAATGCGGTCTTCGATCAGCTTCCCGACCAGTCTCGGGTCCGCCCTCCCTCCGGAGATTTTCATCACTTGCCCGCGAAGAAAGCCGGGGGCGGCCTTGGCTTTTCGCTCGTTGTCGCCCAGCGCGTCGGCGACGGCCTGCGGGTTCCTGGCGAGAGCCTCGTCGATCCACGCGAGCGTGGCGCTTTCGTCGCGTTCCTGGAGTATTCCGAGTTCGCCGGCGACCTCGAGTGGCGAGCGCAGGCCGCCGGCCCGCTCCTGAAAGATGCGCTCGGCCGTTTGCGCCGCGGCACTGGAACTGATCTTTCCGTCCTGCACCAGCCGTGCCAACTCCGCCGCGATGGCGACGGTCATCCCCAGGCCGCTGATCGTCTCGCCCACGGCCGACGCCAGATGATTCCAAATGCCGACAAACTGCTTCGTTGCCAGCGCCGGATCGACGCCGGAATTGACCACGCCCTCGTAAAGTGCCGACGTCTCGGCATCGGCAAGGATGATCTCGCAGTCCTTCTCCGACAGTCCGTAGTCGGCCATGCATCGCCGTTGCCGCGCGACGGGCAGTTCGCCGACGGCCAGCCTGATGCGGGCGATCGTTTCCTCGTCGGTCGTGACGGGGACCAGGTCGGGATCGGGAAAGTAGCGATAGTCGTGGGATTCTTCTTTGCCGCGCTGAAATTCGGTGAACTCCTGTTCGTCGTTCCAGCCGAAGTTGAGCTTGCCGATCTTGTCGAGCGTGTAGTCGTGATCGGCCTGCCAGGCGTCAATCTGCCGATTGATTTCGTATTCGATCGCGAGTCGCACGGATCGGAAGCTGTTGAGGTTCTTGATTTCGCTGATGGGTGTTCGATATTCGCGGTTTTCGTGGGTGATGGCCACGTTGACGTTCGGCTCGAATCTCATGCGGCCCTTCTGCATGTCCGCGTCGCTGATGCCGAGAAAGCGGACAAGCCGCTGCAACTCGACGCAGAAAGTGTGCGCCTCTTCTGCATCGGCGATGTCGGGCTGCGTCACGATTTCGAGCAGCGGCGTGCCGGCGCGGTTCAGGTCGATGCGCGTGTGATCCAGCCCCTCATGCAGGTTCTTGCCTGCGTCCTCTTCGAGATGGGCGCGGATGATGCCGACGCGTTTGAGCGAACCGTCCGGCGCGGGGATGTCGAAGTAGCCGTCGGCCGCCAGAGGCAGGTCGTACTGGCTGATCTGATAGTTCTTGGGCATGTCGGGGTAGAAATAGCTTTTGCGATCCCACTTGCTGAACGGGGCGATACGGCAATTCAGCGCGACGCCCGCGCGCAGGGTGAGATCGTACGCCGTACGATTCATAACCGGCAGCGCCCCCGGAAGCCCCATGCAGACCGGGCAGACCAGGCTGTTCGGCTCGGCCGCAAACCGTACCTCGCAGCCGCAGAACAGCTTGGTCTGCGTGGCCAGTTGCACGTGGATTTCCAGACCGATAATTGGACGGGCTTGAATCGTTGACATCGTGATGCCCAGTCTATCCGCCGTCTGTCGATCGTTACAGGCATTCGCGACACACGCCATTTCGTCGGCCAGTTCTATTAATTACCCACTTGCAGGCGGCCGCCGCCGACGTTAATCTACGTGGCTCGTTTGCGCGCGATAGGTTGCCGCGGGTGATAGCCGATCGCATCCTGCTTTGCGCCGAACATGACAATCGGAATCGTGCTCGACCACGAGCCGTGAATCGTGGCAGACCTTGTGTCGTTACGAAAGGAGCCGGTATGGCAGGTGAAGATGCCGCCAATCCCGAATCCGCATCCACTCCAACAGAACCCTCGACCAAGACACGCGCCTTCGATCCTTCCAAGCAGAAGGGCAAAATGTCCGCCGACAAGGCTTCGGCCGATGGCGGTGCGGCGGAAGGCGCTCCCAAGGCCCAGGCCAAGTCCGGCAAGGGCGAAGCCGCCGGGTCGTCCGGCAAGCGCCGTCAGCGCGGCCGCTCGATGCGCGGCCTGAGTCGGCGACATGCGGAGAATCTGAAAAAGGTCAACAAGGACAAGGCCTATCCGATCGATGAGGCGGTGAAGCTGCTGAAGTCGGTGACGGGCGGTACGAAGTTCGACCAGACGATCAACATCGTGCTGAACCTGGGCATTGATCCGAAGAACGCCGATCAGATGATCCGCGGTTCGGTCTCGCTGCCCAAGGGCATCGGCAAGACCAAGCGCGTCATCGCCTTTGTCGATGGCGACGAGGCCGAGCAGGCCAAGGCGGCCGGCGCGGTGGAAGTCGGCGTCGATGATTTGATCAAGAAGGTCAACGACGGTTGGTCGGATTTCGACGTTGCCATCGCGCATCCGCGCACGATGGGCAAGGTCGGTCGTCTCGGCCGCGTCCTCGGTCCGCAGGGCAAAATGCCCAGCCCGAAGAACGGCACCGTTACGGCCGACATCGCCTCGGCCGTTAAGGACTTCGCGGCCGGCAAGATCGAATTTCGCAACGACGCCGGCGGCAACATCCATGCGATCGTCGGCAAGTCGAGCTTTGCCGAGGGCGATCTGTCGGAGAACATCCACTCCTTCATCGATCACATCCGCCGGATGAAGCCGTCATCAAGCAAAGGTCAGTATCTGAAGAAAGTGTGCGTCAGCGGAACCATGTCCCCGGGCATCATGCTCGAGGTTGCTCAGTAGGAAGCGGGGTGCGTTATGAGTCGCGCGGTCAAAACTCTGATTGAAAAAGACATTCGCGAACGCTATGGCGCGATCGACAGCGCCATGGTCGTCAACGTGCTGCCGTTGACGGGCAACCAGGTGAACCAGCTTCGCGGAGAGCTGCTCAAGAAGGGCATCGAGGTTCACGTCATCAAGAACACGGCCGCGCGTCGCGTTCTGGCGGATTCGCCTCTGAAGCCGCTAGCCGAGAGCCTGACGGGGCCTTGCGCCTTCGTCACGGGTTCGACGCCGGTCGAAGCGGCGAAGGAAGTGATGCGCCTGGTGAAGGAGTATCCCCAGCTCGAGTTGAAAGGCGCGCTGGTCGATGGCGAAACGGAAGTCATCACGATCGAAGAACTATCAAATCGCCGCAGCAAGGCGGAGATTCAGGGCGACGTGGTCATGCTGTTCCTGTCGCCGGCTCGGCGTATCGCGGGGCAGCTCAAGGTCGGTTCGAAGATCGCCGGCTGCGTCAAGGCGATTGCCGACAAACTGGAAAAAGGCGAAACCATCTCGCGCGTCGCATAAGCGGCTGTCGCGGGCGATAGATTTGTAATGAAGCCCGGTAGCCCCCATTGGCAGGCGCGGCAGCGCGTCGGGGTTAAACGAAATCAACGGGATTTCGGCTTTCGGGATGAGTCAGGCGCGGGCGAGGCCCGCGGGCGGCACGGCAGGCGGCAAGACCCGCCCAATCGGCCGCATTGAAGAACAGGAGTATCAGTCACATGGCATCAGCACCAGCAAAGGAATTCAGCGCCGCGGTCCAGGAACTGGGTGACAAGATTGTGTCACTCAGCGTCAAGGAAGCCCAGTCGCTGGCGGACTATCTCAAGGACAACTACGGCATCGAGCCGGCCGGCGGCGGCGCCGTCATGATGGCCGCCATGCCCGGCGCGGGCGGCGCGGCCGCAGAGGCCGAAGAGGCCCCGACAATCTTCGATGTCGTCATCACCGACTCCGGCGCGAGCAAGATCAACGTCATCAAGGTCGTTCGCGCCGCCACGGGCCTCGGCCTGAAGGAGGCGAAGGACCTTGTCGACGCAGTTCCGAAGGAAGTGAAGACCGACGTCAGCAAGGAAGACGCCGACAAGCTCAAGAAGGAACTGGAAGAAGCCGGCGCCAAGGTCGAGCTGAAGGGCAAGTAATCCGCCTCGCGCCAGCCGGCGCAGACGGTCAAACACTGAAGGCCGCCGGGAGCCAAGCGCTTCCGGCGGCTTTTTTTGTGCGCCGGGCATGGCGCGATGACTTGGAGGTGAGAGTCCTCTGGGAGCCCTGGT
>CAZRFP010000214.1:0-6300 GCA_964599535.1 uncultured Planctomycetaceae bacterium
AAACAGAAACGCGCACAGTACGATCGGTTCGGCCACGCCGGACCGGCCGCGAGTGGATTTCATCCCGGCGGCGGCGCGCGATATCAGGGATCGGTTCAAGGCGGCCAGTCGATCAATATCGAAGACCTCGCCGACATGTTCGACTTCGAGTCGCTTTTCGGCGGTCGCGGGCGCGGCGGATCACCCTTCGAGGGGTTTGAGCAACAGACCGGTCGCGGCCGCCGCTCGCGTGCCGCGGCACCCGAGCCGCAGCGCGACGTCGAATACCCGGTCTCGCTTACGTTTGAGCGTGCCATTCGCGGCACGACGATTGAATTCGACTCACCATCAGCCTCCGGCGGTCGCGAGCGCATCAGCGTGACCATCCCCCCCGGCGTGCGAGACGGGCAGAAGGTTCGCGTCCGCGGCAAGGGCGAGCAGGGGCGCGGTCGACGGCCGCCGGGCGATCTCTACGTCGTTGTTCATATTCAACCGCATCCTTATTTCGAGCGCAAGGACGATGACATCTACGTCACCGTGCCGATCACCATTGCCGAAGCCGTGCTCGGTGCGAAAGTCACTGTGCCCACGCTGGATGGAAGCAGCACCGTGACCATCCCGGCCGGAACGCCCAGCGGCGCGAAGCTGCGCCTGACCGGCCTCGGCGTGAACCATTCGCGCGGCGGTCGTCGCGGCGATCAGTATGTCATGATCAAAATTGTCCCGCCCAAGACCCTGAGTGACGAGCAGAAACGGCTGATGGAGGCATTTGGAGCCATCGACACGACATCGCCGCGCGACGGACTGTGGTAATGCCGAAAATCAATATCACGATCATTCCGACAGGGCCGACCAGGCATGCGCGATGGGCGCTCGCGCTTCGAGCGGTTGTCTTCATCACCATCGCCGCGCCGGCCTTTTCGATCATCCGTGCCGACGAACACGCCGCCGCAACGCAGCCGTCCGTTCAATCGGAACCCACTGAAGGCGCATCACAAAAGGCCGGCACTCAGGTCGGCGGCGGCGACGAGGCGGAATCGACGGCGGCCGCGATGCTCAAGGATCGGCGCGTGCGGCGCTGGTGGTTTACGATGGGCTGGGGGCTGTTCATCATCGCGGCGTTTCTGGCCAGCGCGTCGGCGATCATCATTTTCTCGCGGCGGTTTCAATCATGGGTGGGACGAAAGCCGCCGGAGCCGACGAACTGCGAAGACGCCTGGTCGATGCACGTCGCCCCACCGATCGATGATGTGCCGGATGATCCGCGCGCAATGATCGGCGAGGGCGGTCTGACAAGCGAAGAGGACGACGCCGGCGACGCATACGATGACGACTCGGATGACGACTGGAATGACGATGACGAGGAAGGGCCCGGCGATCATCGATCATGACCGCTGCGCGCCACAGGGTGCCGCAATCTTCCGCGCGGTTCGGCATGAAGTGCAGACAAACCGGCGGCATCAGCACGGCGCACAAGAACGCCCGCAAATCGGTCATTCGAAACAACGTATGAAGTAACGAGAAATCGGCCGAAACTCAGCCGGCGAGCAGTTCGGCGCCGCGCTCGCCGAGGGCGGCGCGCAGCTTGCGCATCGCGCGGATTTCGATCTGTCGCACGCGCTCCTTGCTGATGCCGAAGGCGCGGCCGATCTCATCGAGCGTCTGAGTCTCACCCTCGCCGCCGAAACCGAAATGCCGCTCAACCACGCAGCGCTCGCGCTCGTCGAGCTGTGACAGGCCGTGGGCGACGCAGGCGCGAAGCTCTTCGCGCTCGGACTCCTCAGACGGGAAGGGCAAGGCCCGATGGTCTTTTGCGGCCAGCAGAAACTCGTCGTGGCCGGTGCGGAAGCGATCGGCCTGCGTGTATTCATCGGGCACGCTTCGCGCGAAGGATCGCGTGATGGCCCATGTCGCGTAGGTGCTGAAGCGGAACCCGCGCGAATAGTCGAACTTTTCAACGGCGCGGATGAGTGCCACGTTTCCGTCGCTCACCAGCTCAAACAGCCCGTCCGAGGCCTGACCTGACAGATGCCGCTTGGCGATACTGACGACAAGCCGGAGATTGGCCTGAATCAGGCGGTTCTTCACCGGCGTCGCCAACGTGAGGCGACGCTCGACTTCGTCGGCCATTTGCGAGGTCGCCTTTGATGGATCATCAGCGATGCAGCGCCGCGCCAACTCGGCGCGATGCAGCAGATAATTCATGCGGCAAAACAGCCGTCGCTCTTCGTCGGCGCCCAGAAGCGGCGTGCGATACAGCTCTTGCAGGTATGCAGGCAGATCGGCCGGAACGCGGCTGAGCAGAATATGGTCGCCCGTATCGGCCGCCGCATCGCGCGCCGCCCTGTCAGAGAGAATCGACCGCTCGGCGTCGGGAGCGTCGAATTCGTCGTTGTAGATGTAGTCGATCGGCGTCGCGGCGAAATGGTTAATGCGCTCGCGCTCGATCAGTTCGCGAACCTCGCGCTCGCTTCGACCGACGCGCCGGGCGATCGTCTCGATCGAATCGCCGTCGACAAATGCCGCATGAACGACGCGGCCGATCTCGATCGGCCGGGCCGATTCGACGCGGTCGAACAATGCCTCGCGCGGATTCTCAAAGTCAAAGCGGCGCAGCGTATAGCGGATCGTCTCGACCGCGCGGCCGGTCTCCTCGGCCAGTTGCAGCGTCACGGAATGCAGCGACGACTGCCCGTCGGCGGTCAGCTCGCGCGCCCGTCGAACAATTCGGGCACGCTCGGCATCGTTCATCAGCTTGAACGAGCCGCCGCGGCGCACCAATTCAAGATTGCGGGCGACAAAACTCTGAACGGCGCGCGTCGTGAACAGCAGACGCCGGTCGCCATCTGTTGTCTGATACCAACAGCCGACCAGGCCGCGACGCCGCCAGCGCGAGATCGTCTTGATTGAGACCTTGAACCGCGCGGCGATGCGCTCGGCATCCATGACCGTGCCGACGAGCGCGGACATCGGCAGAGGATGAGCCTCGGTGAGTGATTCGGCCAGATCGACCAGGTCTTCAACGAGGGTCTTGCCGCCCAGCAGCGTGTCGTCGTCGGCGCCGCGCGGGCGGAAGCCGGTCACTTGAAAGGCGATGAACGAAAACGGATAGTCGCGCTGAGCGTCGATCAGAGAGACGGCACGAATGATGCCGGCGATATGGTGCAGCCGGTGTCGCCAGGGAGACAGCGCCAACTCATGATGAAGCCGAGCCATCTGTTGCGATTGGAAACGCTGCAGCACGCGTGCAAACCTCCCAAGGCGGGGCGGGGCGTAATGCCCTGTCAGGTCTACGACGGCCGGCGTAACACAGCGCCGGGCGAGCCGGAGACGGCGGGGGCCTTATCAAGGCCGATACGATATCTTATCGCACCGAACGAGCCGTTTTCAACAACAATCCGCTCAAAAGATTATCGGCGCGCAAGTTCATAAAGTCAATCCGGGGCAAAGTTTCCATGCCGGGCCGCTTTACAGGAAGGGCGTTCGGCGGGAAACTGCGAGTCGCAGTAGCATCTTGGAACTTCGGCATCAGGCAAGACGCCCGTGCCGCAAGCGAAGACACACGGAACGACATGGCTAAGATCGAACCATTTCGCGGTATTCGCTACACGGCACAGGACGTCTCAGAGCTGATCGCCCCGCCTTATGACGTGCTGTCGGAACAGGACAAAGCCGCGCTCCTCGCCCGTGAGGACCACAATATTGTCGCCGTCGATTTGCCCCATGTGCCACCCAAGACGGCCGGACCGGATCAGGTCTATCAGCAGGCTGCGGGCGAATTGACGCGCTGGCTCGACATTCGCACGATGCGGCACGATCCGAAGCCGGCCCTTTACATCTACCATCAGACTTACGTTTACGGTGGTAAGA
The DNA here is from genome assembly GCA_964599535.1 of uncultured Planctomycetaceae bacterium. Taxonomy (GTDB): domain Bacteria; phylum Planctomycetota; class Phycisphaerae; order UBA1845; family UTPLA1; genus JADJRI01. Next base: position 3,850 of record CAZRFP010000214.1, read on the forward strand.
CGCTGACACGAAAGAAGTTCTTTGCGCGGCTGGGGCTGGAAGAGCTGGGCACGGGAACGGTCTTCGCGCATGAACAGACGTTTGGCGGCCCGAAGGAGGATCGACTGAAGCTCACGGCTGCGACGCGATGCAATCTCAGCCCGATCTTCGGACTCTACCCCGATCCGCAAAACGAAATCGCCGATCTGCTCGACGAAGCCGCGCAGCGCGAGCCGGATCAATCCGGCATGCTCGACGGCGTCACCAACCAGCTCTGGGTCATGGACGATCTTCCCGCCATCAAGGCCGTGCAGGTGCGGCTCTCCGAAAAGCCGATCTTCATTGCCGACGGCCACCATCGTTACGGCACGGCGCTGATGTACCGCGATCAGTGCATCGAACACTTTGGTCCGCAGCCCGATCATTCGCCGATTCAATCGGTGATGGCCGTGCTCGGCGGAATGGAAGACCCTGGCGCGACCATTCAACCTTACTTTCGCACGATCGCGAAGATGGGCCACGTCACATCGAATGCACTGAAAGAGGCGCTATCGAGCGCCTTTGTCTGGTCGCCCCAGTCCGTGCCGACGAGCGCCGATCGCCTGGCGGAGCTTCTGCGCAAGGCCGGCCCACGCGCGCTGGCGCTCTACGTCGCCAAAGACGACGCCTGCGCGGTCCTGACGCCGAAGGAGCCGGATCCGCTCAAGGCGTACGCGGCGGATCGCACGCCGCAATGGCGGCAGCTTGCCTATACGATCCTGCATGAGTTGATCATCGATCGCGTTATCCAGCCGCGTTTCTGCGATGGACGCGCTCCGGCGATCCACTATCACAAATCGTTGGAGGAATCCATCAAAGACGCCCGCGCCGCGGAGGGCATTGCCTGCCTCATGCCGGCCACGTCGATGCAGCAGCTTCGCGATATTTGCCTGGCGGGTGAGTTGATGCCGCAAAAGTCGACCTACTTCTTCCCCAAGCTGGCCACGGGCATGGTCATCAATCCGCTCTATTGATTCGACTGCGATCGGCGCATCGTCTTTAATGGCAGGAGTTGGGTACAACGCCGATACTTGTCAGGCAATCGGTTCGGTGATTTAATGTCCGCCGCGCGATGCGAGATCGGCGCGATTCGCCGCCGCATCCATACCGGCCAATGCTCGACGCCCGCTCAACGGGAGTGTCGCGAATTCGTCGGGGAATCGTACAACGTCGGAATCCCGCCCGGTGGCGCGTCAATCCGGCTGACAAGCGTTCGGCCGCGGCTTGATCCGCACGGCACCCTGAAAGGTCTTGATCATGGCCAAGGCCAAGTCAAAATCGTCCGCAAAACCCAAGTCGAAAGCGTCGGAAAAATCGAAATCGAAATCCAAGCCGAGCAAAGCAGCGCCGGCACCGGCCGACGACATCGACATCAAGGACGACGACGAAACCGCCCTCGATATCGTCGACGACGAAGTCGCAGTGGATGTGCCCGAGGTTGCCGACGCCGGTGAAGCCCCGGACGCCGGCGACGGTGCCGCGAAGCGCGGCCGAGCCGTCAAGGAGCCGCCGCCGCCGAAGAATTGGCGCGTCGAGGGCCTCTCGCCCGAGGGCATTCGCGTTATCCTCGGCCGTTTTGTCACGCGGGAAGAAGCCGAACCCGAACTCGAGCGCATCAAGGAAGATGGTTTCTACGCCAAGGTGCGCCTCGTCGAGACGTCTGACTCGCCGAAATCATAGCGATCGGCCGGCGCGGCCCATTCGTGTCCATGCATTCAAGGATGAATCATGATCGCGATCCTGAACATTGACGCCTGCGAAGCCGAACCTCTCCACAGGTTATTCATCGACGGCGGCGCGCGTGCCGTCCTTGCGGCATCGTCGCAAGACGTGTCGAATGCTGAGCGCATCGTCATTCCCCATTTGCGCGCCGTCCGCCGCACGCTTGCCGCGATTCGCGACGCGGGGCTGATTCGCCCCCTGCTCACGGCCGCCGACGCGGGCTGTCCGATCTTCGCTGTCGGCTCGGGAATGCATCTGCTCTTTGACGTCATCCGCGACGAATCGCAGCAGACGGGCCTCGGCATCGTCCAGGGTTCGGTCGGCCCGTTTGACTTCGGCAGCCATCCCGCGGCGCGGCACTTCACTTCACCGCACACCGGCTGGAACCAGGTCTTCTGGCGCAACGACTGTCCGCTGCTGGGAAATCTCACCTCCGGCGAATATTTCTATTTCGACCATGCCTGCCACGGGGCGCCGATGGATGCGTCTATGGTCGCCGCGACATGCAATCATGGATTGGAGTTTCCGGCGATTGTTCGGCGCGGAAACGTCTATGGCGTTCAGTTCCTGCCGGATCGCTCGGATGCGGCGGGCGCGACAGTCACATCGAATTTTGCGCGACTGGCGGCGTAAGACGCGGGCCCTAATGAACAGCCACCCACGTAGTTGCCTTGAGATACTGGAGATGCGCATTTTCCGAATGTTATGGGA
>CAZRFP010000215.1:0-6276 GCA_964599535.1 uncultured Planctomycetaceae bacterium
GAGCGGGGCGGCGAACGACTCGCCCTCGCGAATCGAATCATGCACGCGCTGCAAGGCGCGGACGTAAACCTCATTGCCGGAGGTGTCCTTGGTGATGTTGATGGCTTCGAGAATCGGAACGCCCGCCGCGATCAGCGTGCCAAGGGTTCGTGTGAAGCGCGATACGGCCGACTTCTGAAGGATGTTGCCCATGATCGGCACCTTCAGCTTGAACACGTCGAGCGCATAGCGACCGCCCTTAAATTGCCGCGTCAGTTTCCAGATGGCAAAGATGATGAGCGGCGAGGCCACGATGATGACCCAGCCGGGAATGGTCATGGGGATTTCTTCGTCGTTCGGACCGCGCGTCACGCCGATCATGAAATCGGACATGGCGAGCAGAAGCACTGTGAGGCCGGGCAACTCCGCGTCGAAGTCCGCAAAGATCGTCTTGAACTTTGGAACGACGAAATACATGATGCCGGCGACGATCAGAAACGCGAAGGTGATGACCGCGATCGGATAGATCATCGCGCCGATGACCTTGCGCTTGAGCTTCTGGGACTTTTCCATGAACTCGGCAAGACGCTGAAGGATGACGTCGAGAACACCACCCGCCTCGCCGGCCGCGATCATGTTGCAGAACAGTCGATCGAAAACGCGCGGATAGCGGGCCATGGCTTCCGACAGCGTCGCGCCGCCTTCCACTTCCTCGGCCACGCCGCGAAGCGTGACGCGCAGCACACCGGGCTTCTGCTGTTGCTCAAGGATGCGCAACGAGCGGAGAATCGGCAGGCCCGCGTCCATCAGCGTCGAAAGCTGTCGCGTAAACTGCGTCAACTGCTTCGTTGACACACCGCCGACACCACCGCCGCCGCCCTTCTTCTTGGCGCCGGGACCGCCGGCCTTCTTCTGGCCGCCCTTTTGTTTGACCTTGGTGGGGAAGTAGCCGAGGGCACGAATCTTGGCGATCGCCTCTTCCGAGGACGGCGCGTCAATCTCGTCCTTGACTTCCTGCCCGGCGGCATTCATCGCTTCATATTGAAATTTGGGCATTTTCGTCGCCTCCGCGAATAGGCGGCACTTCCTGAGGCCATTGCTAACGAATCGTCATCGGAAGCGTGGCTTCCGACTTAGGTGTTATATTCTGGCGTGATCCCACTCCCTGAACGACTCCGAATACTGGGAGGCGGTCAAGCTCGTGGGACCGCTGGCGGGTCACACTCTCCGCAACTCCTTGCCATTATTCAACCTGCCTATGTGTCCGACGACCCCGACGGCGGACAAGGTCTCGTCGCTTCCGGACCTCATCAGCAAGCAGTTGTCTTCCCGACCATGCACGAACGAGCGAATTGATACGATCACCTCTTTCGCTGCTAAGATCGTAAGTTACTGTTAAATAATGGTTTGCCGTGATGATGGCGGTGACGGAAAAGCTGGTCGCCCAGACTTCGTACGCTATCGTTCCCCGAGGGGCATCAATGCCTGCGAGAGCTTCGCGCCAAGTTAAGTGCCGAGCATGAAAAGTTGCCGGCCGCCGTTGGACCACTGATTTGTCTGATCTTGACGCTCATGCGCCTTGCAATTGGGCCACACGGTCGGGTAATATCACACTTGTTAAGGCCTAAAACCGTTGTACTTGTTAATCAAGGCCGGTAGTAATTGTCTTTTCTTCTTTAAGGAGGCAGAAATTATGAAGCGCGCGTTGTTTGTGTGTGTTGCTGCATTGGCGCTGGCGTTGTCGGCACCTGCGGCACAGGCTGACTTGATCTGTGGCGATCTGGTGAACATCACCGGCGAAGCAGGACCGGAATTTGGTGGAACCATCTGGGGTGCGGGCGCTCCGGTGGGCACAGGGGACAACGGCAGTCCTCATCCGTTCTGTGGTACCTCTGTTTATCCCGATCCCTTCTTTCCATCGGCTTCAGTTATCGTGACTTCGGGAGTATTGCCCCCGCCGCAAGGCAAAAAGTTCGCCGGCTTTATCCAGGTCGATTTTGCCCCGTTTTTCCCGGGCGACTTTACGACTCACTTCTTCGATATTCTGGGCGTCAAGGATCCCGGAGGTGAAAACTTCATCAATTCGGTCACGCTGATTGGAAGTGGCGTTGCGGCGACCGACGGATACAACATCAGCTGGGACGGTACCGGTGCCGCTCTCGCACAGAACCCCATCGTTCGGATCGAATGGACACAGGTTCCCGAGCCGGCCACGTTGTCGCTGCTCGCGCTCGGCGCTTTGGCGATGATCCGCCGCCGCCGCTAAATAATCGACTCCAACGAAGTATCGTTCGAGCTTTACGAAGAGCCTATCCTGATCATCGTGGTTATCCGTCGCCTTTTTCAAGGTTGGACGAATGACTCCGAAAGGATCAGGGTAGGCTCTTCTCTTTGTTGATTATGGGAAGCGCCTCAGGTCGTAACAAACTGGTTTCGCCAATCAGTATTCCTTACGCCAGTCGGCCACCCATCTCGGTGCGGTCGGTCGATTCAAGCCAGTTCGTTTCATGCCATATCGACTCAAGCCTTGCAGCAGGATCGGGGCGAGGCTTTACCGCGCGCCGCGTTCGCGGGATGATCTATAATGTTACCATTCGGATCGGTTTGACGAGGTTCTCATCGGCGGTAAGCAAATGCCACAAGAAAAGACGACGACCACCGGCATATACCTTCTCGGCAACGCAAGCAAGCCGTTTGTGGCCGAGGCGTTTGCGCGCCTGTCAAAATGGCTGGACGAGCGGCATCTGCTTGTCGGGGCCGACCTCGACGGCCATCCCGAACGTGTAAACGAATCGCGGCCGGACTATCTCATCGCCCTCGGCGGCGACGGGACCATCCTTCACGCGGCTCAGGCCATGCAGCAGCGGCAGGTGCCCATCATCGGCGTCAACATGGGCAAGCTCGGCTACCTGGCGGATTTTGACGAGAACGAGATTTACGAATCACTCGACAAGCTCATCGGGCAGGAACAACTCATCAGCCATCGTCTCATTCTGGATGTGCGTGTCGTTGATCCCGGCGGTGATTCATGGACGGGCATGGCGCTGAATGACTGCGTCATTCGCGTCGGCGATCCGTATCGCACGATCAACCTTGAAGTCACCATTGACGATCAGCCGCTGTGCGTGCTCGCCGGCGACGGCATCATTCTCGCGACGCCCACCGGCTCGACGGCTCACAACATGTCTTGCGGCGGTCCGATCGTCGATCCAGCGGTGGAGGCCATCATACTTACGCCGCGATGCCCGCACTCGTTTACGCATCGGCCTGTCGTCGTGCCGGCTTTGTCGCGCGTGTGCGTTCGGATGTTGCCGCAGACGGTGGGCGCGGTAACGGTGCTGGACGGGCAGCATGTACGGAATCTCGCGCCCAATACGCGTGTCTTTGTTTCAAAGTCACAGCATTCGGTCCTGCTTGTGCGCAACCCTAGGCGACGCCCGCTCGACACGCTCATCAGTAAGCTCAAGTGGGGCGCTGATATTACATAGGCGAAAGCTCGGCTCGCGCGGCGCGTGCGAATTTCGCTACAATGCCGCCACTCATGCGAGCCTATCGGCCTCATAAAATCGGTCGCGGCCTGCCGTTATCCAGCGTCGGAATGGCGTACCGTGATCGTCGCGCTATGGGGTTGACGGTCGCAGCCGGCTGGATCCTTACCGCGGTGCTCGGGCTACTCTCAGATGGCGTTCATCACGACGATGATCTGGTTCACTTTCTGATGGCGCGCTGGTCGTGGTGGTATCCTGGCTACCTGCTGAACGTATGGGGCCGGCCGGGCATGACGATCCCGACGGCGGCGGTGAGTTGGTTTGCCGATGTCGATCTGGCCTGGCATGCGGCCCGAATGCTTTCTGCGACAGTTTCAGCGGGGGCGGCGCTGATCGCGGCGCGACTGGCGTTTGACCTCGGGCTTGAGCGACCGTGGCGGGTCGTTGTGCTCTGCTTTGCCCAGCCGCTCTTCCTGCTGCTGGGATTGACGACCCTGACCGAGAACTTCACGGCGCTTTATCTCGTTGCGGCGGTTGCCCTGCTGAATTCAGGCCGCGCGGCTTGGGCGTCGATGGTTTTTTCACTGGCGTTGCTGACGCGGCACGAGGCTGTCGTGTTTGTTCCCATCTGGCTGTTTGCGATCATATTGCTTTGGCGTGACGTGCGGCGGCCGGTAACGGCGGCGCTGTTAACCATCTGGGCGCCGGTCGCGCATAACTTAATCTACGGCATTGCGCTCGGGGCATGGCCGTTTCAGATTTTCCTTCAGCCCGGCGGATCGACGCAGTATCTTCCGACGGGCTGGAGCGCCTATGTGCCTGATGCCATTTACGCAGCATCGCTTTCGATCTTTCTGCTCGCGATCGTCGGTTGTGCCGGCGCGCTGCCGACAACACGAAGCGCCCTGCCGTCGGCGAACGCGACGCGGCGAATGGTCTGTCGGCTGCTCGTCGTTGCGATTCCGATCGTGTTCTTCATTCTTCATGCGTTTTTCAAGGCTGTCGGCATCTATGCCAGCGGCGGCTTTGCGCGGTTCCTTGTTGCTGTCGCACCGTTTCTGGCTTTATGCGCCGTTTCCGGCTGGGATCAACTGACGAGCGGCGCGATCGACACCCGACGTCGAACAAGGGCCGCCCTGATCGGATTCGGCGCGATGGTCGTCATCTGGATCGCGCTTGAGTGCGAGATCGCATCCGGTCGACTTCCGGTAAAGACAGACTTGTATTTGATCATCGGTCGAGCCGTCTCGGCTCTCGTGGGCGCGGCATTTCTGGTGCTTGGCTTTGCGCGCAGACAGAGGCGCGTACTTGCAGCGAGACGGCTTGCGCTTGCGGTACTTTCCGCGGTTGTTCTGGTTCAGATGTACCCCGTAGCACGGCCGCTTCAACTGAGCGCGCATCAGCGACTTGTGGGCGATGCGGTGCGCTGGATGGAGGAGAACGGCTTTGCGGATCGGCCGATCTTCGCGGCCGATCCCTGGTTCGCGTATGCGCTGGGGCTGGTTGAACATTCGCGGGCGCTGAAGGATGCCGCACTGCTGGCATCCATGCCGGTAGGGACGATTGTCGTGTGGGACTCGATTTATAGCGAAAGCGACTACCACGGTCTCGATGGCGCACATCTCATTGAAGGCTCGGCTTATCGAAGTCTTACGCAGTTGCGATTCGACGGCGCGTACGCGTATGAACTTCGATTGTTTGAAAAGATTGCACCGACGCCGGAACCGGCCGTGCTGCGACCTTCGTACCCACCGCCGTTGAAAGATCGATACCCCGCAATCAGAGGCGTGTTCTATGTGCGAGATCCGTCGCGTCCGAAGTCGTTTGTCGACGAATTGTCGCGGAGGTAATAGCGGACAAGACATGTCGCCAACTTGCCTTGGTCCCGCAGGGTGGGAGCTTGGGCCAAATGGCTCGTACTACAGTCATGAGCGTCATCAGCGCGGCACGGCTGTCTCGATCTGGCCACAATTTCGGGTATACTCCCCATAGCTATTGCGAGCCGGATTGGCGAGAATCGTGTACATAAGCGGATGATAAATTACCCCCGGAGAGACAGCGGCGCTGAACAAGCGCCGCTTACTTTTTTACTCAACCGTGGGGATTCATTGACCGTAAAAACAAAGGAAGCTCGCAGCAAGTGCGAGCTCCTAGTTCCCAACTCTCGGGCCGGAGAGTAGAGAAAGGAAAGGAAGTCTCTAATTGGGAACCGGAAACTAATATAAGCCGCACTTATTCCCAGTAAAGCATTTTCCTATATTTTTTTCTTTTCACAGGCCGGTTTTGTAATGGACCAGCCACCGGTACGGGTGTTTTCCCTATACTGATTCTCGGATAGGTCGTCCGAACACAAAGTGGAACTCGACGCAATGCGATTACTCGGCTGAGACGCATCTTCCTGCGGACCAAGCTCTTAACGCGGCAATTCGCTCTGCCTGGATGACCGAAATCGGCGGCGACGCAGCCAACGTATCCAGAATTCGACCCGTGTCTAGATCCAAGTTGGATGAGAACGCCTCGTATAACCCGGCGATGATGGCCTGCTCGATTTCCGCTCCGGTGTATCCCTCCGACTTCTCGGCAAGTTCGGCCAGATCGAACACGGACGGATCGCGCTCGCGACGTTGCAGATGGATGCGAAAGATCGCTTCGCGCGTCTCGCGCGTCGGCAGGTCGACAAAGAAGATTTCGTCGAAGCGGCCTTTGCGCAGCAATTCGGGCGGCAGCGCCTCGATGTCATTGGCCGTGGCCACAAGAAAGACCGGCGCGCTATGCTCCTGCATCCATGTCAGCAGCGCGCCGAACATGC
>CAZRFP010000216.1:0-6242 GCA_964599535.1 uncultured Planctomycetaceae bacterium
GAAGTCTCTCACAAAAAAACGTCCGTAGATTCCAGTTGAACTGTGAGCCAAGACAGGAGAAGTTGCATATGCCGTTCGTCAACTTACGCAATTCAATTCATTCGTCTGCCGATACTTAAGCAGAGATTGCAAAAGTCTCCCCAATGACGATTCATTCGCCTACACCAGATGCCCGCCACGATCCGAATTGGGTCGCGCGCATGGTTGCCGCCGAGCCGCGTGTGCCGCTGATGGGGCCGTACATGGCCTATCTCGTGCTGATGTTCGGCATCGATTTCGTTCCCAAGGCGCCGATCTTTCAACATGTTGCAATCGTTCTGCACATCATCGGCGCTGCATGGGCAACCTGGATTCTGCGCCGGAATTGGCCTGATCTTGGTAGGGCCAGATGGCTGCTCGCCGCTGCTGTGGGATTGTTCGCGGCGTGGATGTGGGTGGCGGTCCAGCACTGGCTGGAGGCGGTCACCATCGGGGGCGTCAACCTGGGCGGGTCGCTCAAGCTCAGCGCTTCGTTTCCTTTTTTGGGGGTCGAGCCGCTCGATCCGTCAAAAATCGTCAATATTTCCACCGAATTTGCCGATTCTGCGTCGTTTTGGACGCATGTCGTGCTCAAAATCACGCGCGCCGTGACCATCGTTCCGATCGTCGAGGAACTGTTCTGGCGCGGATTCATCCTCCGTGCGTTTGTGAATTGGGATCGATTTGAACAGGTTCCGCTCGGAAAATTCACCGCTTTTTCGTTTCTTGGCTCGTCGCTGCTGTCGGTGGTCCAGCACCCCGCAAACTGGGGCGTGAGCATACTCTGCTGGATGCTTTTCAACGGGCTGTTTTATTACACCCGCAGCCTGCGATGCCTCATGATCACCCACGCCGTAACCAATCTGGCGCTTTACGTTTATGTGGTGCGAGTGGGCGACTGGCAATTCTGGTGAGGCGAATGCCCGTCGTCAGGGCTGGACAGTCCCGCCGCGAAACCGTTATAATCCCATGCGGCGGTTGAGTTTGGGGTGCATGTCAGACAGAGAAGGCAGTAGTGAAAAACGTTAAGATCGGTATTATCGTGGGTGCGCTCGCGGCGGCCCTCTTGGTCACCTTTTTCTTTGGCGGTGAAGAGAAGATTCCAGACGACGGATCGACGAATACACACTGGCGGTGCATCGCCTGTGAGCATTCGTACGATTTATCGTTGCCGGAGCTGTTGAAGGAGTATGCACGGGTGGGAATCGAGAGTGCGCCGCTGATTTGCCCGAAGTGTTCTGAAAAGAAGGTCTATCAGCCCGTGGTCTGCCACGTCTGCAAGACGGTCTTTTACGGTACGGAAGTGCCGGATTCGACAGGCGAATGTCCGAATTGTAAGCCTGACGCGGCGCCGCCGCCTTATATCGAAGAGGAACGGCGACGCCAAGAGCAAGTCGAACCGGATCCTGAAGCGCCGCCTGAGAAGCCTCAACCGCGGCAGGTCTGATCCGGCCAAGAGGGTGGTAGTGTACTTCGTATCAACAATCAGAGAGGAATCAAACCATGCACGCGAACGGCTTAGGAACAGATAGCAGAGTACGCGGCAACAATTGCAAACCGGCATTTACCCTGATCGAGCTGCTGGTGGTCATCGCCATCATCGCGCTTCTGGTCTCGATCCTCATGCCGGCGCTGTCGCAGGCCCGTAATGAGGGCACCAAGGCCAAATGCCTGTCCAATGTTCGACAGATCGCCATGTCGACCGCCATGTACATGGAAGCCCAGGAAGATCGTAAGCTGATTCAGTGGTATACGGCGGGTAACGCCCTCAACATGCCGCCGTACAATCAGTATAACGTGACTGTTCTTACGCCGTGGGTCTTTGGCGGCTTTCGTGCGCCGCGACCCGCTCCCGGCGACGAAACGGTCGACAGCAGTCTGTATCCCACGCACATTCGTCCGCTGAACAAGATCGTCGATCCCTTCGCACAGGATCGGGCGATCATCGATATGTACAAGTGCCCATCCGATCGGTCCTTCCGCACGTCGATCATCGGTTCGCCGCCGAGCGGCAGTTTCGAAGAGGAGCGATCGTCGTGGGAGGCCAACGGCAGTAGCTTCACGCTGAACACGCGCTTCATGCAGGGCTATGTCGGCGGAACCGGCAACTTCAATCTGAACGATCCCAACACCATCGTACAGTACACCGACCGCATCGCCCGAAAGCTCATCGGCGGCGGCGCGTCTCGATTCATCATGTGGGTTGAGCAGGGCTATTACAGCGCCACTTATCGCGCCACGCCCGCGCTCCCCAATGCCGCCGGTCCGACGCGGTTCGGCTGGCATCGCCAGTTCTCAAAGTGGACGCTCGGCTATGCCGACGGTCACGCGCAGTATGGCTTCTATGACACGCGGCTGTCATGGGGCGCGCTTGGAACGATCTGGGAGCCATGACCCGCAATCTACCGACGGGTTGATCTGCGAATTAGGATTCACTTAAACGCCCGCGCAGCTTCAGCGCGGGCGTTTATCATTGTGATCGAAGGAATGACGCTCGATCTCTTGTTACGTCGGCTGTGGCAGAAAGATGGTCACGATCGTGCCCTTACCCGGCTGGCTCTTGAGCAGAATCGACGCGCCCATGGCCGCAACTGCGTGCCGAACGATCGACAGGCCCAGCCCCGTGCCGCGTTCGCCGGGATGCTGCCGTCCCGCGCCGGAGCGAGCACGTTCGACTTGATAGAACCGCTCGAAGACGCGGTCCTGATCCTCCTTCGGAATGCCGCAGCCGTCGTCGCGCACTTCGATCGACACGGACTTTCCAAGCCGCGCGCACTGAATCCAGACATGGCCGGCCGGTTCGGTGAACTTGATCGCGTTGGCGGCCAGATTGTCGAGCACGAGTTGCAGCAGCCGGCGGTTGACCGTCAACTCGCGACAATTGTCCGGACAGTGTGATTCCCAGTGCAGCTTCTTGGCGGCGACGGTGTGCCCGAAGCGCAGGCGCATGTCGTCGAGGAACTCGTCGAATCGAATGGTCTCCGGTCGAAACTCGGCGGCCGAGGACTCCAGACGCGATAGATCGAGCAGATCGTTGACAAGCTCTTCGAGGCGCGCGGTATGCTTGCCGATGACTCGAATGAAGTTCGCCGCGTGGGGTTCGTCGTCCTTCATTTGCTCCAGGGTTTCGACGGCCGCTCGGATAGCTGACAATGGCGTGCGCAGCTCATGCGAGGCATTGGCGACGAAATCAGTCTTCATGCGGATCGTTCTGGTCAGTTCGGTGATGTCGGTAAGCACGACGAGCCGTCCGACAGCGTCGCTGCCGTTTTCGGCGGCATCGTTCGGCAGTTCGATCTCGCAGCATCGCGCGAGGAGATGCATGTCGCCCGCCGGTCGCTCGACGCGCAGGCGCAACTCGACGACCGGTCGGCCGGCGGAGTCGACGCCGCTAGGCTCGCCCTGATGTCCGCCATCAGATCGTGCGGGAATTCGCGGATCCAGGAACGCCCGCAGTTCAGGATGGGCGATGCACTCCGAGATCGTACGTCCAACGCAGCGATCGGCGGTCGGCGCGCTGGTAGGAGCTAGCACCGCGGCCGATGTATCGACCGCGCAGACGCCGAGCAGATGGCATGCGGCTTCGTTCATCAGGGCGACGCGCCCGCCGGCGTCGGCGACGATGACGCCCTCCGTCAGGCTGCGAATGAGATTCTCAAGGTTCTTGCGCTGCCGTTCGATCGTCTGAAGCTGCTGCTCCGTCGAGTCGGCCATTTGATTCAGCGATGCCGCGAGTTGGGCCACTTCGTCGCGGCCGCTCACACGGGTGCGCGCCGTGAGGTCGCCGAGCGACAGGCTTCGCGCCGCATCGGTGATTCGGCGGATGGGATTGCTCCAAACGTAAGCCAGGCCGATCGCGATAACAAATGCCGCACTGAGTCCGACGGCGGCCGTTTGCCAGATCAGCCGATTCATCGACGCAGTCTGCGCCGTGATGCCGGGCACGGGCATGGCGACGCGCACCGCGCCCAGCGGCCGGCCGTCGGCGTCGTCCACGCGCACGGCGACATATTTCATATCTCGCTTGACGGTGGCTGAAGGTCTTTCAGCATAGCCACGCCCCTCTTGCATGGCTTGAATGAATTCGGGCCGCGTGCCATGTGGCTGCATGGCGCCGGGCTGCGCGTCGGAGTCGGCGAGGACCGTACCGTCCGCGGCGATCATTGTGACGCGAATGTCGGCTTCCGCGATCGCGCCGATTTCGGCGGCTGTGCGCTGCAGCTCCTCGCGATGTGATTCGCCGAATATGTTGCGGACTTCGTGACGAAGCGTGACCGCCTGCGCGATCAGACGCTGCGTCAGATTCTCGCGATAGGCGTGCTCAACCTCGCGCACGATCAACCAGACTGACGCGCCAAGCACGACGGCCAGCAATAACGCGTGGCCGAGAAGCAGTTTCCAAAAGAACGAACCTGGCCGGATCAATTGCCTGCGGCTCCCGCGTTATTCGGCGCCGGGCGCTCGGAAGCTGTAGCCGACGCCGCGGACCGTATGAATCCACGCGGCATGATCCGCGTTCGGATCGGCCGAGACAAGCTTCTTTCTAAGCGATGTGATGTGAACGTCGATCGTGCGATCCAGCACGACGGCTCCCTGGCCCAGCACGCGGTCGATCAACGTCGCTCGATCAAAGACGCGGCCACTGGCGGCCATGAGCGTGCCGAGCAGCCGGAACTCGGTGGCGGTGACGGGAATAGGGCTCCCGTCGATTTTCAACTCATGTCGTTCTCGATCGAGCACGAAAGGCCCTTCGCGAAGCACATCGCCTTCACTGCCGGCAGCGTCACCCCTGCGAAGCATGGCCGTAACGCGAGCGAGCAGGACCTTGACTGAATAGGGCTTGGTGATGTAGTCGTCGGCCCCGAGCGCGAATCCGACGAGTTGATCAGATTCGTCTGCCTTGGCGGTCAGCATGATGATGGGAATAGCGGCGGTCGCGGGATCGCGGCGGACTTCCTGCAGGACGTCGTCGCCGGACATTCCGGGCAACATGCGATCCAACAGGATCAGATCGGGCGGGTCATTCCTGATTTCGGCCAATGCCGCGTCTCCAGCTTCGGCGCGCCGCCAGGAATAGCCCTCGCGCTCCAGGTTAAAGCAGATCAGTTCGGCCAGATCGGCTTCGTCTTCGACGACCAGAATGACTTTTCGGCTTCTTGCCATGATGCTTCGCTCAATGGTGTTGCTTGGCCTTGCGGTCAGCATGATACCCCTTTCCGCCTTGGTGTAGATACACTCGGTATATGTTCATCTTATGGGTTAGCTTGGGATTGTTTTCTTATATGCTGATCCGCGCGCTCGATGTTCGTTGTAAATCGCGGATCGGATCTTAGTTTGTCATAGTCCCTTCGCGTCCGGTCGTGTGCCGACAGAGCGCGGCGGTTGAGTTCTGCCGCAAGCGCGCGCGCGGCGCCGGGAATGTGCTTCACGCGCGGATCGCCGGTTTCAGTCATCGATGCGCGATGCGCCCGGCCAAGCAGCGCGCCGAGCAAGTCGGCCATCGCCTCCATCTTCTTCATCGAATCGAGGTCCTTCTGAGACGGCTCCTTGGCCCACGGGCCTTTAGGGCGAATGAGATAGCCGCGCCGGTCCAAGACCGCGCTTCCGATCCACATCGATGCATGGCACTGCAAAATCGCATGTGCTTCGGCCACGAACTTGGCACGTTCCGCTGGCTCCGTCGCGGCGATGAGACCGGCCCGTGCCGCGGCCGGTGAAGGCTGTTCCTTAAACTGAAGCATCAACAGGCCGGCCGCGCCGCTGGTCGAATCGCGCAGCAGGACGAGATACTTCGCGACGCCCTGGCTGCCGCTGCTTCCCAGCCTCGTCCATCGTGCCGTGTCGAGTACGATCGATTCGCGTGAAGCGGGAGCGTTTGGCTCTGACGGATGCGCGGTCTCCGCACGCATGGCGCGAGCCACAAACTTTTCGGTCTCGGCGACGAGTGCAGAGTAAATGGCCGGCGGCACTGGGTCCAGCAAGTCCGCCGGCTTGCCCTTGGAATACGCGATGCGACGAAAGCGCGGCGTCTCGCCGCCGGAGTGGATGAACTTGTCGAAATAGGCAATCGAATCCTCGTCGGCTGCTTTCTTTAGGAGTTTGTCTGTGATCGGGAAATCCGATTGCAATTGCGAGTCTTCGACGCCGACCTCGAACGCGCCGGCGTATGACGCGCACATCCGCTCGCAGAGTCTAAGCCATTTCTTTTCCGAAGATTCTACGCC
>CAZRFP010000217.1:0-6242 GCA_964599535.1 uncultured Planctomycetaceae bacterium
TGCATGATCCAGGCTAATGTCATCGCTATGTCCGGTCGGGCCGTCGAGGCGGCCGGCGATGTTGACACGCTGCTTCTGGATAAGACCGGCACGATCACACTGGGCAACCGGCAGGCGACGGAATTCATTCCAGCAGATGGCGTGCGCGTGGAAGAACTCGCCGACGCGGCGCAGCTTGCATCACTGGCAGACGAAACGCCAGAGGGCCGAAGCATCGTTGTGCTTGCGAAGGAGAAGTACGGCCTTCGCGGGCGCGACGTGGAGAAACTGCACGCCCATTTCGTGCCGTTCACCGCGCAGAGTCGTATGAGCGGCGTCGATCTTAACGGCACGGCCATACGCAAGGGCGCGGCCGACGCGATTCAGCGGTTTGTGGAGAGCCAGCGCGGCAGCTTGCCCACGAGCGTGCGCACGGCTGTCGACGCCATCGCCAAACAGGGTGGCACGCCGCTTGTCGTAGCGTCCAGCCAGAACGGCCAGGCTCGGGTCTTGGGGGGCATCCATCTGAAGGACATCGTGAAGGGCGGTATCCGAGAACGCTTCGCGCAACTCCGACGCATGGGCATCAAGACGATCATGATTACCGGAGACAACCCGCTCACTGCGGCGTCGATCGCCGCTGAGGCGGGAGTAGACGACTACCTCGCGGAGGCCACGCCCGAAGCTAAGCTCAAGCTCATCCGCGAAAACCAGGCCGGTGGCCGGCTGGTCGCCATGTGCGGCGACGGGACGAACGATGCGCCGGCACTGGCGCAGGCGGACGTCGCAGTAGCGATGAACACCGGAACACAGGCGGCGAAAGAAGCCGGCAACATGGTGGACCTCGACAGCAATCCGACCAAGCTGATCGAGGTGGTCGAGATCGGCAAGCAACTGCTTATCACACGTGGCGCGCTGACGACGTTCAGCATCGCCAATGATGTATCAAAGTACTTCGCGATCATCCCGGCCGCTTTCGTGAGTACCTATCCGGCGCTGGGCAAATTGAACATCATGGGCCTTGCCACGCCGCAAAGCGCGATTCTGTCCGCGGTGATCTTCAATGCGCTGATCATCATTGCGCTGATCCCGCTGGCCTTGCGCGGCGTGAAATACAGGCCTGCGAAAGCCACGAAGCTGTTGACGCACAACATGCTGCTCTACGGCGTCGGCGGACTTATCGCGCCATTTGTCGGAATCAAGCTGATTGACGTGCTCTTGATCGCCCTGCGGTTGGCGTGAGGAAAGTTTCATGCGCCGACGTGTTTACTTTTGCGCGGCAATCGCTATCGCATCGACCCACGCGGCCTCGGCACAAGACATCGCCTCTGTGCCCATGACGCAAACGTCGACTCGGCCCCCTCGGGAGGACGCGACCACCCAGCCTTCGACTCCACCCCACCATCCGCAGTCGGCGCAAGAGCCGGTGGGCGGGTTTCTCTTTTGGCCGTCGCCCGCCCCGCTGGAAGGGACCCTCTCGACCGACCGTCCCGGCTTCGCGGACACGACCTCGGTCGTGCCGCGCGGGCACATGCAGATTGAACTGGGCTACACCTACACCGAGGACAGCGGTGACGGCGTGCGAAAGCAGGATCACGCATTCGCGCAAACAAATTTCCGCATCGGACTGCTCGACAACCTGGAATTACGCACGCTGTGGAACGGGTTTTCCGCGACGGAGTCTCGGTTGATTGCCGAATCGCCCCGCACCGGCCGCCGCTTTCACGCGCGGGATCACGACGACGGCGCCGGCGATATGACGCTCGGTCTTCGCACGCAGATCGTGAAGAACGACGGCTTTGTTCCCGACCTGACGTTCCTCACCAATCTGTCTATACCCGTCGGCTCCAACAGCAAGACCGCCGGGGATGTCGTTCCCGACGCGCGCCTTGCATACGGCTGGGCGCTGACCGAGAAACTGCGGCTTTACGGGGTGGGCATCGCGGCCGTGCCCGTCAGCGATGGTGAACGCTACTTTCAGACGGCCGGCTCGGCCGGTCTGTCCTACGCATGGACAGATCGACTGAGTACGTTTGTCGAATACTTCGGCATTTTTCCGGGCGCGAGGTATGAGGACTGCGCGCACAACATGGACGGCGGCTTTGCGTTCCTTTTGAGTGACAACTGCCAACTCGACTTCAGCGCCGGCGTGGGGCTGAACGAGCAGGCCCCCGACTATTTCGTCGGAGTAGGCATCTCTTTCCGATGGTGATCAATGGAGGCATCGCATGTTCTGGATCGACGTATTGTTCGAAATCATCGTGTTCCTGCTGACCGGACTGCTGCAAATCCCATTGACACTTCTCACCGAGGGACTCCTTGGGGCGTAGGCGGGACGTTTGCAGTCTGACCGGGGTTTGCTCATGCTGGACATCGAGAACCTGGACAAATGGCTCCAGTGCCACCTCATCCCGCAACGCTTCGGCCCGATCGACCTCTGGCTTCGTGACGGCAGCCGCCTGAAGGTGCTCCGGCCCGATGACATGCAGGTCCGCGTTGACGATAATACGGTCGCGATCGCAACGGCTGATGGCTGGCGGCAGGTACTGCTCGAAGATGTACTCAGCCTCGGGTTGCGGCCGCGCGTGCAGCCGGCAACGGAGTCGAGAATGTGACCGACCAAAGGCCTGATCCCGATGCCCTGCTCGCCCGCGCCCAAGCAGCGGAGCCGCAGCCGCGCCGTGGCCGCCTGAAGGTCTTCTTCGGCATGTGCGCTGGGGTGGGCAAGACCTACGCCATGCTCCAGGAGGCGCAGGAACGGCGGCGTTCCGGTACGGATGTCGTCGCGGGCTACATTGAGACCCACAGACGGCCGGAGACGGACGGCCTCAAAGAGGGCCTGGAGGAGCTGCCGCCGCGCTGGGCCGAGTATCGCGGCGTAAGGCTTCGCGAGCTCGACCTCGATGCTGTGCTCGCCCGGAAGCCCGGTCTAGTCCTCGTCGACGAACTCGCCCACACGAACGCGGAAGGCCTCCGCCATGCCAAGCGATACCAGGACGTGCTAGAGATCCTCGACGCCGGCATCGACGTTTACACGACGGTCAATGTTCAGCACATCGAATCGCTCAATGACGTCGTCGCGCAAATCACGGGCATACCGATCAAGGAGACGATCCCGGATTCGATCATCGAGCGCGCCGATGAGATCGAATTGGTGGACATTCCACCGGACGACCTGCTCCAGCGGCTCAATGAGGGGAAGGTCTACGTCGCCGACCAAGTGCAGCGCGCCGCGGAGAAGTTCTTCCGCCGAGAAAATCTCGTTGCCCTGCGGGAGTTGGCGCTGCGTGAGACCGCAGCCCGGGTTGGCGAGCAGGTGCGCATGGAGCGCGCCGGGCGCGGCGAGACGCGGCCGTGGGCGACGGCCGAGCGGATCCTCGTGTGCGTCGGTCCCAGTCCACTCTCGGCTCGCGTGATCCGCATTGCCCGCCGCATGGCAGCAGCCGTGCAAGCCGAGTGGTTGGCGGTCAGCGTCGAGCCGCCCGGTCAATCAGAAGTTGCCGCGGCGCAGGTGAGGCGGAACCTGAAACTCGCGGAGCAACTTGGCGGTGAACCAACCGTCATTTCAGGCGATCGCGTGGTTGATGAGCTCCTGGCATACGCCGTGCGCCACAACGTCACGAAGATCGTCATTGGCAAGACGGCGCTGCCTCGTTGGCGCGAGTGGCTACGCGGCTCCATTGTCGATGAGTTAATCCGCCGTAGCGGCGAGATTGATATTCATGTCGTGAAGGGTGAGCCCGAGGACGTCATGGCCGTTCGTGCGCGCGGGGAGCGTCGCCATGCGAACTGGCGGGAGTACGCGGCGGCGACGGCCGCGGTTGGCCTGTGCGTCATCCTGGCCACCTTCGCCCATCCGTATCTGCATGCCGCCAATCACACGATGATCTTCCTCGCCGGCATGGTATTCGTAGCCACGCGGTATTCGGCGGGATCTTCGGTGCTGGCCTCCGTGCTTGCGGCGCTGTCGTTCAACTTCCTGTTCACTGAGCCGTACTACACGTTTGTGATCTATGATCCGTCCCTCTTTTTCACCTTCATCGCCCTCCTCATCACGGCCCTCGTAGTGAGCGGTTTAGCGCAGCGAGTCCGGCGGCAGGCGGAGAGCATACGAACGCGCTACCACCGCACGTTCGCCCTGTATTTCATGAGCCGTCAGCTTGCGGCCGCTGCCAGCATCGAGGCGCTCGCCAAGGTCGCCGCAAAGCACGTCGCCGATGTTTTCGAGGGTGATACCGTCATCCTCGGGCCGGATTCAACCGGACGCCTCGGTGTCATTGCCGTGTCGGGTCAGTTTGCGGCCGAACCCACGAATGAGCGAACCGCAGCGCAGTGGGTGTTCGAGCACGGGCAGTGGGCGGGCTGGAGCACAGATACGCTGCCGGCCTCGCAAGCGATCTACTTGCCTCTATTCGCATCCGGGAAAGCGCTCGGTGTTCTCGCACTTCGTCCACGCCGCCCAGAACCGCCGCTGGAACCCGACCAGAGACACATGCTGGAAACCTTCGCGACACAGCTTGCCATTGCGATGGAGAGAGCGGCGTTCGCGTCGCAGGCGGAGGCGGCTCGTCGAGAAGTCGAGACGGAGCATGTCCGCAGCTCCCTCTTGAGCTGCGTCTCGCACGATCTTCGCACGCCGTTGGCCGCAATCGCCGGTGCGGCGAGCACCCTAGTCGATGAACCGGCTCAACTGACGGCAGAAGCACGACGCGAGTTGGCGCAGTCCATCGCAGAGGAGGCCGGCCGGCTGAATCAGCTTGTTGGCAAGCTACTCGACATGACGCGGCTGGAGGCGACCGGCTTTCGGCTGCAAAGGGATTGGTACCCGCTGGACGAACTGGTTGGTGCGGCATTGACTCGACTCAATTCGATCCTGCAACCGCGCCGTGTGATCACAGTTATTCCGGAAGATCTGCCGCTTATCCATGTGGACGGCCCGCTGATCGAGCAAGTGCTGGCGAATCTCTTGGAAAACGCGGCCCGATACACGCCGCCGCAAACAACAGTCACCGTCGCTGCAAGCGCCGTTGCCCCTGGCGTCCTCGTCGAGGTGATCGATGAAGGACCTGGGCTACAACCGGGCACCGAGATGGCGATTTTTCGCCGATTCGTGCGTCTTCGCCCGGCGTGTGATCGCTCGGGCACCGGGTTGGGGCTGGCGATCTGCGAAGCGGTGGTACGGTTGCACGGTGGCCAGATCGGCATGGAAAACCGGCGAGAGGGTGGCGCTCGCTTCTGGTTCACCCTTCCCGTACCCGCCGCAGCGCCTGCGGGACTTAGCGCGGCCGGTCAAGCCGCCCCATCGGATCAGGCCTTACGCGTGCCGACGCCGGAGGCAACAAAGTGACCAGCACACCGGCCTGCGTCCTGGTTGTGGAAGATGAGCTGCCCATCCGGCGCTTTCT
The DNA here is from genome assembly GCA_964599535.1 of uncultured Planctomycetaceae bacterium. GTDB lineage: Bacteria > Planctomycetota > Phycisphaerae > UBA1845 > UTPLA1 > JADJRI01. The sequence goes on from CAZRFP010000217.1 coordinate 5,385, forward strand.
TCGGCCTGCAGTGGAAGCCGCCGGCTGGCGCCTGATCGAGGCGGAGACGGCTCAGCGTGCCCTTCTCGAAGCCTCGCAAAGCGGACCGGACGTCATCATCCTTGACCTGGGCCTGCCGGATTTCGACGGGATCGAAGTCGTCCGGCGCGTCCGCGAGTGGTCCAGCGTGCCGATCATCATTCTGTCAGCGCGCGGCCAGGAACAGGACAAGATCTTGGCGCTCGACGCCGGTGCCGACGATTACGTTCAAAAGCCTTTCAACGTGGGCGAGCTCATTGCCCGAATCCGCGTCGCGCTTCGTCACGCCGCCAGCCAGTCTCAACCTTCAGCCAACCCGACGATTGTCGCTGGAGACATCACGATCGACCTGCATCGCCGGGTCGTCACCAAGGGCGGACAAGAAGTGCACCTGACACCGCTCGAATACAAGCTGCTGACCACGCTCGCACGCCACGCGGGCATGGTCATGACGCACCGTCAACTCCTTCGCGAAGTCTGGGGGCCGGGCCACGCGGAGGACTCGACCTATCTGCGCATGTTCGTTCGGCAGCTCAGACTGAAGCTGGAGAGCAATCCGACCCAACCCAAGCATCTGCAAACCGAAGTCGGCGTGGGGTATCGATTCGTGAGCGAGTGAATGATGCAGTAAGATCTCAGAAGCCGATTTGAATTTCAGCATTCACAACTTAAGAGATCGAGACCGCACAACTTAGGCGATCTGGCGATCCTGACTCTACCCGAAAACTCGCGTTCCTGATAGCGTCAATGCGGTTTTTGACTCGCTTAAGTTGCGGCGGATGGAATTGGGAAGCTGGCATTCTACCACTGAATTACGCCCGCGAACGCGGTTTTTGCACT
>CAZRFP010000218.1:0-6223 GCA_964599535.1 uncultured Planctomycetaceae bacterium
GAAATGACGCCCGGCTCAGGCCAACTGTCGTCATCGAGCATGAACAGTATACGGCCACACGCGGCTTGTGCACCGACGTTGCGCGCCGCCGCGCCAAGATTGTCTTTCAGGGCAACCCAACGGACGGATGGGAATCGCGACCGCAGCGCGCCCATGTCTTCGGTCGAGCCATTGTCGACGACGATGACTTCAAATGGACTGTCAGGAAGCGCCGTGATGCGATCCAGCGTGGACGCGAGTACCTCGCGCCGATTGCGCGTCGGAATGATCAGAGAGCACTCATACGGGCTGCAGTTCATCGTTACGTACCCATGTGGATGCGTTGAGCGTGTGCCGCTCGCCGTCGAAACTGGGCGTACGCTGCAGTTCCGAACGGCAATCGACTCGGGCGCGCAGCTCGCCGGCGCTGACGGCCGTCGGACCCATGCGCTCGATCGACAGCGCGGCCGCCAGTGAGGCGAGGTAGGCGGCCTGCATCAAGCTGCCGCCGAGCGCCCGGGTCAGCGCCGAGAATGCCAGAACAGCGTCACCTCCGCCAAGGCGATCAACGACGCGCGTGGCGAATGACGGCAGATATTCGCTGAGCAATCGACCGCGCCATGCCGCCGCAGCCCGATCGTGCGACGGACGATCGAAGGTGACAAGTCCGCGCTTGGCGACCGTCACAATCAGTTGCTTTGTCTCGGATTTTTCGATGGCCCGATACGCCAGAGTTGACAAGCTGCCTTCGGCGTCGCTCATCGCGGAGCGCAACCGCCGCTCGGAGCAGCAGATCAGATCGGCATCGCAACAGTTGAACGCATCGGTTTGCGCTTCGCCCGCGCCGCCGGCGAGAAACGCCACGCGCGATCGCAGGTCCCTCGTCACCGCTTTCAACACGCCGGGCGACAACATGCCCTGACCGGCGTCATGGAGAATGCAGGCGTCGGCATCATTCACGGCGGCCTCGATCGTTTTGATCGCCGAGCGTTCTCGGCACGAATCCAGCGGCGACGGACGGCCGGCGGCGACTTTCATCACCTTTTGATCGTCCACGAGAAATCGCGTGACCAGCGGCAGATCGTCACGTTGCTCGATCCGCCGCAGTTCGACGCCCCCCGACGCCAGCGCGGCATCCGCCCAGCGCGAAAGCGGTCCGCGACCGGATGCCGTCACCAGTACCGGCCTCGCCCCGACGGACGCAAGGTGCATCGCCACGGCGGCCGCGCCGCCGAGATAATCTCGCTCGTCGAGCCGGCGCAGCGACATCATGGGCGACTCGTTCGACATGCCGCATGCGTCGCACTGTACATATCGATCCACGACAAGATCGCCGACGACTAGCACGCGCAGGCCCTTCGCGCGCGACAGAATCGACATCAGTCGTTCCGCGCTGACATCGTGGCGCCGGCAAACCATCGCGAGACGTTCGTTCTCGAACGCCGCGTCCTGCTGCATCATTTCGACCAGCTTGCTGGAGCTGAACACAACGTCTCCGCTCGAAAAGACGACGCGCCCACCGTTCGACTCGACGACCGAACGTTCAGCAATAAATCGCGGATCATCGCTCGCGGCGTACTCGCGCCCTTTGACATAAACATCCGGCCGCAGCGCCGTGAGTATTTCGACGGCCGTCGGATTCGGATCAATCGTGACGTAATCGACGATGCTCAGCGCGGCGAGGCTTTCGGCGCGAAGCTCCTGCGGGACGTACGGCTTCTGCGCCCCTTTGCTGATGTCGGCATCGGCCGTGATCGAAACGATGAGAACATCGCCCTGCGAGCGGGCGAATTGCAGGTACCGCACATGCCCCGGATGAACGATGTCGAAGCAGCCGTGACACTGGACGACAACCGGCGCGCGGCCATGGTCATCGCGATGACGCACGTTTCGCAGGATCGCAGCGAGCGCTTCGGCCGAGACAATTTTGTGTCGAAAGTCGGATGTGCGTGGTTCGACGCGCGAAGCGGAATCGTGCATGAGAATCGCCCTTTTGGGGAGTCACTGCCATTGGGCCAACATACGCAGCGTCGAGAAAACACCGCGCGCGATCAACGTACCGATCAGAAGCAGCACGAGCATTCCCAGCGTCGCGCTGATGAGCGGCCAGCCCTGCTCGATGATCTCGGCCGGCCGCGTCGTCAGCGTGCCGATCAGTGCGACTGCGGCGCATGCAATGAGAATCGAACCGAACATGCCCATCGCGTTTCCGCGGAATGGTGACAGCCGAATCGACAGGGACGCCAGCAGATAAGTCAGCAGCAGCACGCGCCAGTTGACCATCTCCGCATTGCGCAGCGCGTCAAGCGTGGTTTCGGCGAGCGTAATGAGACCGCGGACCTGACTCCAGAAGACCGATAATGTAACAGGAACTTCCGTAGCGACCTGATCTTTGGGTATCGACGTGACGACCGGCTCGCCCAACCGCGTCAGCACCGCGACGAGCGCGACCATCGTGAAGAAAAGCGGGAAAAAGCCGGCAAGTATGGGTCCGAAAACCGGCAGGCTTGGCTCATAGATCGGACCGTCAAACGGCTTGGCGTCCTTCTTGTCCGGTGTCGGCGCGGCCTTCGGATTGAACTTCGCCCCGGTGACCAGCAATGCGACCGTGCGGCCAATCTGGGCGATGGCCGTGCCGGGTAGAAGCACGATATCTAGCGTTCGCGGCTTGACCATCGTGCTCCAGATGCAATAGACCCCCCACGCCATCGAGCATGCGACGAGAAGCCATAAGCACATTGCCGCGTAGATCATTGCCCTTCCCGCGCAGAATCTGCCGCGCGTACGTCGCGCGCAGCTTCGTAACAAGTATCGGCCATGCGAAATGGTCAGATTAAGAGCGGAATCTCCGACGGGATTTCGGACGAATATGAATCTACGCAGGGCGGCCGGCGTACGGAATTGCGCGATGCTACCGAATCATCGGGCGGAAGTTATAATCATTCGACAGGAAGCTCTCTGGATTCGCGTCGGGCGGAATCGAGCCGCTGCAACATGTGTCCGAATCGAACAGGTCGCGAGAATAAATGGCGCTACTGCTTTGTTGCCCCTGCGGATACCCGCTGGATTGCGAGCAACTTGAGCTTGTTGTCACGTTTCAGTGCCCCAAGTGCGGGCGTGACATACAAATCGAGTTGAGCGACTCGCAGCGCGGACGATACCGCGCGCTGTTGACCGTCATGGACGGACCCTATTGGGTGGGCGAACGCTTCGTGCTGCCGGTCGGCCAGGACCTGATCATCGGCACCTCCGGCAATTGCTGGCTATCGCTCGAGAGCAACACGTTGGCAATGGAACACTGCCGCTTGAAGCTGACGCAGCGCGGGGCCGTGCAGATCGAGGATTTACAAACCGAGGCCGGCACGTGGATCGGCCAGTTGCGCATCTCGACTGGCAAACTCAAGCCGACCGATTCACTCACATTAGGGGAGTATCGACTGCGTCTGGACTTGCAAGATGTCATCGGCGGCGGGATCGTCTCAAACAAACTGGCTGTCGAGGATACATCCGGCGTATTGCCCGATCTGCGGGCCGTCGATGGGGCGCGTACGTTTATCGACCGGCTCGTGTCCAATCGCTTCGGCATTGGACGTGAGTTGATCGTCTTGTTCGCCTGGTTCTGCGCGGTGTATCACGTATTTGCGCTGCACGCCCCGCCGATCGGCTGGGAATGGTATTGGACCGTTATTGCCGGCGCGAGCCTCATGACGCCTCTTCTGATCGCGGGCCGAAAGGTCGCACTGGTTCATCGATTGTACAAGTTCGCCGCGATCGGCGTGCTCGTCGTCATTGGCGTCGTGGATGTCGCCGCCTGGGCATTGCCGCTGCCGGCCATTGGCGCACTTGTCCTCGGCGCGACCATGCCGCTGCTCACGGCCGAGGAGTCGTCGCCTGCAAAGGCGGTCACTGGCGTCGTCATCGGAGGCTTATCGGTTGGATACATGGGCATTGTCGCGTTGCTGGCCGTGGCCGGTGGTATCAACGTGTGAGTCGGATTTGAGCAAATAAACCTGCGTCTTAGCCTGCAATCGCGTCGATTCAGCCACGGCAATCGCACCGATCCTGATTGAACGGCGGCCGGGAGAGCGGTTATACTACCGTTTGGCAGAGCATGGCGACGACGGCTTGGTTTGAGCAGGCGCCATGACACTTTGCCGTTCTGTTCTTGGTCCGGCGCGGCCCGCTGCCCATCGAGCGGCGTCTCTCGAATCTTCGAATGACCGCGCCGGGGGCTGCATGTATCCAGACCGGAAACGGTCGCTTCGGAGGTTGCGCCATGGCCGACGGTTCCAACAACAAGACATGCGAAGGTTGTAACGGGCAGATCACCCCGAACCAGATACTGGCCCGACAGGCCGGCCTGGTGGGCGGCATTCTGCTGTGTCCTGAGTGCATCGCGCGGAAGCGCGAAGAACTGATGCGCGCCCGATCAGCCCAGGCCCATGCGGGCGCTACTCACGGCGAGCCGTCATCGCGCGTCGGCACTTCGGACTCGCTTCATGCCGCGTCAAACGACGATGACAACGGCTCGCAGGGGACCGTCTATTTTCCGCCGGAGAAGAAAGGAAAAGACGAAGCCGAAGAGTCGCTTTCGCTGATCGACGACGGCGTCGAAGATCGACCACATCATCAGATTCGCAGCTTTTCGGAAGCGAGCACTTTGGCCGGTGTACACCGCGATGCCAACTTCAAGCGCGCGATCGCCCCGCCGGAGCAAGGTGCGACGCGATGCCGCACCTTTCACGGCAAGCTCACGGCTGCAGGACTGGCGCACATGGATGAACAGATCAACGAATGGATCGACGGCCATCCGGACATCTATATCAAAACCAGCTCGTCGACCGTCGGCATATTTGAAGGGAAAACAAAGGAGCCGCATCTGCTCGTCACGCTGTTTTACTGACCGGCGCGCCGTGAATGCGATCCAGCGTGGAAAGGTGCTTTCGATAGCGATCCAGTATGCGCGAGATCAGCGCGTCGGCTTCGCTGTTGTTCGTTGTCCCGGCGGAAGACTCGTACAAAGCGATCAATTCGCGCAGCCCGGCGATGACCTCATACATGAGATGCGAGAGTTTGACGTAGTGCATACCGCCAGTGTCGGTGGCGTAGCGCCGCGGCGCCGGCGAACCGCGAAGCTTGAGTATCAGTTCCGTCAGTTCGCGCTTATGCGTCTGGATGTCGCGAAGGATGGCGTCGATCTCCGCGCGGTCATTCGTCGTAGACAGGCTGACATAAGGTCCGGCCTGCGCGAGGCGCGGCACGACGCTTTCAAACTCCGCCGCGAGAAGGCGGTTCAAAACGACGACGGCCTGTTCGTTCGACATATTCACTCCAAAGCTGCAGTGTAATCGCGTACGCGGCGAATTCCAATGCCGCATTATCGCATTACTCGCGGGCGTCATCGACCGACCGAAACATGTCCAGCCCGCAAACGGCGATCTCGAAAAACGGCGCCCGCGGAATGCGCAGCCGCCGAATTGCACCCAAGATCATTCGTGGCGTCAGGTGCCACGGTAAAAGACGCGGCTCGTGCCGCCGCAGATAGCCGGTCGTCAACACGCCCGTGCCGTCCAGACGATCACGCAGCGGAAGCAGCGAATCAAGCGGCACCCCGCTCAATCGGCCGGCACACGCATGGAGAAGCGCCTCGGCACTCGCCGGATCAACATCGGTCCGCCCGTCGATCGAAATGTCAAACGTGATGATGCATCGGCCGCCCGGACGGAGCACGCGATGAAACTCCGCAATGATCTGATCGAGATTCTTTGTATGCTCCAGAACGGAAATGCAATAGACCACATCCAACGAAGCATCCTCATACGGCAGCCGGCGAAGATCGGCCGGCGTGAATTCGACCGGCCGCGTCGCCCCGCGATTGACCGCGTCAAACACGGCGGGCAGGCGTTCGTCCATGTCGCACGCCATCACGCGGGCATCGTCAAACATTTCCGCAATGAAGTATGGAACGCACGTCAGGCCCGCGCCGGCGTCGAGAATCGCGGGCGCAGCTGATTGAGACCGCGCGTTGTGTTCACTCAATCGCTCGATAAGAAACGGATACTCCCACCGCCTCATGCCGTGGTCGAGCGGATCGTATTTCCAGAGTTCGGCGGAAGGTCCGCTGTTTTGGCCGAAGCGTTCGCGAAACGATCTAGAGAAGGCGCGCAGCTCATTTAACAGGGCGGAATCCGACAAGGCCCGAAAGGAAGTGACCGAGGCCAAGCCCGGTCGAGTCAGTGCGTCG
>CAZRFP010000219.1:0-6205 GCA_964599535.1 uncultured Planctomycetaceae bacterium
GCGCGCCGGCCTCCGACGCCGTCGTCTTCAACAAGGTCGCGATGGTCTGCATGGGAGTGATGGCCGCGGCGTCGGTCATGCAGGTGCTTCAGCCCCTGCTCCGTGACCTGAACCGCAAGCACGCGGCCGAGGACCAGCGCCGGACGCACGGCCGCGGACGCTGAAGCGTTTCGTGCTTCGCTACGGCTGACCCGCCGGTTACGATCAAGGGCATGGCGGAACGCGATCACCACGATCATTCCCTGGCGGCAAGCGAGCCGAAGCTGACCGCGCCGGAGGACCTGATGGTCGCGGTCTACGACCAGTTGCGGGCGCTTGCCCAGCAGCAACTCGTCTCTGAGCGTCCCGGTCACACGCTCTCCGCCACCGCCTTGGTCCACGAGGCATACCTCCGTCTGGCCGGCGGGCGGCGCGTTCCCTGGGCGGCCGAGGCTCACTTCTACGCCGCGGCGGCCGAGGCGATGCGACGGATTCTCATCGACCACGCCAGGGCACGGTGTGCCGTCCGCCGGGGCGGGCCGGGGGCGCGAAGGGCCGCCCTCCGGCTCACCGAGCTCCCCGATCCGGCGTCCGACGAAGATTGCGCCGGATTCCTGATCCTCGACGAGTTCATCTCCCGCTTAGAGAGCGCCGACCCGCAGGCGGCGACGGTCGTTCGCCTGCGGTACTTCGCCGGCTTGAGCATCGAGGCGACGCCACGGGCCTTGGCCGTGTCGGAGCCCACGGTGAAGCGGGCATGGACATTCGCGCGGTCCTGGCTCAAGGAGGCTCTCGAGCGCGAGTCATAGGAGGTTCCAGCAATGGACCAGGACCTGGCGCGCGTTCGAGAACTGTTTGACGAAATCATCCAGGCGGCACCGGAGAACCGTTCCGCCCTGCTGACGGCGCGGTGCAACTCAGACGGCGCGCTTCGCAAGCGTGTCGAGGCGCTCATCGCAACCGCGGAATCCGACGACCCGTTTCTGTCACAACCCACCCGATCCGATGCGTTCATGGCGACGGTCGCCGCCGCGCCCCTCTCCGAGCGCCCCGGCACGCGCATCGGACCGTACAAGCTGCTTCAGCTGATCGGCGAAGGCGGCTTTGGCGTCGTTTTCATGGCCGACCAGGACCAGCCGGTTCGCAGGCGCGTGGCGCTCAAGGTCATCAAGCTGGGCATGGATACACGGCAGGTCGTCGCGCGCTTCGAGCAGGAGCGCCAGGCGCTCGCGCTCATGGACCATCCGAACATCGCCAAGGTGCTCGACGCCGGCGCCACTGAATCCGGGCGTCCCTACTTCGTCATGGAATACGTCAAGGGCGACCCGATCACCGAGTTCGCCGACGCCCACAAGCTCAGCGTGCCGGAGCGACTCCACCTCTTTGCGCAGGTTTGCGCGGCCGTGCAGCACGCCCACACCAAGGGCGTCGTGCATCGCGACCTCAAGCCGCGCAACGTGCTCGTGTGCATGAGCGACGGCAGGCCCTTCGCCAAGGTCATCGACTTCGGGATCGCCAAGGCGACCGGCGCGCGGCTGACGGAGAAGACGCTGTTCACCGAGCACCGCCAACTGATCGGCACGCCCGAGTACATGAGCCCGGAGCAGGCCGAGGGTTCGCCCGATATCGACACCCGGACCGACGTGTACTCGCTGGGCGTTCTGCTTTATGAGCTGCTGACCGGCGCAACGCCGTTCGACGCGGAGCGCCTTCGTTCGGCCGCGTACGCCGAGATGCAACGGATCATCAAGGAGGAAGACCCGCCCGCGCCGAGCCTGCGTCTCTCCCGCGACCTGCGCACCCTTGCCACGGCCGCCACCGCGCGCGGGGCGGAGCCGGGCCGGCTCGGCACGCTCATCCGGGGCGAACTCGACTGGATCGTGATGAAGGCGCTCGACAAGGACCGCGCCCGGCGATACGAGTCGCCGAGCCAACTGGCCGGGGACGTGCAGCGGCACCTGTCCGGTGAGCCGGTCACCGCCGCGCCGCCGAGCGCGATGTACCGCGTGCGCAAGTTCGTCCGAAAGCACAAGGGGCGCGTCGCCGCCGCCGGCGCCGTCGCCGCGGTGTTGGTGCTGGGAACCATCACGACCAGCGTAGGGTTCGCTCTGGAATCGAAGCACCGGCAGGCCGCCCAGCAGGCAGCGGTGACAGCGGAGGCCGCACGCGACGCCGAAGCGCAGGCGAGAACCGAAGCCGACACCCAGCGCCGCGCCGCCGAGCAGAACGCCTACGTCGCCAACCTTCTGGCGGCGGCGAGCGACCCCTACTCCGCGCGGCAGCGGCTCGACGCCTGCCCGGAGCGTCTTCGGGGCTGGGAATGGAACTACCTGAACGCGAAGTCGGACACGAGCGATCTGGTGATCCACGAAGCGACGCCTCCCTCATACGGCTCGCCGCAATCCTGGTTCTCGCCCGACGGCAGCCGAATCGTCACGACGGGGAACTGGGGTTCGGCTACCGGCCTGCGCGATGCCGCCGTCAAGTTGTGGGATGCCGCCACGGGTGAGGGCGTGCTGACGCTGCCGGGCGAAAGCTACGGCGCGGCATTCTCCCCCGACGGCGCGCGCGTCGCCATCTGCACGAGGGTCGGTGTGCGTATCTGCGACGCCACATCCGGGCGCACGCTCGTGGAAATCCCCGCCGATCAGGCGAACCGGGCATGGTTCTCCCCGGATGGAACTCGGCTGCTGACCCAGGGCAGCGGCGAAGCGTTTCGCCAAGTGTGGAACGCCGGAACCGGCGAACTCATCACGACGCTTCCCCCACGCGGCAAGCGCTCCTACGGCTCCTTCGCGGTCTGGTCATCAGACGGCCGACGCATTCTCACCGACAGCGGTCAGCACGCTGCCACCGTCATTGACGCATCCTCTGGGGAAGTGCTCACCACGTTCACCGGACATGCCGACGACGTACTGACCGCCCGCTTCTCACCGGATGGCGCTCGCGTCATCACCGGCAGCGCTGACCGGACAGCGAGACTCTGGAACGCCGCAACCGGCGAGTTGCTCGCGGTGCTGGCAGGCCACCGGAGCAATGTCGTCAGCGCGACATGTTCCGCCGACGGTGATCGCATCCTCACGGTCTCTTGGCAGGGCGACGGCCGCATCTGGGACGCGACCACTGGACAGCTCCTCGCCGCGTTCGACAACGGCGAACCCGGCGGGTTCGGCAGCGGCTTCTCACCGGATGGAGGCATGGTCCTAACGACCGCCGGCCCCTCCGCACAACTGCGGGACGCCAAGTCCGGCCGCCTTCTTGCGCAGCTCCAAGGTCACAGCGAGTGGATTCACGACGCCGCGTTCAGTCCCGATGGCCAGCGGATCATCACCGCCTCCTACGACGGCACGGTCCGCCTCTGGAATGCCGGCCCGGCAGCCCACGTCAATCCGGCCGTGCTCCTGGCGCCAGTTGACCAGTACGAGAACGGCGGCGTGGACCACCTTGAGTTCAGCGCCGACGGCCGACGACTGCTGTCTGGCGACGACTGGGGGAATGTGTACGTGTGGGACGCCGAATCCCGCGCGCTGGTCGCACGACTCAGGCATGATGATGTTCCGGCTCGCAGCATTTCATCCGGCAGGCAGCCGGTCCTCATTGCTCACGGCACGCGTGTGCTGACTTGGGAAAGCGACCAGGGGACCGTGCATGTGTGGGACATTGAGACCGGACAGGAGGTGCCGCTGCCATTCGACATCCCGGATTCACGGACGATAAAGCGTCTCCACTTTGGCGAAGACCGGACGCGCGCACTCATCGAGTTCAGTGATGGCCTCCTACGACTGGTCAATCTTGCCTCCGGCGCCGTGCTCATGGAGCGTGCCGGCGTGCCCGATGGCACAGGCATCGAACTGAGCCCCGACGCATCACTCATCGGCGTGACCGATGAACGAGGATGGCGTGTCCTTGACGCCGCGACCGGGCAGGAAACCACGCGGCTGGACGGTCCGACTGAGCACCAGGGTTTCATCGTGTTCAGCCCCTCGAACAACCGCATCACCACCGTCGCAGCGGACCGCACGGTTCGGCTCTGGGAGGTGCCGACAGGGAGGATGCTCGGTGAACTCGCACGATGGAACGACCGCAAGTCGGGGTCGGGAGCGCCTCTCTTCTCGCCCGATGGTCGGATGGTCATCACGCGCGATGGACCGCTCGTCCAGGTCTGGAATGCATCAGACGGGAAGCACATTACCGACCTTCGCGGCCACATCGAGGAAGTCCTTGATGCGGCGTTCTCCCACGACGGTTCCCGCGTCGCGACGTGCGGCAGGGACGACACCGTCCGCGTGTGGGATTCCGCCACCGGCGCCAATCTCGCGATCATGCGCATCCGCCCATTGGACGAGGGCACCCTGTGGACCCTCGCCTTCAGCCCCGACGGCACGCGTCTGGCAGTCGGCAGCTACGACGGGCCAGTGTATGTGTTCGATACCCGCGCCACCCGCTCTCGTCGTGCTTGGTGAACACACTGCTGCATCGCAACACAGGAGACACCCGATGGCCTCGCTCACCATCACCACCGGTCCCCATGCCGGCGACTACTACCCGCTCGGCAGGCGCACGCTCGTCATCGGTCGCGACGAGGGCAGCCCCGCCCAGATCGTGGACGACCAGGTCAGCCGCAAGCACGCTCAGGTCCGCTGGGCGGACGGACGCTACGTCGTCCTGGACATGAAGAGCGCCAACGGCACGCTCGTCAACGGGCGGCCCTTGACAGGAGAATCAGAACTCGCCGACGGCGATGAGATCACCATTGGCAACTCCCGGCTCATGTTCAGCGAGCAGGACTTCCCGGACCGCGAGAGCGCCCTTGCCCACTGGAGACGCCGCGGCCAGCGCGACCGGTCAACACTGATGCCCTGATCCTCCCGGGAAGACCCCGCCCGGGACCGCCGATCGGGTTTCCCTTTCACTTCAATGCGTTAGCCACTCGCCGGATGCGGGCGAGCGTGTAACTGTCACAAATATGTCATAAATGTGCCACAAATATGTAACAGTGCCATGCTACGCTGAAAGTGCAATGGAGACATTGTAGCTACAACTCGATTGAAGGAGGATTATTATGACTATCTATACAACCTACTGTAAATATCTGTGCTTGGCCGCGCTAGCCGGCGTATTCGTCGCCGGCGTACCGAGCCAGGGCAACGCGCTGGACTTCGGTATCGGCTTTGAGAGCTCTGCTATCGAAGCCGATGTCATCGGTCAGAGCACTACTACGCCTACCAAGATATGCGGTGACTACGTTAACAAGTCGTGCTCACCGAACGGTACAACGCAACAGTGCCGCACGAAGGGCAACAATGGTCGTCCGGTGTACTACTGCACGCAGACCTGCAACGACGGCAAATGGAGCTCTGCTCACGACTGCTCGACGACACCGCCGAGCGGACAAGTTGAAGTGCTGGAGGTGTTCTAGCTCGACGCACATCTCCGCGGGCGACGTCAAGACCCGCACCGAAACACTCTCCTGGGCCACGGCAACACCGTGGCCCTTCTTTTATGCTCCTTTCAGTCCAGATCACCACTCGATCGAATCCACCACCGTGTCGCGGTCGCCGGCCTGCAACCCGGTGCTGCGATCGGCCTCCCTCACCCATGTGACGCGATGCCGGGCGATGCCCTCGAAGAGCCTGACAGCGGGGCGAATCTCCGCGTTGAGGTTGCGCCCCTTGATGCGGATCTTCTGTCCGCCCGCCGAAAGCGTGATGCCTTCCGACGGGTCGAAGGCGACCCTCTCCAGCCAGCCGTAGCCGATGGCGACGATGCCGCCGTCCTTGCGACGCAGTTCCAGCATGACGGCGCGGTCGCGGATGCCGCGCAGCCAGCCGAAAGCGCCGAAGTCGTCGCAGGCGTCCGGTTCGGCGTGCTCGGCAGTAATACCGACGCGGGAATCCCGGTTCGTCACGTAGCGTTGCAGCACGGCGCTATCGTTCATGGATCATTCGCTCCTGTTCTTGGTGCATGACGCGCGCGGTGTCTGGGATGGCCAGCCGTTCCAGTCGCTGAATTGTCGTTGCCCGCTCGCGCAGGTCGCGCCCGGCGACGAACTCGGTCGCCGTGAGGCGGTCGTCCGACCGGCTCACCGCCTCCAGCAGCGCTTCCTTGTCGTCCGTGTAGATGGTCGCGCATTCACGGCCGCGGCTAACGCTGACGTAAAACTGTTCGCGTGACGACGCCGGCAGTGAGTCGGACGACTGACCGATGAACACGCGGTCCACCGTCT